>JBIOJB010000073.1:0-15092 GCA_044450465.1 Candidatus Dormibacterales bacterium | reverse complement strand
CTCCAGGACCGCCGCCTCCCCCTCCTCCTTGACCCTCTGCAGGCCCTCGGTTCTAGATTTGGCGACGATCTCTTCGATACGGGCCGGATGACTCCGGCCGTCGACAATGAGTTTGTTCAGCGCGACCCTTGCCACCTCGCGGCGAACCGGGTCGAACCCGCTGATGATCACGGCTTCCGGGGTATCGTCCACGATCAGATCGATCCCGGTCGCCTGCTGAAGAGCGCGGATGTTGCGCCCTTCCTTGCCGATGATCCGGCCCTTGAGCTCGTCTGTCGGCAGCGGCAACACCGAGACCGAGACCTCGGCGGTCTGGTCGGCGGCTATGCGCTGAATCGACTCCGTGACGATCTCGCGAGCGCGGCGCTCACTTTCGTCGCGCGCCCCAAGCTCTGCTTCGCGGACTTTACGCGCGACCTCGTTTCGCAGCTCCTGCTCGACCTGCGCCATCAGGATTCCTTGAGCCTCTTGTCGGGTCATGTTGGCAACCCTCTGAAGCTCCCTCTCCTGCTGCTTGTAGGTCTCCTCAAGCTGCGCTTTGATCTCGTCCAGCGCCTTTTCCCGGTCTGAGAACTCCTTCTCCCTCCGGGTGAGGTCCTCGCCCTTCCGGTCGAGGTTCTCCTCCTTCTGAAGAAGACGCTTTTCGATCTGCTGCGATTGAGCCCGATACTCCCGGGCCTCCTGCTCGGCGGCGGTGCGGATTCGAACGGCCTCCTCCTTGGCCTCCAGCAGCTTCTCCTTGGCCTGTGTTTCAGCTTCGGAGAGCGCTTGCTGTGCCTTTAGCTCGAGCAGCTGCGATCCGTCGCTCTGCCGGCGTCGAAGCAGCACATAAGCCACCCCGAACCCGACGACGAGGGCTACCACCACCGATAGCGCGATTAAGACGAAGGCGTAGACAGGCAACATGTGAAATGCACCTCGTTTATTCGATTGTCAAAGTGCGTGACCATGGCAGGACACTCGAAGGTCCCGCCTCGGGTTGGCTCGATGACTGCGGGCTGGAATCCAGCCCGCGTGACATCGAAATTCTAGGCTTCTGCTTCCTGGTGCGCGGCGCCCCAAGCCGCTTCACAGGCTGCCCGGGCGACGGCGATCGAGAACCCGCGCCTCTGAAGCTTCGCGCCAATCGAGTTCAGCATCTCTCGATAACCACCCCAGGCCCGTCTGGCGTACAGCCGTTCGGCGAGGCGGCCCGCGGCCAACGCCTGTGCATCGGAATCGAAGCCCGCCATGGCACCCGCGGCGATCTCCCTCCCCACGCCCCGCTGGGCCAGCTCGCCCGCCAGAGCGCTCGGCCCCCTGCCCGCCTGCCGCCGGCGCACATGGCCTTCGGCGAAGGCACGGTCGTCCAGGTAGCCAAGCTCGGTGAGCCGGAGAAGCGCGCCCGCCACCTCGTCGGCGTCATGACCCCGGCGGCGCAGCTTGGTACTCAGCTCCGAGGTGCTGTGCGCCCTCCGGCTGAGAAGCCGCAGCCCAGCGTCAAGGGCTCCGACCCGGGGCCGGGTCGGAGCGGCCGCCCTAGAACTCCTCTGCCGCACCAGCCCGAGCCTTGATCGGGCTCCCCGCCTTCACCGGCGATGTGCCACCTGCCGCCTTCTCCCTGACCTTGGCCTCGATCTCGGCCGAAAGCGTCGGATTCTCGCGGAGGTAGTTGCGCACGTTCTCTCGACCCTGGCCGAGGCGCTGGTCGCCGTAAGAGATCCAGGTGCCGCTTTTTTCAAACACTGAGTACTCGATCGCGGCGTCGATGATCGAACCCTCACGCGAGATCCCTTCATTGAAAAGGATGTCGAACTCGGCCGACCGAAACGGTGGCGCGACCTTGTTCTTCACCACCTTGACCTTCACACGGGCGCCCACGGAGTCGAGGCCCACTTTGATCACCTCTACCTTTCTTATGTCGAGGCGCACCGACGAGTAGAACTTGAGCGCGCGCCCACCCGGCTGGGTCTCCGGGTTCCCGAACATGATGCCCACCTTCTCGCGAAGCTGGTTCAGGAAGACGACGGAGCAGTTCGATTTCGAGATCGCGGCCGTGAGCTTGCGCAGCGCCTGAGACATGAGCCTCGCCTGGAGGCCGACGTGAGCATCGCCCATCTCGCCCTCGATCTCCGCCTTGGGCACCAGTGCCGCCACCGAGTCGATCACGATGACGTCGACCGCTCCAGACCGAACCAGGACCTCGACGATTTCAAGCGCCTGCTCGCCCGTGTCCGGCTGGCTGATGAGCAGATCGTCGATCTTGACGCCGATCCGCGACGCGTAGAGCGGGTCGAGCGCGTGCTCCGCGTCGACAAAAGCGGCGATGCCCCCCTGGCGCTGAGCTTCGGCGATCACATGCAGCGCGAGCGTGGTCTTGCCCGCCGACTCTGGGCCGTAGAGCTCGGTCACGCGACCGCGCGGTATGCCTCCTACGCCCAGCGCGAGATCTAGAAGCAGAGCGCCCGTCGGGATCACGGTGATCTCCCCGCGCAGGGCCGCGTGCTCACCCAGCTTCATGATCGATCCCTTTCCGTAGCTCTTGACGATTTGGGAGATCGCCGAGTCGAGGGCCTTTTCCTTTTCCAATCGTTAATGCCTCCTAGGTCGTTGCGGCGAGTGTTCTACGTCGTGAGGCGCAGGTCAACCTCGTTAACAGGCCGTTCCGCAAACATTAGCGAACAACTGTTCGGGCGTCAAGGGGTCTTTTCCGGCGGTGCGTACTTCCGAGCCTCCTGCACGAGCAGGCTGAGCGCCTCGCCCGCCGCCTCGACGCGGTTCGCCCTGCGGTCACCCTTGAAGTGAAACTCGAAGGTCGTCGTGCCTCCGGGCGAGGCCACGCTGACGAACGTAAGCCCCACGGGTTTGTGCGAGCCATCCGCATCCGGACCCGCGATGCCGGTGACAGACGCCGCAAGCTGCGACCCGAACCTCGTCCGGACCCCGTCGGCCATCGCCTCCGCCACCTCACGGCTCACCGCTCCCCGCTTCTCCAGGATGGCGGCCGGCACCCCAAGCTGCTCCCGCTTGATCGAGTCCGCGTACGCGATCACCCCGCCCAGGAAATAAGCCGAGCTCCCGGGCTGATCCGTGACGAGCGATCCGAGCAGGCCACCGGTGCACGATTCCGCCACCGAGAGGCTGAGCCCGCTCCCCCGCAGAAGGTCGCCCAGCTCACGGGCCAGCTCGGAGGCCCGCTCCTCCGGCGCGGGCGCCCCACCGCTCGGCGCCCTGACGGCGGCCGTGCGCTCGCTATCCCGAAGTCCGATCAGGTAGCGGAAGCGCCACAGGTAGTCGAGGCCGCTCCACAGCGTGAAAACGATCGCCGCCGCGACGGCGATCTCCGCCGCGGGCTCCAGCGCGACATACGGGCGCTGGAGGATGAGCAGCGTCACCGCGACCATCTGCATCACGGTCTTCGTCTTGCCCAGGGGCGCCGCCGCGATCACACGCCCCTGGCTAGCCGCCACCGAGCGGAGGATGGTGATGATCAGCTCTCTCGAGAAGATGACGACCACGACCCAGGCGGCGACCAGCCCCTCCTGGACGAGCACGATCAGCACCGAGAGGACGAACAGCTTGTCGGCCAGGGGGTCCAGGAACTTCCCGAAGTCGCTGACAGTGCCCCGCCGCCGGGCCAGCTGGCCATCGAGGGTATCCGTCAGCGAGAACACGATGAAGAGACCTGCCGCGATCTGATCGTGACCCTGAAATGGGACGACGATCAGCGTCATCAGGATGGGGATCACGGCGAGCCGGCTCAGCGTCAGCGCGTTCGAGAAGTTCACGCGGTCACCGGCACGTTCCGATCATCGTGGCCACCTGTGAAGTACACAACAGATCGGAGGGCGCGTGGGTGGGCCGGGCTCGCGTCATACGAGAGCACAGCCCCAGGCTCACGTCGAGGGCGGCCCTTCCGTCATGCCTCGCTCACTCGAGATGCAGCCGCTCCAGCAGGTCGTCGACATCCGGCAGGGCCATCAGGACCTCCCGCGACTTCGACCCCTGATAGCCGCCGACTACGTGGTGCTCGGCCAGCTGATCGACGATGCGCCCGGCTCGCGAGTAACCGACGTTGAACTTGCGTTGAACGAGGGAGACCGATGCCGCCCCCTCTGCCGCCACCGTGCGAGCAGACCGCGCGAACAGGGGGTCGAGCTTTCGCTCGGTGACCTGGGTGCGCTCCCACTCAGAGGCCGCCCCCTCTTCAAGGATCTCGTCCATGTAACGGGGATCGCCCTGCGACTTCCAGAAGGTGACGAGCGACTCGACCTCCGGGTCGCTCACGAAGGCTCCCTGGATGCGGGTGGGTTTGCCCGCGTCCACAGGCTGGTAGAGCATGTCCCCTCTTCCGAGCAGCTTCTCGGCGCCGCCGGTGTCGAGGATGACCCGGCTGTCGACCTGTGACCCGACGGCGAACGCGATTCGGGACGGGATGTTGGCCTTGATCAGCCCCGTGATGATGTCGGTCGACGGCCGCTGAGTCGCGATGATCAGGTGGATGCCCACCGCGCGAGCCAGCTGCGCGATGCGGCAGATCAGCTCCTCGATCTCCCCGGCCGCGACCATCATGAGGTCCGCCAGCTCGTCGATTACGATCACCACGTACGGCAGCGGGCGTGCGAGCTTCTGCGTCGCCTTTTCGTTGTAAGCAGCGATGTTGCGCACTCCCTCGGACGAGAAGAGCTTGTAGCGGCGGTCCATCTCAGCCACTGCCCAGCGGAGGGCTGCCGACGCCTGGTGGGCATCGACGAGGACGGGCAGCGCGAGGTGCGGCAGGCCGTTGTACCCCGTCAGCTCGACTCGCTTCGGGTCGATCAGGAGCAATCGCAGATGATCCGGCGTGACTTGGAACAACAGGCTCGTGATCAACGCGTTGATGCAAACGCTCTTGCCCTGGCCGGTGGCGCCCGCGATGAGTAGGTGCGGCATCCGCGTCAGGTCCGCCACGATCGACTGGCCGGAAACGTCGTTGCCAAGCCCGAGCGCCAGCTTGTTGCTGCCCTCGCGGAAGGCGGCCGTCTCGAGCACCTCCCGGATCATGACGAGGCTCGCCGACTTGTTTGGCACCTCGATGCCCACCGCCGATTTGCCGGGTATCGGCGCCTCGATCCGCAGCGGTGCCGCGGCCAGCGCGAGGGACAGGTCGTTTTGCAGCGCCGTGATCCGCTTGACCTGGACGCCTGCGCCCGGCTGCACCTCGAACTGCGTCACCGCAGGTCCCGGGTTGACACCGATCACCTTGCAGGGGACGCCAAAAGTCTCGAGCGTGCTCTCGATGATCCTCACGTTTCGCTTGATCTCGTCTGCCATGCGCTCGCGCCTCGCGGTCACAGTGTCGAGGAGGGCGATAGAAGGCAGTTTCCACTCGATATCCGGGAGCTCGTCTTCCGGTTCGGCCACCACGCGCAGGATCGCAGGCTCCGGTGTCTCGGCCGCTTCGTGCACATCAGCGGCAGGTCTGTGGTGGTTGGCCGCGGCGCCTGCGGGCTCGACCTTCGAGACCTCGTCGGCCTCAAGCTCCCACGGCCTCACCTCTTCGACGGCAGACGCAGCCGCCAGCTTGGCCGGCGCCTCGCTCGGCAACCGGGCCGGCTTGGCCGACCTGGGTTTCTCGCCTGGCGGAGACATGACCAGGCTCTGGAGCCGGAGCCGTTCTGCGTAGGCAGCCCTGGCCCCGCCCGCCGCGGTCGCGATGAGAGCTCCCGGGCTGAAGTGCAGCGTGACGATGAGCCCGATCAGCAGCAGCGCAATCAGCAGCGCCCAGGCACCGACCGTGCCCAGCATGCCGACGACGGCGCGATCGATCGTGCTGCCGACCGAGCCGCCGGCATGCGCCGCCAGCCCGAAAAGGCCGATCAGCGCAAACACGGCCACGACGCCTGAGGCGACATCCAGGGAGCGCGGGCGGGGCGCTTTGGGCCAGAGCAGGTAAGCGCCGGCTGCGAGCGCGGCGACGACCGGCACAAACCAGGCCTCACCCACTGCGCCCACCAGCGCGCCTCTGATTCCGCTGAGGATTGAACCGGCGTGGCTCCCGATCGCGAGCAGACCCAGCAGCGCCGCGAGGATGAGCAGCACTCCCGAGATCTCACGCACCTGGCGTGGCGTCAGGCGGGTGTTGGACGCTCTCCGGCCACGTGACGAGCGAGCGCGCGCCGACGAAGCGCGCCGGGCGCCGTTAGATGAAGGACGTGGGGAGCGGGATGTGGTGCGACGCATGCTGCGGGCGCTGAGCCGAAGCCGATTCTACACCGGGGCTCCGCTCCGATCCGCCGGCTCGTCAAGGCATACTCTCCCGGTGGCCATCGACCCGTTCTCGCTCGCGGAGATTCGCTACAAATCCCTCGTTGAGAACCGGCGGGCAGGTGGCTTGCAGCCGCGGGCCTTTCGACTGGCCGTGCGTGACCTCGCCGTGCTGGACAGCGAGGGCCGGCGCTGGATGCTCGGGCCTGAGGACGGCATCTGGTACCGCCGCGAAAACGAGCGATGGCTGCAGGCGGACCCGCCACGCCGGCTCGTCTGCTCGTCGTGCGGCCACCACAACCTCGGCCGCCACAGCTTCTGCGTGGAGTGCGGGACGCGCCTGAACCGGAACGACTAAGCGCAGTCGAGCGCTAAGGCCGTGCCTGGGCGATTCCGTAGATGAGGCCGGCACCCAGCGGAACCAGCGCGACGAGGAACCACAGGCGCCACCAGACCGGGCGCCTGATCCCGCGGACGAGCTCGTGACCGCAGAACCCGCAGAAGCGGTCGAAGGGACCCGACACGCCGCGGCAGCTGCCGCACTGGTGCAGCTGAAGACCGCAGTGGGCGCAGCGACCCTCGTCGCCAAGGTCGAGCACCATGGCAGGCTGGTCGCATCGCGGGCAAAGACTCGGTGCGACAAGCGCTAGCGGGGGCAGTTTCACGTTCGCTCCCGCGTCCCACCGGCGGCCGGGTCTGACCCGGCTGCGATTTGGAGGTTCATATTTCGGTCACCACCGGTATCACCATCGGACGGCGCCGCGTCTGCCGGTATACCGTCTTCGAAACCGCGTCGTGGATCGCCTCCTGCAGCTGGTTGAGGTCGGAATGAGCTTCGGCCAGCCTGACGATGCTGTCCATCGCCGCCGCCCTCGCATCGGACATCAGCTTGACCGAAAGCTCAGGCTCGATCACGCCTCGAGAGATCAGGTCGGGGCCGGCGCGCACCGCTCCGGTGTCCCGGTCCAGCGTGAGCGTCACGACGAGTATCCCGTCCTCGGCGAGGTGCCGGCGGTCCCGCAGCACGACCTGCTCGACGTCGCCGACGCCAAGCCCATCGACGAAGACGAGGCCGGTCGGGATCTTCTCACCCCTGGTCATCGACTCGCCGTCCAGCTCCACCGATTCGCCGTCTTCGACGACCGTGATCCGCTCATCGGCCAGGCCCGCTTCGCTCGCAATCTCTGAATGAAGAAGCAGCTGCCGGTACTCACCGTGCACCGGGATGAAGAAACGTGGTCTCGTCGCATCGAGCATCTCGCGCAGCTCGTCGCGCTGCGCGTGTCCGGTCACATGAACGTGGCCCACCTCGGAGTAGAAGACGCGCGCTCCGTGGCGGTAGAGGTTGTTCACGGTCTGGTGCACCATCCGCTCATTGCCTGGAATCGGCCGTGCCGAGATCACGACCCAGTCTCCTTCGAGCACGTTTACAAGCGGATGCCTCTGTGCCGCGAACCGGGCCAGCGCCGACATCGGCTCGCCCTGGCTGCCGGCGGTCAGAAGCAGCAGCTTCGAACGTGGCACGCGGTCGATGTGGTCCAGCGGAACAGTGAGCCCTTCCGGCACCTTGAGGAACCCGAGCTCGCGGGCGGTTTTGAAGTTCGTCTCGAGGCTCCGGCCCACGACGGCAACGCGGCGCTCGAACTGGACGGCCATGCGAACGAGGTGCTGGATCCTGTGGATGTTTGATGCGAAGTTCGCGACCACAATCCGGCCGGGCGCCTCTCCGAAGATGCGCTCGAAAGCCCCATGAAGGTCACGCTCCGAGCCCGATCGACCTGACCGCTCCGCGTTGGTCGAATCGCTCAGCAGCAGGAGCACGCCTTCGTCACCGAGCTGCCGGAACCGGGCCATGTCCGTGGGCAAACCGTCGGGTGGCGCGTCGTCGAGCTTGAAATCGCTGGTGTATACAACCCGGCCGACGGGAGTCTCGATCGACAGCGCGACGGCGTCAGGGATGGAGTGGCAGACCGCGACGGTCTCGACCCTGAACGGGCCCAGCTGAACCGAGTCGCCAACCCGAACCTCTCTCAGGTCGGCCTCGCGCAGGATCCGGTGTTCCCTGAGCTTCGGCTTGACCAGGCCCAAGGTCAAACGAGTGCCGTAGACCGGCACGTTGAGCTTCTTCAAGGCGTAGGGCAGCCCACCAATGTGGTCCTCATGCCCGTGCGAGAGAACTATCCCGAGCACCTTGCGACCCTTCTCGAGCAGGTATGAGATGTCGGGCAGGACCAGGTCGATGCCGAGCATGTCGTCCTGCGGGAACATCAGGCCGGCGTCCACCACCAGCACCTGGTTGTCCCACTCGAGTGCCCACATGTTGATGCCGACCTCGCCCAGGCCGCCCAGCGGGATGTAGCGGAGTCGGCCGGGGCTCACCACGTGATTCTCACAAGAGGCGCAGCTGCTCGGCCTCAGGAGCTTTCGCGGGAACTGGAACCGGAGCTGGAGGCGGTGAGGGTGGCGCCAGCAGCGTCGCCAGATAGCGCCTGACGCTGTCGAAGTCACGCTCCAGGTCGGCGACCAGCGAGCCATTGTGGAGCGCGGCCGCGGGGTGGTACAGCGGAACGTAGGCGACGTCGCCCCGCTTGATGAGGCTGCCGTGGATGCGGGAGATCGAGCCCTGCCCGGGCAGCAGCCTCTCGAGCGCGTGGCGCCCAAGGATCAACAGCACCTTCGGATGAACCAGCTCGAGCTGCCGCTGCAGGTAAGGCGAGCAGCTTTCCGCCTCGTTGGGCATCGGATCCCGGTTCATCGGTGGCCTGCACTTGAGCACGTTGGTGATGTACACGTCGGCGCGGCTCAGCGAGATGCGAGCCAGAAGAGTGTCGAGGAGCTTGCCTGCTGCGCCCACAAAAGGCTCGCCCTGGCGGTCTTCATTGAAGCCTGGCGCCTCGCCGACGATCATGATGTCCGCCGGACACGGGCCCACGCCGGGCACGGCCTGCGTTCGTGTTGCGTGCAGCCCGCAGCTCTTGCACGAGCGAATGGTCGCGTGGAGCCGATCCAGCTCCGGGGAGGAGCTAAGCGACTTTCACTCCTGAGCGGAAGCTGACCAGGTCGCCGGCCTCCGCAACGATCTTCATCACGGACTTCAGCTGTTCCTCGGTCAACGGGACAAGCGGCAGCCTGAACGGTCCTGCGGGAAAGCCCATCGCGTTGAGCACCGACTTGAGAGGAACCGGGTTGGCGGCGGTCGTCATCAGCGCCTTGATCAGCGGCAGGAGCCCTGAGTGGATCTTCCGGGCCGTCTCGTTGTCGCCGGCGCGATGCGCGTCGATCATCTTCTTCATCGCGCTCCCGGCCAGGTGAGAGACGACACAGATCACGCCGAAGCCGCCTGCGCCGAGCACGGGAAGCGTCCAGCTGTCGTCGCCGCTCCAGACCTTGAACTTCCCGGGCTTGCCTGCGCAGACCAGACCGATCTGGTCCAGGTCGCCGCTCGCCTCTTTGACGCCGATCACGCCCGGCAGCTCCGCGCAGCGGAGGGTCGTGGCCGCGGTCATGTTCACGGCAGTCCGGCCCTGGATGTTGTACATGATCGTCGGACCGACCTCCGAGATCGCTTTGAAGTGCTGGAACATGCCTTCCTGCGGCGGCTTGTTGTAGTACGGCACCACTGCCAGCAGCGCATCCGCCCCGGCCTTCATGGCGCGCTCCGAGAGCTTCACCGAGTGGTGGGTGTCGTTGCTGCCTGTGCCGGAGACCACGTTCTTGCCCGGGATGGCCGCCCGAACGACCTTCAGCAGCTCGATCTTCTCGTCGTCGCTGAGGGTCGGGGATTCGCCGGTCGTGCCGGATACGACCACGCCGTCAGATCCGTCCGCCACCAGCATCGTCGCGAGCTTCGCCGCGGCGTCATAGTCGACAGAACCGTCCGCCTTGAACGGGGTGATCATCGCGGTCAAGAGGCGTCCAATGTCAGTGCCCATCGTGTGTCCTCCTATTGGAAGGTGAGGCGGGTCGTTCGAGGTTCATGCTCGACTCCTGGAGGCAGCGCCTCTCAAGAGCCCCATCTCAACCGCACGCTCGGCGATCTGAACGGCGTTGAGGGCCGCGCCCTTGCGCAGATTGTCCGAGACGATCCACAGAGCAAGTCCGTTGGGAATCGAAGGATCGGTGCGGATGCGGCCAACATACACCTCGTCGCTCCCGGCGACCTGTTGCGGCGTCGGGTAGAGCTTGGCCGCGGGGTCATCCTGGATCACCACCCCGGGTGAGCTCTCGAGGAGCTCGCGTGCCTCGGCCGCGCCGATCCGCATCGTCGTTTCGATGAAAACCGATTCGCCGTGACCGACGGGAACCGGCACCCGCACGCATGTTGCGGCGATCCGAAGCTCTGGCTGGTGGAGGATCTTGCGCGTCTCGTTGACGATCTTGACCTCTTCCTCGTTGTAGCCCCCTGCCTCCTCGCGCCAGCCACCCGGCACCACGTTGTGCGCAAGCGGATAGGGGTAGACGGCAGCCTGAGGCGCCTCGCCCGCCGCAATGGATCGGGTCTGCTGCTCCAGCTCGTCGACCAGCGCCTTGCCAGCGCCCGAGGCGGACTGGTAGGTCGAGACCAGCACACGTTCGAGGCCCACCGCCTTCATCAGGGGGTTCAACACGACGGTCAGTGGGATGGCACAGCAGTTGGGATTCGCAACGATGCCGTGGTGAGCGGCGATGTCGGCGCTGTTGACCTCCGGGACGACTAGAGGCACGCTGGGCTCCATCCGCCACGCAGAGCTGTTGTCGATGACGAGCGCACCGGCTTCCGCGGCGATCGGGCCAAATTTGAGCGCCACCTCGGTGCTCGCCGCGAACAGTGCCACGTCGATGCCGCGAAACGCATGCTCGCCCAGCAGCTCGACGTCGAGCGAAGCAACACCGTATGGAACGGTTGCGCCCTTCGAGCGCTCGGAAGCGAGTGCCGCGACGCGCCCGCCGGCGAAGCCTCGCTGGGCCAGCACGCGCAGCAGCTCCATCCCGACCATCCCGGTCGCGCCGACGACGGCCACGTTTAGTCGATTGGAGGTGGGCACGAGGTCAGTCTAGTTCGAATTGGGTTGGAGTGGAAGACTCGCAGCACTTGACGCCGCCGCGTACTGGGCCGCGCGGCTCTGATGCATCGCGTTGACCGCCGCCACAAACGCCGGATGCACCCTCTTGAGCTCGACCAGCTTGTCGTACTGGCCAGGAAGCTGCTCCATCACGGTTGCACGTGGGCTGACCAGTGGCATCACCACCAGCCTGCCGATCAATCCGGCCAACATGCAGAGAGTGCCCATCCAGAACAGGACCCACGCAGTCGTCTGCTGACCCGGATCGGTTGCCGGACAACCGACGAGCAGCGCGGCGAACCAGAGGACGAGCCAGGCGCCAAGCAGCGCCAGAGGTGTCCACGTCACCAGGTCCACCGTGCGCTTGCTCGTCTTGGTTAGAGGCAGAAAACCGGTGGCGCGATTCGACACCAAGCTCGCGACGATGGCATAGACAATCACGCCAAGACCTCCGAGGCACACCAGGATCAGCAGCACATACGTCCAGGCCGGCGCTGTCGTGAACCGGAACTTGCGCCAGGTCTCGGGCGTGGCCCCGGTCATCGCGCAAACCGGTGGAAAGTCGCTCGCAGCGAGCTGACTCGCCCAAACCCGGATTCGGTCCGGCTGGTTAACCACCGAGGCCGAGCAGCTGGTCGAGGCTCCGGTAGAACTTCGGCCCGCTGGCGACCGCCCGGATCGCGAGCAGCACTCCTGGCACGTAAGCCTCGCGGCTCGTGGTGCGGTGGGTGACGGTCAGCGTCTGACCCGGCAGCCCGAATATCACTTCCTGGTCGGCCACGAGTCCCGGGAGCCGCACGCTGTGCACGGCGACATTGCCCTCCTCCCCGCCTCGGGTCCCGGCGAGGGTCTCCTTCTCGGGCTTGGGGTGGGCGAAAGGCTTCTGCTTTCGCGCCGCGGCGAGCCGCCGAGCGGTGGCGAGCGCGGTGCCAGACGGCGCGTCCAGCTTGGCGGCATGGTGCAGCTCGATCACCTCGGCGGCGTCGAAATAAGGCGCGGCGATCTCCGCCAGGTGCATCATCAGCACCGCGCCAATCGCGAAGTTGGGCGCAACGATCCCTCCCAGGCCTCCCGCCCGGCACGCCCTCTCGATGTCGGCGACGGCCTCCGCCGTCAGGCCTGTGGTGCCGACCACCGGCGCGGCTCCGGCGGCCACGGCCGCAAGAACGTTGGCGAGCGCCTCGGCCGGTCGCGTGAAATCAACATAAGCCTGCGGCTTCGCGCGTTCGAAGAAGCCGCGCGCGTCGTCGCCACGTCCGAGGCCGCCGGCATAGTCGACTCCCGGCTCCGACTGGAGGGCCGCGACCAGGATGGCACCGACCTTGCCTCGGTACCCCCCGACCGCGACCCGCGTCACAGGGAGCGCTCTAGTCCCGGCGAGGTCCGCGCCCGCGCGCGCCGCCGCCGTTGCGGTTGCGGTCACGACCGCCACCGCCGAACCCGCCCTCGCGCGGCGGAGGAGGCGGCGAAGCGAGGGCCAGGGCCATCGCCTCGGGGTCGATCTTCTCGTCGATGGGTTCGCCCCGTCCCGTCATCTCTTCGATGGCGGCCTGACGGCTCAGGTTGAGACGGCCCTGGCTGTCGATCTCGACGGCCTTGACGACTATCTCGTCTCCGACATTGCAGATCTCCTCGACCCGCTCGACCCGGTGATCCGAAAGCTTCGAGATGTGGACCAGTCCGTCCTGGTTGGGAAGCACCTCGACGAACGCGCCGAACGGCATGATGCGGACCACCTTGCCTCGATAGATCTTGCCGACCTCAACCTCGTCGGTAAGGCCTTTGATCCAGTCGATGGCCCGACGACCAGCCTCCTGGTCCACCGCCGCGATAAAGACTCGCCCGTCATCCTCGACGTCGATCTGCGCGCCGGTCTCCTCGGTGATCTTGCGGATCATCTTGCCTCCGGGGCCGATGATGTCGCGGATCTTGTCCGGGTTGATCATTATGGTGGTGATGCGCGGCGCGTAGGTGCTCATCTCCGTGCGCGGGCCGGGAATGACCGCGAGCATCTTGTCCAGCACGAACAGCCGCGCCTCGCGCGCCTGCTCCAGGGCCTGGGTGAAGATCTCGTGCGTCAGGCCCTTGATCTTGATGTCCATCTGAAGCGCCGTGATGCCCGAGGCGGTTCCCGCCACCTTGAAGTCCATGTCGCCCAGAGCGTCTTCGACTCCCTGGATGTCGGTGAGCACGGCGAATTTGCCTCCCCGTGTGACCAGCCCCATCGCGATGCCCGCCACGGGCGCCTTGATCGGGACCCCGGCGTCCATCAACGCCAGCGTCGAGCCGCAGACCGAGGCCATCGACGTCGAGCCGTTCGAGCTGAGGATCTCCGACACGAGCCGGATGGTGTAGGGCCACTCCTCGACCGGCGGCACGACGGCCAGCAGCGCGCGCTCCGCCAGCGCCCCATGACCGATCTCACGGCGTCCCGGGCCCCGCAGCGGTCGCGCCTCGCCGACCGAGAACGGCGGGAAGTTGTAGTGGTGCATGTAACGCTTGAACTCGTCGGCGCTAAGCCCGTCCAGCTTCTGCTGATCGGACATCGAGCCGAGTGTGGCGATGGTGAGCGCCTGGGTCTGGCCGCGAGTGAACAGACCTGACCCGTGAGTTCGGGGAAGGACGCCCACCTCGACCGTGATCTTGCGTACATCCCTGAGACCTCGGCCATCGATGCGGATGCCTTCGTCCACGATGCGCTGGCGGACTCGGTCCTTCAGCGCCTTGTCGAACAGCTTGCCGATGATGTCGACGTTCTCCGGAAAGCGCTCGCCAAGCTCTTCGATCGCCAGGCGCCGCAGATCGTCGATGCCGTTCTCGCGCATCGCCTTGTCGGCGCTGTAAAGAACGGGGTCGAGCCGTAGCGCGAGGTACTCACCGACCACCTCCACCATCTCGGCCGGATAGGCAGACGGGACGAACTCGTACTTCTCCAGGCCGACCTGGTCTCGCAGCTCGACCTGCGCCGCGCAGATTCGCTTGATCTCCTCGTGAGCCATCGACAAGGCGTCGAGCACCGTCTGCTCGGTCACGCCTTTCGCGCCTGCCTCCACCATCAAGATGGCGTCCGCGGTGCCTGCCACCACGAGGTCGAGCTCCGATTCGGCCATCCTCGAGAGCGACGGGTTGACCACCAGGTGTCCGTCGAGCAGCCCCATGCGCACCGCTCCGACAGGCCCCTGAAATGGGATGTCGGAGATGACGAGGGCGGTCGACGCCCCGTTGATGCTGAGGATGGTCGGGTCGTTTTCCTGGTCGACCGAAAGCACCGTCGACACGACCTGGATGTCCAGGCGGAAACCGTCGGGAAACAGCGGCCGCAGCGGCCGGTCCGTCAGCCGCGAGGCGAGGATGGCCGTCTCGCTTGGACGTCCCTCGCGGCGCATGAACGCGCCCGGGATCTTCCCGGCCGCATACAGCTTCTCCTCGTAGTCGCAGGTGAGCGGAAAGAAGTCGATCCCCGGCCGGGGCAGCTTCGACATCACGGCTGTGCTGAGCACCACCGTGTCTCCCTGACGAACGATGACAGCGCCGTTGGCCTGTTCGGCCACGCGCCCGGTTTCGATCGAGAGCCGCCTTCCGGCGACCTCCACGTTCTTCGTGACTATTGCCACGCCAATACCTCCATGGGGAGGTGGTCCATCCGGTTGCTTTTCGAGGCCAGGTTCCTAGAAGCTGCCGCCGAGGTCCGTGTGGTGCGACTGTTCGACCACCGAACCCGAGTGAGAGCTTCTAAGAGCTGACCCCAGCGACCTGCGGAGTCCTCCCGAACTAATGAGTGCCGGCTATCTCCTGATCCCGAGCTTGGCGACTAGAGCGCGGTAG
>JBIOJB010000072.1:0-15420 GCA_044450465.1 Candidatus Dormibacterales bacterium | reverse complement strand
GGCTCAAGCCGGGGCTTGCCGTGACGTTCGGGCTGGCAGCAGCCGCCGCGCTCGTGACCGCAGCGCTGGCGGGCCGGACGGTCCCCGCCAGCGCGACGGCGAAGCTTCCGTCCCCCGCCACCGAAACGGCCTGACCCGCGACCAACAGCGCGATAGCGCGACTGGGCGAAATCGCGACGGGAAAAGAGGCGCAGGATCAGAGCACGCGGGGTGGTCAGGGTGACCCGCGGCGCGCCCTGTACGATTCTGAGCCGTTGGCCGATTCAAGCCACCAGCTCATCGAGCGCTTCTATGCCGCCTTCTCCGCTCGAGACGGCGCCGGCATGAGCGCGTGCTACGCCTCCGATGCCACCTTCAGCGATCCGGTGTTTCCAGATCTGCGCGGTCGCGAGGTGGGCGGGATGTGGCGCTTTCTGACCGGGCGCTCGACCGATCTCGAGGTTCGTCTTCTCGAGCACGAGTCGGACGGTGCACGTGGATCGGCTCACTGGGTCGCCCACTACACGTTCACCCAGACTGGTCGCAAGGTGGTCAACGACGTCCGCGCCACCTTCCGGTTCGAAGGAGGGCTCATCGCGGCTCACCGTGACGATTTCAGCTTCCAGCGCTGGGCGAGCCAGGCCCTCGGGCCTGTCGGCGTCCTCCTCGGGTGGACGCCGATGCTGCGGTCATCGGTGCGACGGCAGGCGCGATCCGGCCTGGAAAGGTTCCTGGCCAGTGCCGGGTGATGGCCTCGCGCGGCTGAACGCCATGCCCGGCCGCGACGCCGAGCACGCCCTGTACTCGTGCTTCGCCAATCAAAGTTGGGCCGCCGCCGTCGCCGCGACGCGGCCGTTCGTCAACCTGAGCGCGCTCATGGCGCGCGCGGATTCCGCGTGGGCCACCCTCACGCCGGAGGACTGGCTGGGGGCATTCGCCGCCCATCCACGCATCGGCGAGTCGGGCGGCCACTCTCCGCGACTGTCGGAGCGTGAGCAGCGTCGCGTCGTGGGCGCGCCCGCCCCGACGCTTGCGGCTCTGACGGCGGAGAATCGACTCTATGAGGAGCGGTTCGGGCACGTGTTTCTGATCGCGGCACATGGCCGCAGCGCGGGCGAGGTCCTCGAAGCGCTTCGCCTCCGCATGCAGAACTCCCCGGCGGTGGAGCTCGAGGTCGCCGCTGGCGAGCAGCGCAAGATCACGAGGCTGCGGCTCGAGCAGCTCTGCCGGTCATGAGCGTTTCGACTCACGTCCTGGACACCATGCGTGGGACACCGGCCGCCGGGCTGCCTGTGACGCTCAGCCGGCGCGAAGCTGACGGTGGATGGACCACCCTCACCACGGCCGAGACCGATGCCGACGGCCGGGTCCGAAGCCTGGCCGCTGACGAGCTTGAACCCGGCGAGTACCGCGTCGAATTCGCGACCCGAACGTATTTCGAGCGATCCGGCCTCACCGCTTTCTATCCCGAGGTGTCAGTGGTGTTCAGCCTTGACGACGCCAGCGCGCATCTCCACATCCCCCTTTTGCTGAGCCAGTTCGGCTACACGACCTACAAGGGCACATAGTGCCGATCGTCCTCGGCGGCAACCAGTACGGGAAGTCGGAGACGCACCTCGTGCGGGTGACGAAGTCGGGTGGCGACGGCTCGCGTCACGAGATCAAGGACATCAACGTGAGCGTCGCGCTCTCAGGTGACTTCGCTGCGAGTCACCTTCACGGTGACAACAGCAAGATCGTCCCGACGGACACGCAAAAGAACACCGTCTTCGCCTTCGCCAAGGAGGCGTCTGTCGGCGAGATCGAGGAGTTCGGTCTTCGTCTGGCCCGTCATTTCGTGGCTGACTACGCGGCCGTCAAGCGAGCGCGAGTGACGATCGAGGAGTTCCCATGGACAAGAATCAGCGTGGACGGCAAGCCGCATCCACACGCTTTCGTGCGCGGTGGATCCGAGAAACGCCTCGCCGTGGTTACGTGTGAGCACAGCGCTGAGTGGGTGGTGGCGGGGCTCGCCGACCTCGTCGTCCTCAAGTCGACCGGCTCAGAGTTCTGGGGTTATGAGAAGGATCGGTACACGACCCTTCCCGAGACCAGGGATCGGATTCTGGCGACCGCGGTGACGGCTCGCTGGCGCTACGCCACGCCGCACGCCCCGTGGTCCGAGTCCTTTGAAACGACGCGCCGCTTGATGGTCGAGACCTTCGCCAGCGTGCACAGCCTGGCCCTGCAGCAGACCCTCTACTCGATGGGCGAGGCGGTGCTCAAGGCCAGGCCTGAGATTGCGGAGATCCGGCTCTCCATGCCCAACAAGCACCATTTCGTCGTCGATCTGGCCCCGTTCGCCCTCGCCAACGAAAACGAGGTCTTCTACGCGTCAGACCGGCCGTACGGGCTGATCGAAGGGACGGTCACTCGCGACGACGCCCCCGCGGAAGGCTTCGCCTGGTAGAGCATCTCGATCACGTGACGGTCCAGAGCCGGACTCTTCTGGTGAGGGCGGGGCTGCTCGTAACCGGCGGCGGCGAGGAGCTCGAGAACGGATGGGTTCTTTCAAGGGAAGGGACCGTGGTGGAGGTCGGCTCGGGCCCCGCGCCGCCGGCCGGCGAAATCGTCGATGAGCCGAACTGCGTCGCCATGCCCGGACTCGTCAACGCCCACGACCACATGTACCAGTGGGCGACCCGAGGCTACGTTCCCGACGGAACCTTGTTCGAGTGGCTGCGTGCTCTGTATCCCGTGTGGGCGCGCATCGACGCGGATGCCGTCCGCAGCGCGGCCCGGGCCGCGATGGCGCGACTGCTGCTCAGCGGCTGCACGCTGAGCAGCGACCACCACTACGTTTTTCCGGCGGGTCGTCCGGCCCTCTTCGAGACCCTGGTCGACGCAGCCCGAGAGCTGGGTCTTCGGTTCCATCCGTGCCGCGGCTCGATGTCCCTCGGCGAGTCCAGTGGTGGCCTGCCTCCGGACTCCGTGGTCGAGGGGGAGGACGCCATCCTCGCCGCGACAGAGGATGTGATCAGCCGTTTTCACGACCCAGGTCCAGGGTCGATGTGCCGAGTCGTCGTGGCGCCGTGCTCGCCGTTTTCAGTCACGCCGCAGTTGATGCGCGACTCGGCGGAGCTGGCGCGGCGGCACGGCGTCCGCCTTCACACGCATCTGGCGGAGACGCTTGACGAGGAGCGGTTCTGCCTCGAACGGTTTGGCCGCCGTCCGTTTGAGCTGATGGAAGACCTTGGCTGGACCGGCGACGACGTGTGGTACGCACACGGGATTCATCTCAGCCAGGCGGAGGTCGAGCGGGTCGCGCGGGTCGGAACCGGCATCGCGCACTGTCCCTCGAGCAACATGCGGCTCGGCGCGGGCGCCTGCCGCGTCGAGGATCTGCTGCGCGCCGGGGCTCACGTGGGCCTCGGCGTCGACGGTGCGGCGAGCAACGAGGACGCCAACCTGGCGATGGAGGTGCACCAGGCTCTGCTGATGGCCCGACTGCGAGCCGCGATGTCCGGCCGCGAGGATGCGCCCAGGGCACTCGAGGCCAGAGCCGCGTGGCGAATGGCGACGCGAGGTGGGGCGGATTGTCTCGGGCGGGAGGACTGCGGGAGTCTCGCCCCCGGACAGTGCGCCGACATCGCGTGCTTTCGCATCGACGACCTCGCGCACGCGGGGCTGTCCGATGCCTTCGCCGCCCTCGCCCTGGCCCCGCCCGCGCGGGCTCAGACGGTGGTCGTCAACGGCCGGGTCGTGGTTCGCGAGAGCCGTCTATTGACGGCGGACGAGGAGGCGATCACGAAAGACATCGAGGCTACGAGCGCGCGCCTGCGTGGATGAACCTGCCGGCAGGCTCCCCGATCACGTGCCCATCGGCGAAGACAGTCCGGCCGCGCACAAGCGTGCGGACTGTTCTGCCTCGGATCGTCTGCCCCTCGTGAACGCTGAACGGGTTGCGGTAGAGGAGGTCGTCCCGGTGCACCATGCCCAGGTAGTCGAGGTCGACGAGCCAGAGGTCGGCGTCGAATCCTTCGTCGACGTCTCCTTTGCCCGCCAGTTGAAACCGGCGCGCAACATTCGTTGAGGTCACCGCGGCGACCAGGGCGGGATCGAACCAGCCCAGAAGCAGCTGGCGCGTCGACTGGCACCCTGACAATCCGCCCCAGAGCTTGAAGAAGTCCGGACCCTGCTTGAGCTCGATGGTGCTGGGCGAGTGGTCGGACACGACCATCTCGAGGTCGCCTTCGTAGACCATCTTCCTCAGCGCGTCCCGCTCTTCGGGAAGCCTGAATGGCGGCGCGCTCTTGGCGACGCCGCCGAGGCGCACGAGATCGTCGCGCGAGTAGATCAGGTAGTGGGGGCATGTCTCGGCGCTCACGTCGGCGTATCCGCTGCGGCGCTCGCCTTCGATCATCCGTGCTGCAGTGGGGGTGCTCACGTGAACCACATGGAGGCGGCACCCGGTTTCGTGTGCCAGGGTCATCGCCCGGTAGACGGCCTCCGCCTCTGCCGAGGATGGTCGTGAATCTGCGAAGGCGCGGGCGTCCGTTCCCTTCACATTGGACGCCTGAAGGGCAATCGTGACCGGGTCCTCCGCGTGCACCAGAAGGATCGAGCCAAGCTCCGCGATCCTTTTCATGCCTTCGCGCAGGATTCGCTCATCGCAGGCAGGAAACTCGTCGATACCGCTCGAGCACATGAAGGCCTTGAAGCCCAGGGCTCCGCGACGCTGCAGTCCTTCCAGCCGGTCGATGTTGTCCGGGATGAGCCCGCCCCACAGTCCAAAGTCGACCCGCGATGAACGCTGCATCGCCTCCAGCTTCAGATCGAACGCCTCCACGGTGGTGGTGACCGGTATGGAGTTGAGGGGCATGTCCACGAACGCGGTGTAGCCGCCGGCCGCCAGCGCCGCCGACCCGTTGGCGATCGTCTCCCATTCGGTCCGGCCGGGCTCGTTGAGGTGCACATGCGTATCGATGCCGCCCGGGAACACGTGCAGGCCACGAGCGTCGATCACCTCGGTCGCGTGCGGCGTCAACCCCGGCCCGACGGCCACGATCAAGCCCTTCGAAATAGCAACGTCGGCCTCAGCCACTCCCGAGGCGGTGACGACGCGGCCGCCGGAGATCAGCAGATCGACGTGACGGAGGTCGGCGTCAGGCACCGGCGAGGAGCGAAAGGAAGCCGCCCAGCGCGGCGATCGCCACCGCGACATCGGCGGCCGTGACGGATTCGGCCGGGTTGTGGCTGACGCCGCCTTTGCAGCGAATGAAGAGCATTCCGATCTCCGTGAGCGCCGACATCGCGACACCGTCGTGGCCTGCTCCGCTCGCCAGCGTGACGGCCGGATGGCCGGCGTTTTCCACCGCGCGCGACAGGAGGGAAACCAGCCTCGGCGAGCACGGCACCGACGCGTTCTCGCTGACCGTGCGCACGGAAAGGCGCACCGAGCGCCGCCGCGCGATGTCGGTTGCGCTCATCAGAATCGTTTGCGCGGCGTGCTCGCGGGCCGCGTCGCCGGCGTGCCGCACGTCGAGGCTGAGATCGACCCTGCCGGGGATCACGTTCGTCGCACCTGGGCTCACCGTCAGCGAGCCAACTGTCGCCACGACGTCTTCCAGCCCGCCCGCGATCGCCTCTGCTGCGACGACGAGCTCCGCGGCCGCCGCAAGGGCGTCCTTTCTCTGATCCATCGGAACCGTTCCGGCATGGCCGGCCTCGCCCTCGATGGAGATCTCGTAGCGGTTCTGGCCGGCAATCGCGCTCACGACCCCAACCGGCAGGTCCCGGGACTCGAGCACGGGGCCCTGTTCGATGTGCACCTCGCAGTAGCCGATCAGCGGACCACCGTGCCAGCCATCGTCCTCGATGCGCTCGGGATCGCCTCCGAAGCGCCGGATCGCGTTGCCCATGGTGGTGCCCTCGCCGTCTTTGCGCGCCAGCTCCCCCACGTCGAAGGTTCCCGCCACCGCCCTGCTGCCCAGGTAGGTCGTGCCGAATCGCAACCCCTCCTCGTCAGCGAAGGCGATGACCTCGATCGCGAACGGAAGGCGCGTGCCGCTGTCGTGAAGGCTTTGAACGGCGGCAATCGCCACGAGCACCCCGAGGGGCCCGTCGTACTTGCCCGCTCCACGCACCGAATCCAGGTGAGATCCCAGGATGAGCGTCGGCCCGTCGGGGGCATGAGCTTCGTAGCGACCGCGCAGGTTGCCCACGTTGTCGGCGCGCACCTGCATGCCCGCCGTACCCAACCAGCCCCGCACGTGATCGTGGGCGCGGCGCATCGAGTCGGTCGCGAAGGGCCGCGTCAGCCTGCCGGAATCCTCGCTGCAGGTCGCCAGCACGTCGCAGCGCTCCATCGCCGCCCCGGCGAGGTCGTGGACCAACTGCGAGTCAGGCGTCGGGGATCGCCGTGAACACGATGTCTTGAGCGCCCTTCCAGAGGACGAGGTTGCCGAGCTCGCGCAGCTGGTGGTTGCCCTCGACGATCGTTGCGAAATGATTGCCGGCAAGCTGGCCGGATCGGCTCGCAAAAAGGGTCGAGCCGTAGGGGAACAGGATCTCGGTCTCGCTGACGCCTCCCGGGTAGAGCAGCAGCTCGCCAGGCGCCGGGTGGCTCGTGTGGTTCTCGTAGCCGACATCCAGGTCCAGCTCACCGAACGGGATCCAGGCCGCTTCGCCGCTCCAGCGAGCCTGAATGATATGGGTCTTGAGCGGGAGAAGCGACTGGAACGCGGCGCACGACTTTGGCGCCGCCTCGGATTCGAGGCGCGCGACAAAAACGAGCTTGGTGACCCTGATCTCAACGTTCATGCGCTCATAAACGTAGCGCGGTCGCCCGAATTCGGGTTTGGCCGCCGGCTAGGCGCGGACGACCGCGATGACGGCGACGACCCAGGTCATCCACCTGAGCCAGCCGAGCGCGCTCAGCACAAGACCGGCGAACGCTTTGAGGCCGCTTGCGTCGAGCAGGCCGGGCCAGCCCGAATCGAAGATGGCCAGGGAGCCGATGAGGGGCGGAACGACCAGCAGCAGGGCCGCCGCCACCACCACCAGAATGGCCATCGGTCGGTTGAACGAGGCCCGCCCGCCCCCGTCCTGCACCTGTCCTGACGGTGCCCGCCGCTCCATCCGCCTTGCTAGCGTGGCCATCCTGGTGTTACCCCCCGGCTCACGCTAAGTGCAGAGTTAATGGACATAAAGGGTCGTCCGGCCCGGTCTGGAGGGGTCTAAAAGGAGCCGGCGGCAGAACTTTCTACAAGTCGGTTGGATTTGTTTTCGAGCTCCATGCCGGCGACCCAGACCACTTAACACCGCTCCCCTCAACCTTGCCATTTCCCATCTGCCGACTACGCAGGTGGGGCAACTTTGACTATTCAAACGGCGTTGGCGCCAAGTCCTTGTTACGTCATCGCCTGGAGGCCGGTGGAGCGCGGCTGTTTCGTCGGGCATGGGAGGCGTTTCGCGCCTCGCCAGGCGGCTTGCAACGCTCCACAATGGTCGGCTGAACAGGCGCATGCGAGAGGTGGTGGAAGCCGATATGGCCGATCACGGGTCGGAGGTGATCGCGGCGCCGGGTTGGGCCGCGGTGTACGTCCGAGAGGGCGGCGAGTTCGTGTGGCCCCTGGTGGCGTGGCTGCGGCCGGCCCCGGGCCCTGGCCCGCTGGTGGTCGGCCTCGCACTCAGCTTCGACGGACGAACGGTCGTTCGGGCGGACCAGATCGAGGGTTTCAAGTGCTACCTGCCGCCTGC
The DNA here is from genome assembly GCA_044450465.1 of Candidatus Dormibacterales bacterium. Taxonomy (GTDB): domain Bacteria; phylum Chloroflexota; class Dormibacteria; order Dormibacterales; family Dormibacteraceae; genus JBIOJB01. The sequence continues at coordinate 7,701 of JBIOJB010000072.1, read as the reverse complement.
GGAATGGCTCGCCGACCCTCCCGATCGGCCGGTTCCGGCACCCGGGCGGCCCTGACCCGAAGGCAGCCCGAGAGCCCAGCCGCGGCCGCCCAGGCCAGGCTGTCGCAGGGTCGGCTACTTTCTGTTAGCGTTGCGGGGCCCAGACCAGCTTCCGAGATCGGATAGTTAATAAAACGTGGCAAATGACGCAGCAAATGACGATCCCCTCAAGCGCCACCCAGGGCTTGTGAACGACCCAGCAAAACCGCCTCTTCTAAGCAGCTCGAGGGTCGCATCGATGCTCGGTGTGAGCCCCTCGACCATCCTCCGCGCGGTCAGGAGCGGCCGGCTCAGGGCTGCCGACACGACCCCGGCCGGCTTTGCCCGCCTCAACCTCGAAGAGGCGCGACGGCTGCTGAAGGGAGACGGGTCCCGACCGGTCTTATTGACCTCGACGGAGGCGGCTGACAGACTCGGGATCAGTCGCTCGACCATGGCCCGAGCCGTCAAGGCCGGCAGGATTCGTCCCTCCGCGACCACCCCCGGCGGGCACTTCCGGTTCGCCGCTGAGGCGCTGCCCGGCATCGCCGACCGCCTCGGCGTGGCGCCGGTCGCGCCACCCCGGCCGACTGCTGGACCTGCCCCCTCCCCGGCAGCAGGCAAACCCGAGCTGCCACGCCCGTCGTGGTCGCGCACCATCTTCAACCGAGGCCTGGCGGTTCGCGTCTTGATCGTCCTCGCCGCCATCATCAGCCTCATACCGTTCCTGGCCCTGGTTCGGGGAGCTGTGGCGGCGATTCGGGAGGGTGTAAGTGACCCGAACAGCATTGGCGTAGCCCTCTCGCTCACGGCGTTGCTGCTGGGGTCGATCTTCTTTCTCTACTCGATCAAGTACTACCTGGCCACCATGGCGATGCTCCTCTCGTCGGTCCTCTACAGAAACGGGAACGGGCACAACGGCCACCACGGAAACGGTAATGGCAATGGCAATGGGCATCCCCACGGGCTGATGCGCTTTGCGCGCCGGGGCAACGGCAATGGCAACGGGCACGGAAACGGCAACGGCAATGGCAACGGACACTTCGACCTGGGCTACGAGCCATTCGTCTCGATCCACATCGCGACGTACAACGAGAAGCGCGTGATCGGCCGCCTTCTCGAGGGATGCGCCGCCATGGACTACAGCAACTACGAGGTGGTCGTGGTCGACGATTCGACCGACGAGACGGCGGCCATCCTCGACACCTGGCGGAAACATGAGAAATTCAAGATCTTCCACCGGCCCAACCGGGATGGGTTCAAAGGCGGTGCGCTCCAGGTCGCGCTCCGGAACATGGACCCAAGAACGGAGTTTGTCCTCGTCTGGGACGCCGACGTGGTTCCGTTCGCCGACTCGATCCAGGCCTTCCTGCCTCATTTCTACAAGACCAACGGCAACGGGAATGGCAATGGCCACGGGTCAGACGAGAATCACGCCCCCGAGCCGCGCCCCGAGGTGGCGGCCGTCCAGAGCTACCAGTGGCACATCCTCAACAAGAGCGAGAGCTGGCTGACTGAGGCGGTGCGGGCCGAGTACGCCGGCAGCTACATGGTCGAGCGCCCATTCCAGGAGTTCGTCGGCTCGTTGAAGATGGTCGCGGGCACCGCCTACATGATCCGCGCGGACCTCCTCAAGAGACTCGGCTGGGGCCGCAGCCTCACTGAGGACTGGGAGCTCACCCTCCGGCTGTATGCGCTCGGCTTCAAGGTGGTCTACACGCCCTATGCCGAATCGCCGGCGGAATGCGTCGCCACCTTCGGAAGGCTCGCCAGGCAGCGCATGCGGTGGGCAGAGGGACACAGCTACAACGTCCGGCGCCACTTCATGGCGATCATGGGCTCGAACAAGATCAGGCCGGTCGAGAAGCTCGAGTTCCTCTCCTACGTCCTTTACTACCTGCAGGCGGCACTTTTCGTCGTCGGAAGCGCTTGCTGGTTGATCTCGGAGGTCTTTCTCCAGGCTCACGTCCCGGACTGGACGGCGACACTGGGCTGGTCGCTGCTCTTCAGCAACCTGCTGTCGCTGCCGCTGATGAACGTTGCGGGACTCTTGCTCGAGGGGGCGCCTGCCAAAGACTTCATCGGTGTCGCCGGTGCGATCGCCACCTCGTTCCTGCTGGTTCCGTTCCAGGCGTTTGCAGCTGTAAAGGGCTTTTTCGAGAATGACGAGGGGCCCTGGTATCGAACGCCGAAGACCGGGCGGGTAACCGACCCGATCCACCGCCTGCGCCGGCTCGCGTGGGTCAAGCGCTGGCTCGGCCCACCGAGCAAGGGTTGGCGCGGTCCCGTGCCAGCCCATTCCATCGGCGCCCGGAGAACGCACCCGCCCCGCCGGCTCGGCTGGATCGTCATCGGTGCTTTGGTACTGACTCTCGGCGGCCTCGGCCTCGGTGCCCTGCACGCGCCCGTGGCGAACGCTGCCGGCACTGCTCTCTACCTTCACGGCGCCAGCCCGTTCACGATGGACGACAACTTCCCATCCGGAGCGGTCCAGACGTTCGACATGACCGCAGGCGAAGCCATCCGCGTGTGGGTAACCTCCGCCCCGACCTCGGCGTCACAAACGATCTCGGCCGGCGATGCCTTTACCTTCAACTACTGGACGGCCGCCGCTCCCGCGGGAACCTCGGATGTCACTCTCAGCCTCGGCTACAGCTCGGGCCCGTGCGGCAACGTCATCTCCAACATCCGGTCGGGGCCCGAGGTCAAGGTCAACAGTGGTGATGTGGCAGCGACCCTACCGGTACCCAGCACGGCCGGCGACTTGCTGGTGGTGACGCTCGTCGGTGGGAACAACGTGTCTGCCTTTGCCGGTCCACCCGGCTGGACCCGTGCGGTGAACGTGGGCCAAGCCGGCGACGGCGAGGTCGAGATCTGGTATCTACCGAACAGTCCCGCAGGGGTCACAACCGCTACGTTCACCTCGGCCAGCGGCGTGAGCATCGCGCAAATGTCCGAATGGCGCGGCGTCTCCACCGCGTCTCCTATCGACCAGACCGGCACCGCCACCTCCGCCGCCAATGTCACCTCGACCACGGTCTCGACCGGCGCCCCCACCGCGACCGCGGGCGACCTCGGCATCACAGTCACCACTTGGACCCAGGGTGGCTATTCAAACGGCGCAGGTTGGTCGTCCATGTATGTCGACAACCCGATCGCATCCGCCTCCGACTTCCAGGTGAACCTGCCCGCCGCGGTGGCCAGCGAGACCGTCACCTCGGCGCTGGCGACGTTGTGGGCGGACGCGATCGCGACCTTCGCCCCCGCGACCGTAACGACGATCGCCCAGACCACGGCCACGCTCACCAACGGGCTGGGGCTGAGCACGGCCTCGTTTTCGCCGGCCTCCGATGTCACGGTGCCGGCCGGTTCCTTTCTTTGCTTCTCGGTCACTGTCAACTCGGTCACCGGGGGTGGCCTGGTCCTCAACTACGATGCAGCCGCCACCCCGACAAACCTGAACAGCAGCCAAACCATCCTCATCCCCGAGCACGTGCTCCCCTTCCTTGGCCTGGCCCTGCTGGTGCCGCTGGCCAGGCGGCGGCGCCGGATGGGAGCCGGCTGATGACCACCCGGCACGACGCGCTTCCGCAGATGACCTTGCTGGCCGGCCTGAGCCTGATCCTTCTCGCCCTGCCCTTCGTCACCACGTACAACGATCTTCTGACTTCGTGGGCTTTGCAGCTCGGCGTCGCCCAGCCGCTCCAGTCAGTCAGCCCGGTCGAGGCGCGGATGGTCGTCGCGCTGCTCCAGGTGTTCGGCATACACGCTGCGGCAGCGGGTAGCCGGCTCGTGGTGTGGGGCTCGAGCGGCCAGCCGACCGATCTGTTCATCTCCTGGAACTGCATCGGCTGGCAGAGCCTCGTGCTTCTGGGCGTCAGCCTCGCAGTTGGGCTCAGGGGGCGCTTCTCACTCGAGGCTCGCCTCCAGGTCTTCCTTTTCGGTCTGCTGGGCACTGTGCTCGTCAACCTCGTGCGGGTGGCCCTCGTCTGTCTCCTGGCCGCGGCCGCCGGAAGAACCCCGGCGCTGATCTTTCACGACTACGGCGGCACCCTGATGACAGTCGCGTGGCTCTTCGCGTTCTGGGTCATCGCCCAGCGCTGGATGCTTGTCGACCAACAACCGGTCCTGCCGGGGTGAGTGCGAGGGCACAGGTCCCGGGCCTGCTCGGCGGCGAGGATGACGAGGGCGAGTTCGAGATTCTGACGACTTCCCTGGCGACCGAGGACGCAACGGCCCCTGCGCCGCTGCGCTGGTACTGGGGCGTGGCCATCCTCATCGTGGCCGCCGTCCCCAGGGTGTTCTACCTCTACTTCGTGACCGGGCCTGAGAACGCGGGTGAGGGCGCCTACGGCGATGTTTGGCACCACTGGCAGATCGCCTACCTGACCAAGGAGATCGGCCTGACCGCACCCGACGGGCCGCGCCTCTGGGACCTGAAGGGTCTCGACTACTTCTGGGGCGCCTTGCATCCAGGTGTCATGGTGGCGCTGTTCTACGTCACCGGCTCGACCGACATCGTCATCGAGCGATGGCTGAGCCTCGCCGCAGGCTCGGTGGTGGTCCTCCTCACATTCGTCATCTGCCGCCGCCATTGGGGAACCCTTGTGGCGGTCGCGGCGTCGATGTTCACCATTCTGCTTCCGACCAGTGTCATGAACGACGCTTCGGGCATGCTGGAACCGCTCGGCGTGGCGCTCGTACTGACCGGCATCTGGGCCTGGGGCAGGCAGCACAGCTTCTGGGCGGGCCTCGCCTTCGGCATCGCGACAATGGCTCGCGCCGAGGCGTGGATCTTCTCAGCCGGCATGGTGGCGGCCGCGCTGCTCAACCGCGTGGCCCGGACACGGGCGCTGCCGCTGATCCTCGGATTCGCACTCGTGATGCTGGCCTACATGAAGACACTGCTCGACCACACGGGGAACCCGATCTATCCCGTCTGGTGGAACTTCTTAGCCAACGCCGCGGGCAGCTGGGAGTCGACTCCAGTCAACGCCGTTCAGGCCGGTGTCAGGCCGTACCTCGGTGCGATTCTGATCGTCGCGGCCATCGGCCTCGGCTGGTCGCTCTGGAAGCGGCCTGCCGGCTACATGTACCTCGCTTTCGGATTCGGCGAGTGGGTATTCGTTGCCGGCATGCTTGGGTTCACCGCCTACCTGGCGAGCTGGGTCTGGTGGATGCCGATCACAAGGGTGTTCGCATATTCCTATGACTTCACCGCGGTGCTAGGCGTGCTGGTCCTGCTCAAGCTGATGCCGCGATGGCTGGGGTCGCGGATGCTGCCAGTTGCCTGGGTGGCGATTGCCTGCTCGGTCCTGGCCGTCCAGGTCGCCTGGATGCCGATCCGCGATGTCTTCGGATCGACGGACTTCGCCTGGCAGCAGGCGGTGACGGCAGGCAGGACGCTGGGTGCGATGTACAACCAGACGCCGGGAGTCGCCGGCGAATCGCTCAACGTGCCAGACGACCGGCCGGATCTGACCTACACCATGGCGCACTACGGTAACGTCAGCGGCCAGCGCCTGGTGAGCCAGCTTTACGATCCGTTCTACTACCTACCGTCGGGATACACGTACGCGGCCCACCCCGACGTGGCCGGTCCTCTGCTTGAGTGTTGGCTTGACAAGACCGATACCGCAATGTGGGCTGTGCAGGCGACCAATGCCAACTACAACCACTTCATCGCGGACAACCCGGCGTGGTTTACGTACCTCGGCGACGTGCCCAGCACCGGATGGGCGATCTGGCGCGTGCAGGTGCTGGCCCCCACGTCGCAGTACTGCAAGGAGCTCTCGGAATCGGCTCCCCACTAGCGCCCGCATCGTCCTTCGACTACGAGTCGAAGCATTGGGGGGCCGCTCCCGTCTATCCCAAGCCCTGGTACATGGCGGGCCTGAAGCTTCGCTACGTGCTCGACGACCTTCGTCCGCTCGCCGCTGGACGCGTTCTCGACGTCGGCTGCGGAAGCGGCACGATGGCGAAAGCCATCAAGCGTGAGCGGCCGGACCTGGACGTGCACGGTGTGGATTTCTCGGCCACCACAATCGCGACCGCGACACGCCACTCGGAAGGCGTCACGTTCGCTCAGGCGCCCGCCGAGGCGCTCCCATTCGCCGACGGCTGGTGTGACGCGGTCACCATGTTCGACGTCCTGGAGCACGTGGACGATCCCGGCAGGGTGCTGAGCGAGATCGCGCGTGTGCTCAAGCCCGGTGGACTGTTCCACCTTGTGCTGCCGCTGGAGGCTCAGCCGCGCACCATATACACGCTGATCGGCTGCGGCACGAGGTGGAAAGCCAAGGTGAAGTACGCCGGTCACATCCAGATCTACAGTGACTCGCGATATAGAGGGGAGGCGGTTCGCGCGGGCCTGCCCGTGCGTTCGGTCCGGTGGAGCTACCACTACATGACGTCGCTCATCGACGTGGCCTTCTTCTCGATCGTGTCGCGCACCGGCCCGCTGAAGACCTCGGTGGAGGACGCGACCGACCAGAGCCGCGGCTGGGTGCGGGTGCCGGGCAAGCTGGCCAAGAGCCTGGTTGCCTCGATCGGCTGGTATGAATCGCGCGCACTCTCGCGGTTGACGGGAGCGTGCGGCCACTATCTGTGCATCCGCGACTCGGGCTGAAAACTCGGATGGGCCGGCGGTAAACGGAGGTGGGCAACGAGTGCGCAGGCCGCTCTCGCCGGGGCCGCCCCTGACCAAACCGCCGGTGTTCGCGGCGGCGGCGGCAAGGCTGCTGCTCGCCGCCTCGGCCATCTTCCTCGTCGCGTACTTCCTGAGCTGGCAGATCCTCTGGGGCGGGTTGCCGGGCTCCGAAGCCCCGTTCCACCTCCACCTCATGACGTGGGTCGCTTCGACCTTTCCCAACCTGCCCTGGTGGTACCCGTGGGACGGCATGGGCGTTTCCTACCGGGAGGCGTATCCGCTGGCCGCGGCCTGGTTGGCAGTGGCCATCTCGCGCGGCTCTGCTCTGAACATAGAAGGTGGGGCTCAGGTGGTCGAGTTCCTGCTCATGCCCGCTACGGCGCTCGGGCTCTACTGCTATTTCGACTGGCGGATGCACCGCCCGCTCACCGGCCTGGCGGCCGGACTGCTCTTGCTCTTGAGCCCGATCGGCTGGGTCGAATTCACGCATTTCGGGCTCTACGCCAGTTGGGTGGGCATGGTGTTCTTCATGCCGTGCGTGATCGCCATCGACGCCACGTTCCATGCGTGGCTGGACCGGGACGGCGGCTGGCGTTTCCGCCTCCCGGCCTTCTTGTTCGTCGCGTTCGTAACGGTGATGGGCACGGTTTCACCCCATATCGTGTTGGCGCCCCTCCTCGTCGCACCCCTGTACGCCATTGCGCTGCCGCGGGGCTCTGGACGCCGGGCGTGGCGGTGGGTGCTGATGGTCGTGCCGGCCCTCTACGTCGGCATCGCAGCGCTGTCGGCCTTCTGGTTGGGGGCTGAACTTCAATACCTCTCCGTCGTGCGCTCGCACTGGGCCGGGGCCGGAACCACCGTTGACCTCGAACGACTGACGCCCCTTGCGTTAGGCGCAATACTCTCGTTCCAACCCCTGCGCAGCGGAAACGTAGGCGATCTCTACAGCATCACACCGGCGGTCCTGTTTCCTGCGCTACTCGCCATACCGCTCGCCTGGAAGGATTGGAGGGCGCGCCTCTTCCTCCTGCTTG
>JBIOJB010000071.1:0-15622 GCA_044450465.1 Candidatus Dormibacterales bacterium | reverse complement strand
TTCAGGCGGACGGGGGTCGGCGGTGCGCCGGGTGGGGCGCCGGTGGGGCGGTGTGCTACCCGAGCTCCGCGGAATCGCCGACAGCGACCTGGCCGGACCGGCTCACCTGGCAGTACACCCCCATGCACGTGTCATGCCGCTCGCCCAGAAGGCTGAGAAGCGCCGGCGTGGCGGCCGTGGTGTCCGGGTCTCGAGTGATCACGACGCACCTCACATCGCGCGCCACAACCTGCAACCTGACGTCACCTACATGGATTTGCCGGCCCACCCACGACACCTCCTCGAAAGCATCCAGGCCGTCGACGTACAGGTTGGCCCTGAACCGCCTGTGATCGACGTGCATCCCGGCCTCCGCCGCGAAGGCCCGAACGGAGGCCAGGTTCACGATGAGCAGTGGTGAAGCGTCGAAGTTGGCGCCTGCGAGATCCCGGAGCCGTAGTGGACGCAACGATTCCTTGGCCAGCAGGCGCGCGAGGCCGGCATCCACCGCGTGCACGGCCCCATCCGGCCCGACGACTTTTGCCCCGCCGTCTTCAAGCCTGGCTCTGTAGGTCAGCAACTTGTCGTGCTCGCGGATCGTCAGCGGCTTGCCGGCGCGATTCGGAGTGCCGTCGACCAGGGCCCAGCGCCGGTCTCCCACCAGCCCGGTCGCTTCGATGACGCAGGACTCGAGCCGCTCGCCCGCCATCGACTTGACCGGGTAGCGCCAGATCTCCGCGACTCGAGCCACCCACAAAGCGTAAAGACGTAGCTGGGGCTCCAGGCCAGGCGGTGCTCCCTTGTGGCCGGGACGTGCACGTGACCCGAGTCTTGTCGCGCCGAGCCGGCTCGGCCTGGTTGGGACACAATTGGCCGGAACGATTGCCAGAACGATTGACCGAGAAGCCCTTTTTCGAGCCGCTCTCCGCACGCGACGCCTGGTTTCTCTACGCCGAGAGACCCGAAACGCCGCTCGACATTGGCACCGTCTACATTTTCGAGGGCGGCTCTCGCATGGCCGGCGGCCGTGGAGCGCTGGGCGTCGAGGAGACCGTCCGCGAGCGGATTCACCTCGTCCCTCGCTACCGGCAACGCATTCATCGGGTGCCTTTCAACCTGGCCCACCCGGTCTGGGTCGACGATCCGCAATTCGACCTGGGCGCTCACATTCGCCGGGAAGTGCTGCCGCCGCCCGGCGACGGGGCAGCCCTGCGCCGGTTGGTCATGCGGATCCTCGCCCGGCCGCTCGACATGCGGCGCCCGCTCTGGGAGATGACGATCGTCACCGGACTTCGCGGTGACCGCGTGGTCATCGTCAATCGCGCCCACCACGCCATGGTCGACGGAGTCTCCTCGGTGGACATCCTGACTCTGCTGCTGGACGTCACCCCAGAGAGCTTCACGCCAGAACCACCGGCGGACGAGTGGCGGCCGCGGCCCGCCCCTTCGAACTGGCAGCTGATCCGCCCGCTCCTCTGGAACTTCGGGCCGCGAAACACCGACGAGCGGTCGAGGGCCCCTGCCTTCTGGAGCACGCGCCGCCTGCCGTGGAAGGCGCTGCTCGACATGACCGGAAAGTCGGTCAGGCGGCGGCCGGACCTCTTCTTCAACCGGCAGATCGGAACGCAACGCAGCGGTCGCGGGTTGAAGGTGTCCCTGGCCACGTTCAAATCCCTCAAGGAAAGGTTCGGGTGCACGGTCAACGACGCGGTGCTTGCGGTCGTGTCCGAGGGCCTGCACAAGTGGTTCAAGGCGCGAGGCGAGAAGGTTCCGGAGAAAGTGCGCGTCTTCTGCCCGGTCAGCGTCCGGTCCGACGACGGGCGTGGACGGTTGGGCAATCAGATCAGCGGGATGGTGCTCGAGCTTCCGACCGGCGACCTCACCATCGAAGAACGTTTGCGCCGGATCAACGTGACCACCGGCGATCTCAAGCGAACCCGCCAGGCGGTGGCTGCCGACAAGCTGGCCGGCCTCGCCGATTGGGCGCCCGCAAGCCTCCTGGTGCTGGCCGGCCGGGTCATGTCAACCCCCCAGGCGGGAGCCAACATTAACGTCACCAACGTCCCCGGCCCTCAGTTCCCCCTCTACTCAGGCGGAGCAGAGCTCCTCGAGGTATGGCCGTTCGCGCCGCTCTATCCAGCCATGGGTCTGGGCGTCGCGATCGTGTCCTACAACGGCGACGCGTACTTCGGCCTGACCGCCGATCCCGGCATCGTGCCGGACGTCGAGCAGTTCACGAAGCAGCTGGCCCTCGCGGCAGAGGAGTGCGCCACGCTCGCCCGAGTCGATTAGCGTCAGGCTTCCAGCGAGAACCTGATCGTGTTCTGACCTATGGCAATGAGGTCATGATCGGCCAGCTGCCTGTCGATTACCGGGTCTCCGTTCACCAGCGTGCCGTTGGTGCTGCCCAGGTCGCTGATCCAGAAAACGCCGCCGCGCAGCTCGATCCTGCCGTGGTGGCCGGACGTGGCAGGATCGCCGACGACGACGTCGTTGTCGAGCGCCCGGCCGATCGTGATCAGCTCGAGCGGAACGGGGACGACTCGGCCCGCAAAAGGACCCGTCTCGAAAACCAGGCGAGCCAGCAAGCCCATGCCCATCTCACCCTCCGGCACAGCGTGCATCGAAACCGTGCCCGCGGCGTCGGCGCTTGCGCTCGGGTGCCTCCAGACCGGGATGATCGAGGTCGCTTCGTCCACGCTCTCCCCGGCGGTCTGTTTGCCGTTTCCGCTGGAGGGGCTCGACGGCCAGCTGACCGGCTTGGGTTGAAGGTCGAACGTGCCGGGGGCCACACCAGGCTGGGTTTGCGACGCCGCCGGGTCGATGGTCGACCTTCGACGTACCGGCTCGTGCGATCCGAACGGTTGGGCGAAGACCTCCGCCCCCGCGGGTTTGACGTCTGCGCCCGGAGGCGCCGGCTCCGTGTCGACCGCGAGAATCGGGATCTCGGTCGCGTCCGCCGGGGCTTCAGCCGGCTCGGGTTCGGCAGCGACCGGCTCGGGTTCGGCCTGAGACTCGACCAAAGCCGAGGCCTCATCGATCGGCGCTGAAGCCAATGCGGCAGGCTCGGGGATCTCTTCTGAGGTGATGGACTCGAGTGCCGCGTCGTCCGAGACCACCTGGTCCGGTACGACGGGCTCCAGCGTGTCTGGTTCGACGACCGTCGGGCGGGCTGCGGACGGCTCCGGAGCAACGTCCTCGGCGAACTCAGGTCCATGCATCGGCAGGTCGGGGACGACGGGGCCGACGACCACAGGTTCGGGCGTGTAGACGTCTGGCATCACGGCGGGTGGGGCCGCTTCGACCTGGTACGAAGGCGCGATCATGAGAGCGGCGGCGTCCGGCTGGGCCGTTGCCTGAAGCGGCTCCTGGCTCGGAACCTCCGGTTCAATCACCACCGCCTCCGCCAGCTCGGCCGACTCGGTCACGTCGTTTGCCACGGATCCCTGCACCGGAACCGGCTCCGCCTCTACCTCGACGGGAACCGGCTCGACGAGTGCCGGCCTTGGGACCGGCGGCAGCGCGGTCAGGGGAGCCGGGGCGGGCGCCGTTTCAAGCGAATGGCCGTTGGAAGCGGACTCACGCGGAGCCGGCACCGAGACCTGGACCGGCGCAGGCGGCGCTTCAGCGGAGCGCGACATCCGCCTCGCCCACTCCATAGGCGCCACCGCGGGCACCGGCAGGACCTCGGTGGCGGGCTCGGACGGGCGGGGCAGCGACCCCGTCCCGAGGAACCGCTGGAACCAGCCCGCGATCCGGCGCAGCCGCTCGACTCGACGGTCGGGCCGTCCGTTTCGCGAAAGGTCGTGCGACTCGTCTGGGAAACGCACCATCTCGACCGGCTTGCCCAGGAGTCGAAGCGCCCCGAACATCTCTTCCGATTGGGAGATGGCACAGCGGAGATCCATCTCCCCGCATGTCAGCAACAGCGGCGTCTGGACGTTCTGGACATTCCGGATCGGCGACCGCCGCCACAGCTCGTCGGCGTTCGGCCACGGCGGCGGACCCATCTCGAGCACACCCCAGGGAACGATGTCGTGCTGTGGATACTCGCTTACAAGGTTCGCTATCGAGCGCATCGCCACGGCAGCCGAGAACCGGTCGGTCTGACCGATGATCCAGTTGGTCATATAACCGCCGTAAGAGCCGCCGGCGACACCAAGGCGGTTGGCATCTATATAGCCGGCGCGTTCGATGATCTGGTCGAGCGCCGTCATAAGGTCGATGTAGTCCTTGCCGCCCCAGTCCCGCACGACCTCGTGGCGGAACCTCTCCCCATAGCCGTCTGATCCGCGCGGGTTGACGCAGAACACGACGTAACCCATGCCGGCCAGGACCTGGAACTCGTGGAAGAACGCCCAGCCGTACTGGCCGTGGGGCCCGCCGTGGATCTGCAGAACGGTCGGGTACAACCGTGTGGGCTGAAAGCCGGCCGGCTTGTAAACCCACCCTTCGATTCGCCACCCGTCCGGAGCGGAGAACTGGTGATTCTCGGGCTGGGCGACGTAACGGTCGCGCAGCCAGGGGTTCAGGTCCGTCAGCTTTGCCTCGGCGCCTCGCGTCGCGACGTACAGCTCGCCCGGATGGCTCGGGTCGGAGGCGCAGAAGGCAAGGACGCCGGCCGCGGCGTCGAAGTCGTAGATCCTTCGCGCGCCGCCTGCCTCCTGCCGGACGTTGCCGACGAGGTCGACCGAGTAAGCCGAGGAGGTGCCTGGCCCGCTGGCGAGGAAGTAGATCCGGTCGCCATCCTTGGACCACCGGATTCGGGGGTTGTGCCCTGCTCGCATGTCGGTGATCAGGCTGTCGTCGACGGCCTGGTCGAAGGTCGCCGTCAGGCAGCGTGGCCTGTCGCCGTTCAAAGAGACGACCCATAGGCGTTCGAGGAGTCCCGCCTCCGGTCCGTTTGGAGCCACGAACGCAATGGCGTCGCCGCGGGGCGACCAGATGGGCGAGCTGAGGTAGAAGCCTCCACCCAGCCTCTGGCGGCCGGCGCGCAGATCGACGATGTAGAGGTTCAGCTCGCGCCGCAGGTCGGCATCCGGGTCGGCGTTGCCGGCCACCACCAACCGCGCGCTGTCCGGAGCCCAGTCGTACCCGGCGACGTCCCACGCCCCAGTCGTCAGCTGCTTGGCTTCTCCGCCGGTCGAAGGCACGACGAAGAGGTGGTAGTGCCGGCCGTCGAGGTAGCCCTGACCATCGTGCTTGTAGTCGAGCTTGCGAGCGACCCGGGCGATCGGAGCCCGCCTCAGCTGCTCGCGTCCTTCGGGGGCGCGGCTGTCGTCGACCACGGCGTCGGGGTCCGAAAGCACCTTGCCCGAGAAAGCGATCCAGTTCCCGTCGGGAGACCAGACCGGATCGGACGCTCCTTCGGCCACCGAGCTCAGCTGCTTCGTCTGGCCACCGGTCAAGATGTCGGTCACGAACAGCTGGTCGGCCGGCCCGACCTTGCTGATGAAGGCGAGACGCTTCCCGTCGGGCGACCACTCGGGCGAGCGGTCGCGCCGCGCGCCACCGGTCGGCTCGATCGGCTCGGGATCGAGGAGCCGCCGCACAACGATCCGGGTGCGGTTCTGCCTCGAGTCCCCGTCGGCCCAGCCAACCTGGTAGGCGACCCGCTCGCCATCCGGGCTCAAGCGAACGTGGTCGATCCAGCGAAAGCGATAGAGGTCGTCTGAAACAATCGGTGCCGGCATTCCCGCGCCGCCGATGCTACCAGTAGGGACGTATCCTCCTGACGTACTGATTGAGAGTGAATACGTCCTTCAGGCGCCAGGCAGCGCTTAGCGGATTCAGCTGGGGCTGCATCGCGGGTCTGGCGCTCGTCGCGCTGATGTACCTGGCGAGCCTGGTTCTCGGCCTACGTCCGCTCCCCCAGCTCCTGAACGCGCCGTTGCTGGCCCTCATGCCCGGCTTCGTATTCGGGTTCCTCATCGACACGCTCCAGCATGCCGGGAAGGTGGTCGAGGAGTTCGGATTGATCGTGGCCATGATCGCGGGCCTCGGATTGCTCGGCGCCGCCGACGCTCTGGCAGGTTTGCGATGGAGATCGCAGTACCGCCCACTCTTTTTCGCGGCGGGCGGTTGGTTGATCGTGGTCGGCGCGGCGCTACCCGCAGGCGGCGCTGGATTCCTGGGCCTGAATGACGGTCCAGCCACGCCGATCATGTGGGCGGTTCTCTTCGCGATCTACGGAGCGATCCTTCAGATGGGCCAGCAGCCGGCGGTCGGGCTCGACCCCGGCAGGCGCCGGGTGCTCGGCGCAATCCCTCTCACGATCGGTGCCGCCAGTCTTGGGCTTCTCGCGCTTCGGCTCATCCCCGACTGGTACCAGGCAGTGTTCAACCCGGCAGAGTCGGGCTTGCGAGGTGTCTCGCCGGAGATCACGCCGATCGACAACTTCTACGTGGTGTCAAAGAACTTCACCGATCCCACCGTTGAGAGCGCCGGCTGGTCTCTTTCGATCGGCGGATTGGTGAACCGGGCGCTGACGCTCTCGCTGGCGGACCTGCGCGCCCTGGCCGGCGTAACGCAGTACGTGACCATTGAGTGCATCAGCAACGACGTGGGCGGCGGGTTGATGAGCACGGCCAGCTTTGGGGGCGTGCGGCTCGCGGATCTCGTGGAGATGGCCCAACCCACCGCTGATGGCACGTGGGTCGCGTTCACGGCACGCGACGGCTACACCGAAAGCCTCCCGCTCAGCCTCATCCGGGGTGCGCCAGAGATTCTCATCGCGTACGACATGGACGGCGCCCCGCTGCCGATGGCCCACGGCTTTCCTGCACGGGTGCTCATCCCCGGCCACTACGGCATGAAAGGTCCGAAGTGGTTGGACCGGATCGAGCTCGTCAGCCACGAATCGGGCGGCTTCTGGGAGTCGCAGGGCTGGGACCACAACGCGGTGATCCGGACCACGGCGCGCTTTGACGTTCCGCGCGACGGAGACGTGGTGAGGCTGGGCGCTCAAACCGTTGCCGGCGTGGCCTTCGCCGGGACGCGCGGGATCGCCAACGTCGAGTTCAGCGCCGACGGCGGTGGAAGCTGGAACCTGGCCCAGTTCAACGCTCCGCTCTCGCCATACACGTGGGTGCTCTGGACGGCGAACTGGACACCGGGTTCGGAGGGAGCCTACGAGCTCAAGGTGCGGGCCAAGGACGGCACGGGTGCGGAACAGACCTCCAGCGGGTCAGCCAGCTATCCCAGCGGCGCAAGCGGATATCACACCGTTCACGTCGACGTCGCGAAGTAGCGGCGCCTAGCTCTGAGGTCTTGGACCGCCCTCACTTCATCGTCCACAGTGCTTTCAGCGTGTCACGGCCCATCTTGAAAAGGCCCTCCTTTCGGACCATCTTCATGATCTTCGACTGCTTCTGCCATTTCGACTCGCCGTCGACCCGGAAGAACTCGTCGAGCGCGCGGTCGGCAACCTGGGGGTACTTGGTGAGCAGCTGCGGGTTGTGCTCAAGCAGCGGGACCGCCCCGTCGTACTTCTTCATGTCGGCCATCACCCACGAATGGTCGAGCTTTCCCTTGTACTCGGACAGCCTGCGCACCGAGAAGTCGTTCATCTCTTTTGCGCGGATCACCGTCTGGCCGGCGAGCCTGCCAGATTCCATCGCGAGGTTGGAACCTTCGCGATGGACAGGGTTGGACAGCATCGCGGCATCCCCGCAGACGAGATAGCCGGGGCCGTACAGCTTCGGGATCCCTCGGAACCCGCCTTCTGGAATCAGGTGAGCGAGATACTCGACCGTCTCGGCCCCGCGCAGGAGCGGCTTCACCGCCGGATGGCTCTTGAAGTGCTCCATCACGTCGTTAGGGGTGCGCAGCGTCTTGTTGAACTCGCTCAGGAGGGCACCGCCACCCACGGAGAGTGTGTCTTTGTTGGTGTAGATGAACATGAACCCGGACATGCCCATCGTCGCGTCACCGAAGCACTCGATGGTGCAGCCTTCGCCTGGTTCGCAATTGAATCGGTCCTCGATGATGCTGGGGTCGAGCCGCATCACCTCCTTGACCGCCATCGCCACCTCATCCGGGCGCAGCCTGCGCCGCAGCGGAGCACCGTCGATCCGCGTCTTCTCGAGAAGGCTCGAGCCGAGTCCGATTCCCTCGCAGATGATCACGACCTCGGCCTGCAGGTCATCGCCACGTCCAGTGCCAACTCCGACCACGCGGCCGTCCTTCACGATCAGGCGGTCGACCACGGTCTCGGGCACCACCATCGCTCCCGCCTTCTCGGCCTGCTCCGCAAACCAGGCGTCGAACCGCGCCCGAAGCACAGAGAATGAATGCGGATGTGATCGGTTCCGGAGGTTCTTGTAGTCAAGGCCGATCGCGGCGTCGGGAGTCATTAACCAGCGTCGCTCCTCGATGATCGGACGCTCGAGCGGCGCCTGCCTCCAGTCGTCGCCTACGATCTCCTGGAGGTAGTGGCTGTAGAGGATGCCGCCCATCACGTTTTTCGACCCTGGCCGGGAACCGCGCTCCAGCAGCGCAACCTGGAGCCCGGCCTTGGCCATCGTGATCGCGGCTGCGGAGCCGGCCGGTCCGGCTCCGACGACGACTGCGTCGAACTTCTCCTCGTCGGCCACTGACGCCAATTGAAGCTCATTGGGCTCACCGGCGGCGCGGGCTCTGGCAAGTCCACCGTGGCCCAGATGTTTCGGGACCTGGGCGCCGAGGTCGTCGACGCGGACGACGCGGCGCATGCCGCGTACGAACCGGGCAGCACCGGCTTCCAGCAGGTCGTGGCTGAGTTCGGCAGCGATTACGTGCGGGACGGCCGGATTGATCGCGAGCGTCTCGGCCAGCTCGTCTTCAACGACGAACGGGCCAGGCGGAGGCTCAACGCGATCGTCCACCCTCTCGTCCGCGAGCGGATGGCGGCCCGCACCGCGGAAGCCCTGGTGGCCGGAAAGGAAATCGTGCTGCACGACGTTCCGCTCCTGTACGAGAACGGGCTGGAGAGCGTCTATCTGGAGATCGTCGTCGTCTACGTGCCGCCGGACGTGCAGCTGAAACGGTTGGTCGAAGGGCGCGGCCTCAAGTTGGATCGGGCGCAGGCGATCATCGCCTCGCAGCTGCCGATCGAGGAGAAGCGGATGCGCGCCACCTACGTCATCGACAACCGCGGGAGCCGCAGTGCCGCGCTGGCTCAGGTTCGGAGCGTGTGGGAGCTGCTGACCAGCTAGAGGACCCCGGCGGCTGGGTGGTCCTCACCTGGTCCCGTCAGCCGATCAGACGACCCCTTGATCTCTGAGCTCGGCCAGCCGGCCGGCATCGATTCCGAGGGTTGCGAGCACCTCAGCGGTGTGCTCCCCGAGCTGCGGTGGATCGCGCCGGCGCCAGTCGGTCCTGAGGGCGGCCGCCGGCCGCACTTCGACGCCCGTAACTCGAGACTCGATGAGTCGCCGCGCCGCGATCTGCGGGTGTGTCGCCACCTCGTCCAGGTCGAGGACGGGTTCGCAACAAGCGTCGAGCTCGCCGAGCTCACGCTCCCATTCCGAGCGGGTGCGCGAGGAGAAGACCGCTTCCATCTTCCGGTGAGCGGCGTCCTGCTCGGGTCCTTCGTCGTACTGGGATGCGATCAGGTCCGGCAGCCCAACCGCCGTGCACAGCGCGCTCCAGAACTTCGGCTCGAGCGCGGCCACGCTGTAGAAGCCGCGGTCCTTGCACACGTAGACCCGGTAGCAGGCGTAGCGGCCCGACAGCCTCTGCGCCCCGCGGACGACCTCCTCCCCCTGGCCTCTCGCGGCCAGCGCCATCGCCAGCCAGCTCACAGCGCCATCCGTCATCGACGCGTCTATCCAGCGTCCTTCCCCGCCTCTCTCCACGCCCAGCAGCGCGGCAAGGATCGCGACCGCCGGTTGCAGACCGCCCGCCCCGATGTCCGCCACCTGAACGGCCAGGGGGATGGGCGGACCGTCAACGACTCCGTTCAGCCCGAGGGCGCCGGCCGTCGCGAGGTAGTTGAGATCGTGGCCGGCCCGCCTGGCGAACGGACCGTCCTGGCCGTATCCGGTGATCGAACACATGACCAGCCGCGGATTGCGAGCGTGCAGGGTGGTCCATCCGAGCCCGAGCCGGTCCAGGGTCCCAGGCCGATTGCCCTCGACCAGCACGGCTGCTCCGTCTGCGAGCCGCAGCAAGAGCTCCCGTCCCTGGTCCGACTTCAGGTTCAGGGTGACACTGCGCTTGTTGCGATTCAGAGAATTGAACAGCGCGCTCTGGCCCTGGATCAGAGGCGGGGTCCAGCGCATGTAGTCGCCAGTCCCCGGCTCTTCGATCTTGAGCACGTCGGCGCCCAGATCAGCCAGGAGCATCGTGCAGAAAGCGCCGGGCAGGAGCCGGGTCAGGTCCAGGACGCGGATTCCGGTCAGCGGCACGACGAGCTCAACACTAACGAGGCCACCGGCGGGAAGACAGTTCGGGTCACTCGTGCGTTAAATACGACAAGGAAGAGTTCAGGTCGATCATGGGTTCTGGCATCGGATCACCCCGGCCGCACCTCGGCGAGACGACCATCAAGGTTCCCGCGCCGTTCGCAGGTGTCGGCGACCTCGGCTTCACGGCCCAGTACCGCGCTCAGGGCTTCAACGAGCCGATCCGCGACGTCCCGCTGCTTTTCGAAGGCCCGGAACCGCAGATCGGCCGGCTGGCGGAGCTGCTCCGACTGCTCACCGGCGAGCGGCAAGCCCACGAGTGGACCCAACCGGTGCTCCTGTGCGATGGGGTCGTGGTGCTCGCGTATCGGGATCGGAGCCTTTCGTCCGAGCGGCCCGCTGAGCTGAAGATCGGGGACCACGTCGCCAACCTGGTCCGGCCCGTTGTCTTCACCTTTTTGGAGGAGTGCGCGACGGTCGCTCGCCTGCGGTTGTCGGAGCTGATCGAAATGAGGGTGAGCTCAGAACGGACAGCTTTTGCGGAGATCACGATGCCGCTCCGGGATATCGTCCAGCAGAACGGCGAACGGCTCCTTTACTAGGGAGTGGCCATTCGGGACGCTGACGCCGTGGGTGACGGCGTCGGGCTGGCCACGCCACTCGCCCTGGCGGAGCTGGCCGTGGCGACCGGCGTGGTGTTGATCGGGCTCGGCCCCACGCCTGTGAGGTAGAGCGCGACCGGCACCAGGACCACGCCGATGAGAACGGTCAGGACAAAGGTCACCGCCCCCCACTCTCGTCGCAGCGCAGCCCAGTTCACGAGCGCTGAATTCTACCTAGAGTCCGCATTTGAACGCGGCGACTCGAAGGGTCGACCTAATAGTCGTCGTCGCCGGAGCTGACCCCTTCCTCGTCCTTCTTCTTGCGCTGGTTGAGCAGGCGAATGAAATCCTGGGCGCGAGCTAGCGCCTTCCACCGCTCCGGGAAGAAGTCCTGAACCGTGATCTGGCGGTCCGGCAACTGGTACACGGTGACGCACCATTTATTGAGGGTGCGCGAAACCTCGACCTCGAAGTCCTTCTCCGCGGTCTCATACCGGACAACCTTGTCGTCGTCGAATCTCTTTCGTCCTGAAACAGCCATAGGTAAATCACTCGGGCGGGGAATCGGCTCATTGAGCGTCTTCCGATTATAGACGCGTCGAATCGGTCCTAACTGGGCGGTTCGAGCCACTCCCTGAGCAGCGGGGCGAGCTCTTCGCGCAGCCCTGGCCGCTGCATCGCGAGGGCCAGATTCGCGCGCAGGTAACCGGGCAGCGTACCGGTGTCGTAGTAATCGCCTTCGAACTCGAGAGCGACCACCCGGTGGGTGCCCAGGGAGCTCTTGATCGCGTCGGTCAGCTGTATCTCCTGGCCGGTTCCGACCTGGGCGTCCCCTAGCTCTTCGAACACGGCCGGTGTGAGGACGTACCGCCCGAGGATCGCGAGGTCGGACGGCTCAGCTCCGGGTTTCGGCTTCTCCACCAGGTCGGTAACCTCGTAAAGGCGGCCATCCTGGCGGCTCGTGGCCACGACGCCATATCTGCCGATCTGGTTGCGCGGGAACCGGCGCACCGCCAGCACAGTGGCGCCAGTCTTGCGATGTGCCTCGATCAGCTGCTGAAGGCAGGGCTGGGGTCCTCCGAGGATGACGTCGTCGGCGAGCAGCACGGCGCACGCCTCCGCCTCGACCAACCTCCGCGCCGTCCAGACGGCGTGCCCGAGCCCCAGAGGTTCCTTCTGCTGGATGTACGTGATGTCCACCTGGTTGCTCAGCTCGTCGACATCGCTCAGCAGCTTCAGAAGGTCGGTCTTGCCGCGGACGGCCAGGTAGTGCTCGAGCTCGAGGGAGCGGTCGAAGTGGTCCACGATCGCGCGCTTGCCGCCGCCCGTGACCATGATCACCTGCTCGATGCCGCTCGCGATGGCCTCTTCCACCCCGTACTGGATGGTCGGCTTGTCGACCAGGGGCAGCATCTCTTTCGGTTGTGCCTTGGTGACCGGAAGGAACCTGGTACCCAGTCCCGCGGCTGGGAATATGGCCTTGCGAACCGGCCGGTTCTTCACGTCCTCCACAATCTAGCGCGTGGACAGCCCGACGGGAATTCGGCCGGGACTGGAGGGACGGCTGGAGCGCGCAGTCGAGGGGGAGCTGATCACCCGCCACGTCGGCGGCAAGGGCATCTTCTCGACGCCCGCGATGATCGGCCTGATGGAGGTGACCAGCCATCGGTCCGTGGACCGCCTTCTGCCTGAAGGCCACACCACGGTCGGCTACGAGGTTCACGTCCGCCACGTCACCATGGCCGCTCCGGGGAGCACCGTCGTTGTCACGTCCCGGTTGACCGAGGTCAAAGGCAACAAGCTTTACTTCGACGTCGAGTGCAGGCAGGGGGAGCGCCTGCTCGGCACGGGCATTCACAAGCGCGCAATCGTGCCGGCGAATTTCTGAGCCGGGACCGCCCGGCGATTGCCGGCGGCCTATGCTCGTTTGGTGCAGTACTGGACGGTGGTCACGAGGTCGTTCGGCATCGCATGGCGCCACAAATACCTGTGGCTGGTGGCATTCTTCGCCGGGGAGAGCGGCTCCGGTTTCTCAGGGAACTCGGGTTATCAATCGTCACTTCCCCGCGGACAGAACGGCGGCGGCCCCGATTTCAACTCGGCTTACAACTCCGCCACCAGCTGGCTCAACGACCACATCGGACTCATCGTCTTCTTCGCCGTCCTGATCCTCGTGATCTGGATCGCGCTGTTCGTGCTGGCTGCGGTCTGCGAAGGCGCCACGGTCCGCGCAGCTGCTGAATACGACGCGGAGCGACCGTTCGGTTTGGGCTGGGCCTGGCAGGCCGGTCGGGCGTCCATGGGCACGATCATTCGGATCAGGCTGCTTCTCCTCGTTCTCGGCCTTCCCGCCGCCATCCTGTTGATCGCCGTCCTGGGCGGCTTCGTCGTCGCCATTGTGAATGGCAATGCCGGCGCCGCCGTGCTTCTCGGGCTTTTCGGCGCGTTTCTGGGCCTCGGCGGCATCGTTTACTTCATCTACCTGGACGTGCTTGGACGGCTGAGCGCGCGTGCCGCCGTGCTCGAGCAGGTCACGTCCGCCAGGGCGGCCATGAGCCGTGGTCACGGGCTGGTGCGGAAGCGGCTGGGACGGGTGGTGCTGGTCTGGCTGTTGGCATTGGTCGTCGGCTTCGTGGTCGGGATCGGCGTCGCGATCGCTCTGGCGATCGTGGCCATACCGCTGATCATCGCCGGGGTCGCCGCCGCGGCCACCGGGTCCGGCGCCGTTGTCGTGGTGATCCTGTTCGGGATCGTGATCTTCCTGCCGATCGCGTTCCTCATCGGGGGTTTCCTCTCAGCCCAGAGCTCTACTTTCTGGACCCTCGCCTTCAGGCGCCTGGAAATCGATGCGGCGCCTGCCGGGTACCCGTACGCATATCCCGCGCCACCCCCGGCCTGAGTTAGATCCTCCGCGTGGCGCACTTCCTCAGGCGCGCTTTTTCGGCCTCTTTCTGCGCTCCGCCAGGTGCAGCGCCAGCTTCTTCAACCCGGGGTTGACCGCGATCATCTTGGGAGGTCGGGTCTTCTTGTCTCGCGCCTTGACGTGCGCGCTCTCACGTGGAGACACGCCGGAAAGGTCGTCGCTCATCCCCTGATGCTAGTCGGGCTCGGGTGAGGCAGACTGCGGTGCGATTCCCGACCCCGGAGGACGTGGAGCGCGCGGCCGCGGTGCTGCGCGACTTTCTCGCGCCGACGCCATTGCAGCATTCCCACGCGCTGTCTGAGGCTGTCGATTGTGAGGTGTATCTCAAGGTTGAGTCGATTCAGCCGATCCGAGCCTTCAAGGTCCGCGGCGCTCTCAACAAGATCCACTCGCTGGGGGCTGAGCAGCGCTCCGCCGGCGTCATTACCGCATCCGCCGGCAACCACGGATTGGGTGTTGCCTATGCCGCCGCCACGTTCGGCGTCCATGCCACCGTGGTGGTCCCGCTGGACGCCAACCGGTTCAAAGTCGAAGCGATCAGGCGCCTCGGCGCCTCGGTGGTTTTCGCCGGGGAGAACTACCGAGGCGCTCATGTTGAAGCCGTCCGGTTGCAGGGCGCGAGCGGGGCCACCATGATCCACGCCTACGACGACCCCGACGTGGTCGCGGGGCAGGGCACGATCGCCATCGAGATGCTGCAAGACCTCGAACGGTTCGACACCGTTCTCGTACCGGTCGGGGGCGGCGGGCTCATCGGAGGAATCGCGCTCTACTTGAAGGCCAGGGCGCCACGAACGCGCGTGATCGGCGTGGAGCCTACCGGCGCAGACGCGATGTACCGCTCGCTGCGAGCAGGCAAGGTTGTGACTCTGGACCGGGTCGACACGATCGCCGACGGGCTCGCCGCCTCGGCCCCGAGCGAGCTGACCTTCGAGCTGGCGCGCCGCCACGTCGACGACGTCGTGTTAGTGGAAGAGGCAGAGATGCTGAAGGCCATACGGCTGCTTTTCGAGTGGGAGCACCTGCTCGCAGAGCCGGCCGGCGCCGCCGGCGTGGCCGGTCTGCTCCAGCACTACCATGCGACGGCTGGTGAGCGGGTTGTGGCGCTGCTCTCAGGCGCCAACGTGACAGGCGAGGTGATGCTCCGAGCGCTGGACAGCCGGTGACGTCCGCCACGGAGCGGAGTACGCTGGGACCATTCCGGCCGGCTCAACGATTCGAGGGAGCGAAATGAAGGCCTACGTCCTGATCAATGCGTCGCCTGGGCGCGCTCTTGAAGTCGCGCAGAAGATGCAGGGCGTCAGCGGGATCAGCGCCGCGGACGCCATCACCGGTGAGTACGACGTGATAGCCGTATGCGAAGCGTCCGACGTCAACTCCATCGGATCTCTCATCGTCGACAAGATCCAGAAGGTCGACGGCGTCTTCAAAACGATCACGTGCCTGGCGGTTAAATAGAGGCACGGCGGAGGCAAGCCTCCCTCCCCGGAACCCTCTCCTAGAAGGCACGGGGGAGGCAGGCCTCCCCCGTGGTGCCCCCTCCGAGTAGCACCTTGTATGGAGGCGCTTGGAAGGGGCACGCAATGTTTCGGCCGGAGTGAATCCGGCCTACGGCAGCGTCAGCTCCAATTTGAAAGTGCCGGAGTGAATCCGGCCGGTGCACAACGCCGGCTTCGATAGATTCAAGCGGAGTGAATCCGGCCTACGGCATCGTCAGCTCCAATTTGAAAGTG
>JBIOJB010000070.1:0-15665 GCA_044450465.1 Candidatus Dormibacterales bacterium | reverse complement strand
CGACGATCTCGCGGTACGGCTCGCACGTGACGAGCAGCTCGGCGTGGTTGCCGTCGCCCGCGATCCTGCCGTCGTCGAGGACGATGATCCGGTCCGCGTGCATGATCGTGCTCACCCGCTGCGCGACGATGAGGACCGCCGCATGCGCGGTCTCGCCGCGGAGAGCCGCCCGAAGCCTCGCGTCGGTGCCGGCGTCGAGAGCTGAGAAGCAGTCGTCGAAGAGGTAGACCGCTGGACGCTTCACGAGCGCCCGCGCGATCGCCAGGCGCTGCCGCTGGCCGCCCGAAACGTTCGTCCCTCCCTGGTCGACCGGCGCCTCAAGACCCCCTGGCATGGCCGTCACGAAGTCCTTCGCCTGGGCCACCTCCAGCGCGTGCCAGAGCTCCTCGTCCGTGGCCGATTCGTTGCCGAACCTCAGGTTGTCAGCGACTGTGCCGCTGAAGAGGTACGCGCGCTGTGGCACGAGGCCGATCACGCTCCACAGGCGCTCCAGCGACTGCTCGCGAACGTCCACTCCGTCGACCGTGAGCTTGCCGCCGCTAACGTCGAAAAAGCGCGCGATCAGGTTGAGCATGGTCGTCTTGCCGGAACCGGTGCCGCCGATGATCGCGGTCGTCTCGCCCGGCATCACCCTGCAGCTCACGTCCCGCAGCACAGGGTGCTCCCCGCCCGGATATCCGAAGGTGACGTCGTCGAACTCGACCAGCCCGGTGGCCGCCGCCGGCTCGATCGGATGCTCGGGATCATGGATCGACGGCTCGACCGCCATCACTTCCTGGATGCGCGCAGCGCTGGCCTCGGCCCGCGGCACGAGGATGACCATCGCGATGGCCATCATCACGGACATGAGGATCTGGAGGATGTACATGAGAAAAGCCGTGAGGTTGCCGATCGGCATCTGGCCGCTGTCCACGAGGTGACCGCCGAACCACAGCACGGCGAGGGTCGTCAGGTTCATGACCGCCATGAGCGACGGAAACGCGACCACGAAGATCCTGTTGACCTTCAGCGCCGTGGACGTGAGGTCGGCGTTGGCCGCCTCGAAGCGCTCCTGCTCGTAGGGGGCGCGCACGAAAGCGCGAATGACGCGCACGCCCATGATCTGCTCGCGCAGCACCTGGTTGATGCGGTCGATCTTCACCTGCATCGATCGGAACAGCGGGACCGCCTTCACCAGCATGAAGCCCACGATCCCGGCCAGGATGGGAACCACGACGATCAACAGGCCTGAGAGCTCGACGTCCTCGCGCAGGGCCATGATCACTCCGCCGACGGCGATGATCGGCGCGACGACCAGGAAGGTGAGGGCGATCTGGAGGAACAGCTGGATCTGCTGCACGTCGTTGGTGTTGCGCGTGATGAGCGACGGCGTGCCGAGCCGGTTCATCTCACGCGCCGAGAACTTCTGAACCCGGTGGAACACCGCGGCCCGCAGGTCCCTGCCGACGCTCATCGACGCGAACGACGCCCAGTAGACGGCGATCACGGCGATGATCCCGAGGACCACAGTGACGCCGAGCATGATGCCGCCCGTGCGCCAGATGTAGGGAACGTCGCCCTTGGATACGCCGTTGTTGATGATGTCGGCGTTGAGGTTGGGCAGGTACAGGCTGCCGATCGACTGGATCAGCATCAGCACCACGACGATCGCGACCTCTCGCGTATAAGGCCGCACGTACGCCCTCAGGAGCTTGATCAGCAAGGCATCAGCATCCAGTCATCTCGATCGTTTGAGTATCACGCTATTCAACGCGCGGGCGCTGACGTGGATTCCACATTGAACCGAGCCAGAATCGGCACGACAAGCGCAAAGATCGCTGGGAGGCCGATCGACGTCAGGAGGCCGGCGCCTGGAATCAAGAAACCCAGCGGTGCGGTCACAGCCGCGTACGCAATGGCCGCCACCAGGTAGGTCAGGGCGAAGCGCATCGACACAGAGTGGTTGGCGCGGGCGGCCCGCCACAGGAGGGCCGGGTTGAGCGACCGGCCGGCGCCCAATCGGTCGGCGCACATGAGGAGCGCTGCGAAGGCGTACAGGCCGACCAACCAAATGACCAGCAGCACAAGGAGGTCGACCGCGCCGATAGCCACCGCCAGCGGTACATGGGAGGATCCGGACAGGCCGACGACCAGTGCGATCACCGCCCAGAACACGATCACCAACGCGACCACGAGCCCGTAGACCAGACCCACCACAAAGGGGGCCACGCCACGCTCGAGGTATCCGAAGCCGGCCGGCGGAAGCTCGCGCCAGCCCTGTCGCACCATTTCCGTGGCCGCAAGGACCCAGCCGTACAGGTTGATCGACCCGACGATCGGGATCAACCCGATGAGCCCGATCAGCAGCACCCTCGGCGCCCAGTCGGGAGTCTCCGTGAACCAGAAAAGGCCTAGCTCGCCCTCGACCACGCGCGAGCGCCATCGGGTGCCGTCCCACCACCACCTTCCGTCGGAGGAGATCACAGGCGACACCCAAGCATGATGCGACGGGGCACGTCGCCAGTACAACCGAGCCCGGAATATCAAGAGCGACCGCCCGAGTTAGAGTTGGTCGCTTGAGACGCGTCCACTACGCATGGGTCGTGGCCGCCGTGACCTTCGTAGCCCTGATGGGCGCAGCCGGCTTCAGGGCGACTCCGAGCGTGCTGATCGTGCCACTGCAGCAGGAGTTCGGCTGGAACCGGGCGGTCATCTCGGTCGCCGTTTCGATCAACCTCGTCCTGTTCGGTCTCATGGGTCCCTTTGCGGCCGCGCTCATGGACAGGTTCGGCCTCCGGGTCGTGACTGTGGGTGCACTCGTCACCGTCGCCTCCGGGGCGCTGCTCACGACTTTGATGAGCACGCCGTGGCAGCTGTACCTGCTGTGGGGAGTCGTCGTCGGACTCGGCACCGGGTGCATGGCGTCCGTCCTTGCCGCCACGGTGGCCGCCCGCTGGTTCGTCCAGCGCCGCGGCCTGGTGGTCGGAGCGCTTACCGCCGCCGGCGCCACCGGCCAGCTCATCTTCCTGCCCGGTCTCGGCCTGCTCGCGCAGAACCTGGGCTGGCGCACTGTCTCGATCACCATCGCCGTTGCGGCCCTCGCGGTGGCGCCGCTCGTGGCGCTGTTCCTCCGCAACCGGCCGAGCGACATGGGCCTGAAGGCCTACGGCGCGGCGGAGGTCGAGGTCCTGCAGCCGGCTGTCGGAAGCCCCATCGCCAACGCGTTTCGCGGGCTTCGGGTCGGGGTTCGGTCTCGCGACTTCTGGTTTCTCGCCGGCAGCTTCTTCATCTGCGGCGCCTCGACCAACGGCCTCATCGGCACCCATCTCATCCCGGCCTCCATGGATCACGGGATGGCTGAGGTGACAGCGGCCAGCCTTTTGGCCGTGATCGGGGTGTTCGACGTGGTGGGCACGCTCGCGTCCGGCTACCTGACCGATCGGTTCGACAGCCGCTGGCTGCTCTTCGGCTACTACGGCCTGAGAGGCCTCTCGCTGCTGCTTCTGCCGTACGTGCTTGGCAGCCCGCAGTTCGGCCTGATCGTGTTCGTCGTTTTCTACGGCCTCGACTGGGTCGCGACGGTGCCACCGACCGTCCAGCTCGCGCGCAAGGTGTTCGGACAGCAGAACTTCGCCATTGTTTACGGGTGGATCTTCGCGGCGCACCAGCTGGGCGCGGCGTCCATCGCGTTTGCGGCGGGCGCGGTGCGAACCTACTTCGGCGACTACCAGCTGGCCTTCATGAGCTCCGGGCTTCTCTGCCTGATCGCGGCGGGCCTGGTGCTGCGAATCGGCAGAGCCAAGCCGGCTCCCGTGGACTCAGTTCGCCTCGAGCGCGCGGAGGCGCCCGCCTACTCCTGAGACGGGGCCGGCTCGCCGGCGCCGCGATCGGACTTGCCGCAGCGCTGCTGCCACAGGCGGCGCTTGCGCACGCGCAGCTGCTCGAGTCGGACCCTGCCCCGAACGCGGTCCTCCCCACCGTGCCCGCGGCGGTCACCCTGATCTTCACCGAGCCGGTCACTCCCGCCGGGGCGGGACTGAACGTGTACGACCCGTCGGGCCACCAGGTCGCGGGACCGGTGACAACACGCGGCTCGGTCCTCACCGCACCCGTGGCTTCGAGCCGGCCGGGGACCTACGTCGTGAGCTGGCAGGTGCTCGCCGCGGATACTCACCCCTCGCGCGGGGCCTTCGCGTTCACGGTCGGCCGGCCGAGCGCCAACCCCTACTCCGCGCTGCTGTCCGCCGAGGTGATCGGAACCACGACCCCCCTGGGCCTTGGCCTTCAGGCGCTGGCGAGATGGGTTCACTTCGTCGGGTTCGCCCTCGCCTTCGGGGTGGTTGCGTACCAGGTCGTGATGCGCCGCCAACAGAGACCAGCCCGCCTGGTGGCGGCCGGCATTGTCCTTCTCATCGCCTCAGAGCCACTTCTCTTCCTGGCCCAGCTAGCAAGCCTCTCGTTCGACCCTGACACGGCCATCGCGATCGGAGCCTCAGGCTTCGGCCGTCTCCTTGGCCTCCGACTCGCGGCCGCGCTGTGCCTGTGGGCGGTCTGGACCCTGGAGACTCCGTGGCCCGTGCTCGGGATCGGTGCGGTGATGGCGATCCTCGACGGGGCCACGGCCCACGCGGTTCAGGGGCTGGCAGGCGCCGGACTGCTGTTGACGGGCGTCCACGTCACGGCGATGGGGTTGTGGGCGGGCGGCCTCGCCGGATTCCTACGCCAACCCGACCGGCGCTTCCCGCGATACGCCGCCGTCACCTTCGCCGTCGCCTCCGCCAGCGGGGTCCTGCTCGCCCTTTCTCATTTCGGCTCGCTCGCCGCGCTTGGCACCGACTACGGCTACGCGCTCATGGTCAAGGTCGTCGTGATCGGGGCGGCGCTGTCCGCCGCGCTTTTACGCCGTCACCGGATTGAGCTCGCCCTGGTCCTTGGAGTCCTGGCCGCCGCTGCCGTGCTGGCCGCCCTCCCGCCCCCTCGCTAGAGGGCCACTTTGGGCCTTGATCTAACAGCCGGTTGGTGCGAACATTTGCTCGCTGTGGGTAGGGCGCCATCTGCTGAGGCGATTCGGCTCGGGCTCAACACCGCGGATCCGGCCACGCTCGTCATCGACCTGAACTGCGCTTTCGCCTCGATCGAGCAGCAACATGATCCGGCTCTCCGAGGCCGGCCGCTGGCGATCGCGGCCTACGCGACCAACGCCGCCACCATAGTGTCCTCGTCGCGAGAGGCGCGCGACCTCGGCATCAAGACGGGGATGCGCGTCTTCGAGGCCAGGGCCATCTTCCCCGGGATTCTGGTCAGGGAGCCGAACCCGCCGCTTTATCGGGTCGCGTCGGACCGCTTGATGGACATCGTCGAGCGGCACAGCCCCGATGTCTTGCGGATGTCGATCGACGAGGCTTCGGTCAACCTCGCCGGCACCCCCAATCTGGCCAAGCTTGGTCCGGAGGGCGTCGCGCGCGCAATCAAGCAGGCGGTCCGCGAGGAGATCGGCGAGTACGTCACCTGCTCGGTTGGCGTGTCGACCTCGATCTGGATGGCAAAGCAAGCGTCGAACCTCGACAAGCGCGACGGGCTGCAGCGCATCGACCACAGCAACCTCGTGGCGGTCTTCGAACGCCTGGAGCTCACCGATCTTTCGGGCATCGCGGAAGCGACCGCCAGAAGGCTTCAGCTGGCAGGGAT
This sequence comes from Candidatus Dormibacterales bacterium, assembly GCA_044450465.1. Taxonomy (GTDB): domain Bacteria; phylum Chloroflexota; class Dormibacteria; order Dormibacterales; family Dormibacteraceae; genus JBIOJB01. Next base: position 9,998 of record JBIOJB010000070.1, on the reverse strand, counting down.
CCACACGCCGATGGAATTCCTGCGCGCGACCGGCGACCGCCTGCTGCAGGCGGGCATGCATTCAGAGGTGGCCGGGGGCTGGGGTCGCAGGCTGAGAGGATTCGAAGTGTCTGCCTTCGAGAGCGCCGCACGCAAGAGCTACAGCCACTCGCACGTCATCGCCCGGCCGACGAGCTCGCAGGCTGGGCTGGAGGAGCTGTTGATGCGGCTTTCGGACATGGTCGGTCGCAGGCTGCGTGCCGCGGGACGACGCGGGAGCGTGGTGTCGGTCGGCGTCGTCTACCGACCCGTGGCGGGCCACTTCTCCAAGCAGACCACCCTGACCGAGCCGATCTTCATGGGAGACGAGATCTACCGCACTGCGCTGACGCTTCTTGCCGCGCGCGAGCCGCGCCGGCTCGTCGGCACACTAGGGGTCGGCATGTCGGGACTGGTTGAAGGACCTCCGGCGCAGCTCGATCTGTTCGGCGTCGCCGCGCGCCCGCGCCGCGAGAGGCTCGAGGCGGCCGTCGACACGATCCGCGATCGATTCGGCGAGGATGCGGTACAGCGGCTGCGCCTGCTCGGGCGCGCCTCCGTGGTCAGAGACCGCATCGCTTTCGGCAATACCGGGCACCCCGACGAGCGGAAGCCGGGCTGAGCCGGGCTGGGCGCCGGTCCCGCGGTGGGGCCGGCGCTCTCCCGGTTACCTGACCGCCTCACCCCCCCGCAGCCTAGGGTGAAGACCCGCCCGAGACTGCAACCGGCGTGCCGCCCCCGCCGCCGAAGAACCCGCCGAACGGGTTGAGGTTCTGGTTCTGAGCCAGGTTCTGGCCCTGGTCATCCTGCGTCGAGCCGCCGGTCGACGCGGAGCCCGAGCCGGCAGGTGCGCCAGACGAGTGGCCGGGGATGGTGGTCGCCGCCAGCACCGACAGGACGGCCACCAGTGCCGTCGCCCCCGCAGCGCACGCCACGGTGAGCGTGTGCAGGCGCTCGAGGCCGCGGTCTCGCGCCGCCGTCGCGGACTCGGGCCAGACGCTCATCCAGGCCAAGCTAGCAGTCGTGGCTGAGAATCTCATGAGACGGCGCAGGGCTCGGGGTTGTCGTACCGTCCAATCTGATTCCAATCTTTGACTAATAGCATCGCGACCGTGGCGACAGCCCAGAGTCAGCGCAGGTCGATCACGCGCCTGCCTGTCTCCACGCGCAGGCCCACTGTGCTCGTGATCGAGGACGACGTTTCGCTCAGCCACATGATCTCGAGAATCCTCGTCGAAGAGGGTTTTCAAGCCCAGGTCGAGGCAGGCGGTGATCAGGGCCTGATGGCGGCGGAGCGGGAAAGGCCGGACGCGGTCATCCTGGACCTCTCCCTGCCCGAGCTCGACGGCCTGGCCGTATGCCGGCGAATGCGGTCCAGGGGCCTGACGATGCCCGTGATCATGCTCACGTCGCGGGACACGGTCCCCGAGCGCGTCCGCGGCCTCGAAGCGGGCGCAGACGACTACCTCACCAAGCCCTTCGCCATCGAAGAGCTGCTGGCCCGGCTGCGAGTTCAGCTCAGACGCGGCAAGTCATCCGAGCGTCTTCAGGTGGCCGACCTGATGCTGGAGCCCGGTTCGCGGATCGTCACCAGGGCCGGCTCCGAGATCAACCTGACAGCCCAAGAGTTCAGCCTGCTCGAGCTCCTGATGAGGCATCGAAACCAGGTCCTTACGCGCGAGCGAATCCTTGACCACGTGTGGGGTTACGACGCGGCGCCTTCGTCGAACGTCGTCGACATATACATCCACTACCTCCGCGAGAAGATCGACCGCCACCATCCCAAAAAGCTCATCAAGACAGTTCGCTCGGTGGGTTATACCGTTCGTCTGTGATCGTTGCGCGCACCAGGTGGCGCCTAACCCTGATAAACGCGGCGGCGCTGATGGTCCTGGTCCTGCTCCTCGGGGCGGCGATCGTGGTCGCGATGAACGGCTTCCTGCTCGCCCAGGAGACGAGCAACCTCAACGCTGAGGCCCGCCAGGGCGCCGTCGACTTCGAGGAGCTCTCGGCGAGCGAGTTCCAGGCGAAGCACCCCAATTTCTCGACCGGCACCTTCTACCTGGTCTGGAACCTGGCGGGAATACCGGTCTTCAACCCGACCAACATCGACACGCGGCCGCTGGCACCGGCTGCGCTCGCGGCGCTTCACAAACGTTCCGGCACCCAGACCGTGAGCTTCTCGGGCTCCGACGACGTCCTGGTCGCCTCCCAGCTCCTGGTCGAAGACAACAATCCGCTCGGAGCGCTCCAGGTCGGTCACAGCCTCGCACCGCTACACAAGGTGCAGAGCGAGGCCATCGTGATAGTCGCGCTCGCCTGCGTAGCGATGCTCGGGGTGAGCGTGCTCGCGGGTTGGTTTCTGGCTGGCCGGGCGCTGGTCCCCATTCGCGAGACGCTCGACCGGCAGAAGAGCTTCACCGCCGACGCCTCGCATGAGCTGCGCAGCCCGCTCACCGTGATCGACACCGGCATACAGGTGCTGCGGCGCCATCCGGAGCAGCTGATCGAGGAGTACTCGGATGTCCTGAGCTCCATGCAGCAGGAATCGCAGCGCATGGGCCGTTTGGTGGCCAGCCTGCTGGCCCTTGCGCGCGCCGATTCAGGGGACGCCGAGCTGCAGCTGGCCGACGTCGAGGTGGCGGACCTGGTTCGAGCCGCGGTCAAGGACGTCGAACCGCTCGCCTCGGCCAAGGACTGCGTGGTCAAAACCGCGCACGTGGAGGCTGGTCTGGTTCAGCTCGACGCGGACCGCTTCAAGCAGCTGATCGTGATCCTGGTCGACAATGCGGTGACACATGGCCCGCGTGGCTCCAAGATCGAAGTCAGCTGCCGCAGGCACGACCGGACTCTCACGTTGGAGGTTTCCGATCACGGTCCGGGCATCCCGGCTGATCAGCGCGACAAGGTGTTCGAGCGCTTCCACCGGCTGAGCCCGAGCCGCAACGGCTCAGGCGCCGGGCTCGGACTCTCCATCGCCAAGTGGATCGTCACGGCGCACGGCGGCTCGATCACGCTGCACGACAACCGCCCCGGGCTCCGACTCGAGGTGAGCCTGCCTCTGTCGCAGGTGGGCCAAACCGGTCGCTGATACCGGGTTGCCCTCGGGCTCCTGACACGGCGCCTCAGATCCCGGCCGGTGCCTCGAGCAATCCGGCGAGGGTTTGGATGAACTCGGCAGCGCGCGCTCCATCCACGAGCCGGTGATCGCAGCTGAGGCTCAACGTCATCATCGGCCGCACGGCGGCGGCGGATTTCGCGCTCATCTCTTTGCGCAAACGCTCGATCTCGCGGCGCTGCTTGTCGAGGTCGACCCTGCCGCGCGAGGCGGTTCCGTCCGAGCCTAGGTCACCGCCTCGGTCCACGAGTAGATCGTAGGCGTCCCGTCCGCGTGCAAGTTGACGTCGGCCAGGTTGCCGGCGGCGATGTCCCCGAACCTCACCCCGTACTCGTTCGTGCCGACATTCGCGACGAAGCCGGACAGGTCGATGGTGACGTGGCCCCCCTCCGGCATCGTGCCGCAAACGATCTGGACCCGGACGGTGTCCAGGACGCATCCGGCGCTTGCATCGGTGCCGGCCAGGGACGCGCCTCCATGGTGCTCGAACCAGTTGGCGTATGGGTTGCCCAGCTGGAAGAGCAGCGCGAGGCGGTTGATGGCTGGGCCCGTGTTGGTGAACGTGACCTTCCAGCAGGCGTGGTCGGCCACGTGCGCCACCGAACACGAGCTGGCGGTGATCTGCGCGGTCAGCGGGCCGGCCAGAGCGGTCGGACTCGGGGTTGGGCTCGGGGACGGGCTCGGCGTCGGGCTTGCCTTGGCGACGATCGGAACCGGCGGCACGCCGAACTGGCGCACGGCGAGGACCCCCTCGCCTGCAGCCCCCACCAGGAGCACGACGAGGATCGCGATCAGGAGCGTGCGGCGGCTCGGCAGCCGGGGCGCTCGCGAGTTCCACGACGGCGGCGGAATCGTGTCCATCGGTGGAGCGGTGTCATCGATCTTGGGCGACGGCTTCGCAGGCAGGGCAATCCCGGGGATGTCGGCGTCGTCCGGCAGCCACGACAGGTTGGGTTTCGGCTGTGGTTTCGGAGCGGCGATCGGCACGCCGGTCTGGGTCGGCAGTGACGGCGCCCACGGCGGGGCTGCCGTGATCCGCGTCGCGGGTGTCGCCGGCGCGGGCGCGTCCGCAGCAGGCCCTGCCGCCACAGGGGCCGGCGCGGGTGGCGCGCTCGGAGGTGGCGGCTTCGGCCTGGCCTCGACCTCGGGCTCTGCCCCCGGGATGTCCTGCTCCTGATCAGGGGACGGCCCAGGAGTCTGGTCGATCAGTATCTCCGCCGGCTCGTCCTCTGGCATGGGCTGCCAGGCCGCGCCATCCCACCAGTACGCTCCGTCCGGCGATATCTCGGGTGGGATGGTCATCTCGGCGAACTATCCTAGATCGGCGTACCCGGGCCCGAGCCCGTTTTGGAGGCTGCGCGCTCCAGTCAAGATCAGCCCCAGGCGAGATCGCTCATCCAGAAGTCGTAGATGCACGTCGCGGGGGTATCACATAGATAGGACGCGCGGGCAGGCCAGGCCTCAGCTCCGATGTGCAGGGTCGAGCGGCTTCACCCACTGAGCCCGCCACTCGGGCGCGGTCGACGGCTCGGACCAGTACCCCACCTGCCTCGCGATCCTCCCGTCTTTGAACCTGAAGACCAGGCACGCCAGGTACGGTTTTGGCCCATAGGTCATGGTCGCCTCGGCCACCCACAAGTCGCCGCTTCCGTAGATGTGCCGGTTGGTGATCTTCGGCAGGATCGGCGTGTGCGCGTAGACCGCCCGGCGATCGTCGGCGCCGACGATCTGCTCGCCCGACGCCGGCCACTCAATGACGGCGTCGGCGGCGAAGATCGCGTTCATCACGCTGGTGTCTCCTCCGTCGATCCCGTCGAGGAGGCGGTTGATCATCGCGCGCGGGTCTTCTTGCATCACAAGCGCCTAGTTTCGCGGATCGCCGGCGTGCGCGTAGGCAACAGCCTCCTCGATTGTCATCGCCAGCCCCTCCGCCCAGGCTTTCGCCTCGCCTCCCGCGGGTGCGCCCTCGACGGTCCGGCCTTCCGCCTTGTCGATGATCGACCCAAGGCCAGACCCGCTCTTGGCTCGAAGCGCGGCGGCGGCCCCCTTTATGCGCGCCGCCCGATTGGTATCGCCATCAAGGAGTGCAAGCTGGGCGTAGTCGTCGAGCAGGATGGCTATTCCGGAAACGTCGCCGGCATTTGAAAACAGGTTGAGCGCTTCACGCACCATCGGCTTCGCTGTCGCGGGATCGCTTGTCCGGATGGCGACCAGCGAGCGCGTATGGAGGGACCAGGCGAGGAGAAAACGGTCCTGCACTTTTCGAAACAGGACGATCGCCTGGTTCAGCGGGGGGATGGCCTGATCGTACAGCTGCTCGAAGTGGAATGAGTTGCCGATCGCCCAGTAGGTCTTCGCTACGCCGGCCTCATCGCCAAGCTCCTGGTAGATGGGAAGCGCCTCTTCAAGCAGCGCACGGGCCTGGACGAGGTTTCGGTTGGGCAGGTTGATGCCATGCTCGGTGTTGACGACTAGCGGAAACGACGCGTTGTAGATGGCTTCAGCCAGCTCGCGCCTGCTTCCGTCGGCGCGCGTGAGCTCGAGGCCGGTGCCGTACCAGGCTTCGGCGGCCGGCATGTCACCCTGCCAGTAAGCGATGCCCCCCGCGGCCTCAAGCGCGCGCCTTCGAGCACCTGGGTATGCATCCGCTGCCGGGAGCTCGAGGACGGCTTCAAGGCGGGCGCGAGCCTCGTGGAGGTGCCCGCGCATCTGCCAGAACCGCCACAGCGCGGCGCCGATCCACATCGCCCGCTCGGCGTTCCCCTTGGACACGCTCCAGTCCAGCGCCGCCCTGAAGTTGTCGTGGTCGCGTTCGACCCGGTCGAGCCACGCTCTCCCCTGGTCGCCGAAGAAATGTGGCTCGGCCTCCTGAGCGAGTGCCATGTAGGCGGCTGCGTGACGATCGCGCATGAGGTCCCCTTCCTTCGATTCCTCGAGGCGGGTGGCGGCGAAGTCCCGAATGGTCTGCAACATGAGCAGCCGGGGCTCTTCGAAGTCCGGCTGGCGCCGCAAGAGGCTCTGGTCGGCCAGCTCGTCCAGACCGGTCAGGACATCCACGCCGAGCTCCTCAGGCGGCCCGCACACGGCCTCCGCCTGATCGAGTGCAGCTCCTCTCGCGAAGACGGCAAAACGCGCCATCAGGCGGCGGCCGGGCGAGTCGAGCATGTCGTAGCTCCAGGCGATCGCCCCCTCCAGGGTCCGCTGGCGCCCAGGAAGATCTCTCGCACCGCTCCCCAACGCGCTCAAGCTCTTGTCCAGGCGTGACAGTAGCGCCTGCGGAGAGAAGAGCTTCACCCTGGCCGCCGCAAGCTCGATCGCCAAGGGCAACCCGTCCACTCGCTCGCAGATGCCGGCGATGGCCGGCGCGTTCTCGTTGGTCGCCTGGAAGTCGGACTTGACCGTGACCGCTCTGTCGATGAACAGCCTGACGGCCTCGAACTGCGACAGAGCCTCGAGCGAGGGTTTCAATCTCATGTCAGGGAGCAGGAGTGGCTGGACGGCGAACTCCTGCTCGCCGTAGGCGCGCAGGGGCGCCCGGCTGCTGACGATCACCTTCAGGTCCGGACTTGCCTGGAGCAGCTGGTTGGGAAGGCCCGCCGCCGCGGGGAGCAGCTGCTCGAAGTTGTCCATCACGAGCAGCAGCTTCCGGCCGCGCAGGTGGTCGATGAGCGCGTCGATCGGAAGTCGGTTGCCGACCACCTGCACTCCGAGCACGCGGGCGATCACCGACGGCACCAGCTCGGGATCTCGGACCGCGGACAGCGGTACGAAGTACACCCCATCCGGAAACTGCTCGAAGGTCTCGGCCGCGACCTGCAGGCTGAGGCGGGTCTTGCCTATGCCGCCTTCGCCGGTCAGCGTCAGGAGCCGCGAGCCCTCCAGCAGGCGCTTGGCTTCCGCCACGATCGCCGACCTGCCTATGAAGCTCGTCAGCTGCGTCGGCAGGTTGTTGGGTGTGCCGTCGAGGGTCCGCAACGCCGGGAACGTATCGGTGACGCCGGCGATCACAAGCTGGAAGAGGTGCTCCGCTCTCGCCATGTCCTTCAGCCGGTGCGAACCCAGGTCCCGCAGCGTCAGCTCGGCGGGGAGGCTGCCGGCGACAAGGGCGTCAGTGGCCTCTGAGACGAGCACCTGGCCTCCGTGCGCCGCACCCGCGATCCTGGCCGCGTGATGGACGTCGAGCCCGATGTACTCGTTGCCGACCAGCGGCGCCTCGCCTGTGTGAAGGCCGACTCGAACCCGGAGAGCGGTGCCCTCCGGCCACGGGTGGCGCTCGAATGCGCGCTGAGCGGCCGCAGCGGCCGAGCACGCGTCCAGGGCGCTGGCGAAGACGCAGAAGAACGAGTCGCCCTCGGTGCGCAGCTCGCGGCCTTCGTTCGATCTGAATGCCTCACGCAGGATGTCGTGGTGAGCCTCCTGCAGCGGCGGGTAGCGATCGCCGAGCTCCTGCATCAACCGGGTCGAGCCCTCGATGTCGGTGAACAGGAAGGTGACGGTGCCGGTCGGGAGGGTCACCGCAGCGGCTGCGACAGCGACGGGCTCAGCACCTCACCCAACGCCGCTGACGTCTGCTGCCTGTGCTCGTCAGATTCGAAATCGAGCAGCGGATTCGCAGGAAGCAGATGCTCTGTAACCGCCCCGTGGCGGCGGGTGTAGAGCACCGGGTATGGATCGTCCCGTCCGTTTGACTCGAGCGCGACCGCGATCGCGTCTGGGCCGCCGCTGTCGACGAAGTGCGATAGGGGCACGATTCCTTCGTCCAGGATGCCCTGGCTCGGATCGAGCGTGAGGACTCGCGCCAGATAAGAGCGCTGGTGCCAGAGCTCGGGTCCGCGACTCGCCTCGGCCAGAAGGAAAGGAAGCACCTGATCGGCAGCGAGCCGGCTCCGAGGCAGCTTGGCCCCGAACTTCGTCTCCGCCAGGTGGCGCGCCAGCACGCGGGCGTTGTAGCGGTGCCCCTGGACCGCTCCGGAGTTGCTGGGGATCCCGTGCTTCTTCAGCCCCTGGGAACCCTGGGAGATGGTTCCCGCGAAAAAGATGCCGGGGACCGTGGCACTCTCCCAGTAAGGCGTCTGAGCGGGAAGCCGGCTCTGCCCGAAGGTGGCCACGCCCAGGTCCGGCAGGTCGCGCAAAGGAGTCGTGAAGCCGGTCGCGGCGATCACGTCGTCGACCTCGAAATGAAGGGTCGCATCGTCTTTGGCGCTTCGAGTGCGGACCCGGTATCCGCCACCCACAGCCTTAACCTCTTCGATTGACGCATCCAGCACCACGACACCACCGGCGAGAACCGAATCCTCGTAAGGCTGGACGTATCGGGCTCGAACGCCGACCAGCGAGTGGGTGTTCACGGACAGCTTCGTTGGGCTGGGCGATGCCAGCACGATCTGCCGGGCCCAGGGCAATAGGCCCGTCGCGATCTCAAACCCCGAGTTCTGCTTGCCCACGATGAAAACGCGGCGATCGACGTACGTCTCCACCGCTCGCAGCTCGCCGTAGTGCGGCACCGAGTCCAGGCCGGCGGTGGGAGGTCTCCACGGCTGGGCCACGCCCACGGCGAAGACCATGATCGGCGCGCGGTACTCGCCGTCACTGGTGCTGAGGACGAAGTCCTCCCCGTCCCGGCGGGTCGACTCCCAGCGGCAGCCATACCGGATCCGAAGGCCGGTGCCCTCGGCAAACGCGACCAGGCCGCGCTCCATCTCAGGCCGCGAAGGGAAGTAGGACGTGCCGTCCATCACCCCGGGCATAAGGGCCCGATTGGCATCCTCGTCCGCGAGCAGGCTGTTCCAGTCGTACCGCTCGTAGGCGCGCGAGCCGCGCTCGAAACCGGTGTACGGCTTCGTCCAGCTGAGCATTCTCTGAAACACCGGCCAGCGCCGGAACATCCCGCCCGGCGCCGGATCGTCAGAGAGGACTGCATGCTCGATCCCGAGCCGACTGAGGCTGTAGGTCAGCTGGAGGCCTCCCGGTCCGCTGCCCACGACGACGAGGGGGTACCGCCCGGGTGGAAAGGGCCTTGCTGCTAGCTCAGCCACTTGGTCGTGTTGCGCACCTTTCTCGCCTCACCCTGAAGCAGGCGGAACATGATCGACGGGTTGGCCTTGAGGAAACCTTCGACCTCAGAGCTCGCGATCACAAGACAGCGCAAGGGACGGACCGCCACGATGTCCGCCACCGGCGCCTCACCGAGGAGGCACGAGATCTCTCCGAAATAATCTCCCGCCTTCAGCGTTGCGCGATCGACCCCATCGATGCGGATGGCGGCGGCGCCCTCCAGGACGATGTAGAGCCCTGAACCGCTCAGGCCCTGCCGGAGAACTCGCTCTCCCTCGGCGAACCACTGTTCCGCCAGGACGTGGACCACCCGTTCGCGCTGGGGGGTCGAGAGGTCCGCGAAAAGGGCAAACCCTGCGATGGTGTCCGCGATGTCCTCCGCCGCCATCTAGCCTGCCGCCTCCCCCACAATCATCTCGTCCGCGAAGCAGTAGATCCAGCGTTCGCCGGGCTCGAAGGATCTGATTATCGGGTGCGCGCCGGAGCTGGAGTGCTTCCTGGCGTGCTTGTTTTTCGACTGGTCACAGCAGCCGACATGCCCGCAGCTCAGGCACAGGCGTAGGTGCACCCACCGGTCGCCTGTCGCGAGGCACTCTTCGCAGCCCTCAGGGGTCTTGGGGCGAACCTCCCGGATGGCTGAGAGATGAGCGCACGGCACGCCGAGCATGATGACATCTGAGCGGCGACCGCCCAAGGGCCCAGGTTCGGGGCGAGCCCCCGAACCCGGGCGGGTCCCCGACTCAGCAGGGCTTCGAAGGCGTCGAGGTGCAGGCCGGCGGCGGTGGGGGCGCCGGCGCCGGGGCTGCTG
>JBIOJB010000069.1:0-15736 GCA_044450465.1 Candidatus Dormibacterales bacterium | reverse complement strand
GTCCTCCCCCGCGCCTTCAGTCGGAGGGGGCACCACGGGGGAGGCCTGCCTCCCCCGTGCCATCGGTGAAGCGGTAGCCCACTCCCCAGACGGTGACGATCCGCTCGCCGAAGGGCCCAAGCTTGCGGCGCAGCCGGGTCACGTGCGTGTCGACCGCCCGGTCGAACCCGCCGAACTCGTTTCCCCAAACGCGTTCGACCAGGAACTCGCGGCTGAAGGCGCGGCCTGGATGCGAGACCAGAAGGACCAGCAGATCGAACTCTTTGCGGGTCAGGTGGACCTGGGTGCCGTCAAGGCTGGCCAGGCGAGACGTCGGGTCGACGGACAGCGGACCGGTCTGGATCTGTTCGTCGCCTGCTCGCCGGCCGCGTCCGTCGAGCTCGACCCGGCGCAGCATCGCCCTCACTCGAGCGAGCAGCTCGCGAATGCTGAACGGCTTGACGAGATAGTCGTCAGCGCCGACCTCGAGGCCGAGCACGCGATCGACCTCGTCGCCGCGCGCGGTGACCATGATGATCGGCATCAGGTGGTGCTCCCGCAGCCGGCGGCACACTGCGAGCCCGTCCATGTCTGGCAGCATCCAGTCGAGCAGCACGACGTCCGGCACGCGCTTGAAGACCGCCGCCATCGCGGCGGTGCCGCTGCGGGCAAGGACCACCTCATGCCCGTCGGCCACCAGGCGGTCGCGCATCAAATGACTCAGGTCGACCTCGTCCTCCACGACGAGCACCAAGGGCACCGGTTCAGGCTCGTCCGAGAGTCACTGTGAACCGGCTCCCCTGGCCTGGAGTGCTCTCGACCCGGATCCGCCCGCCCATCGCCTCGACCATCTCGCGCGCGATCGCAAGCCCGAGTCCGAAGCCGCCTGTGGAGCGGGCGCGCGACGAGTCGGTGCGGTAGAAGCGCTCGAAGATCTTGTCGGTGTCCTGCGGCGCAATCCCGGGTCCGGTGTCGGAAACGCTGAGCTCCACCGGGCCTTCCTCCAGCGGCTTGACCTCGATCGCCACCAGGCCGCCTTCAGACGTCTGGGTGATGGCGTTGCGGACCAGATTCATCATCACCTGGGCCAGGCGGCTGCGATCGGCCAGCACCGCGCCTTCGGCAGGCTCCGCGTTGTAGAGCAGCCTGATGTGGCGCTCGCGCCACGCCAGCGGAGCCATCGCCTCGTGGACCTGAGTCGCGACGGCTCCAGCGTCGACCGGTTCCATATCCAGGTGCAAGCCGCCGGAATCGGCGCTGGCGAGCGTCAGCAGCTCTTCGACGAGTGACGAGAGGCGATCGGTCTCGCGCTCCAGGACCTCGAGATAGCGCCGCCTCTCCTCCTCGCTCGGCTCCACGCCCTCGTCGCCGCGAAGGGTGTCGATGTGGGCTTTGATGGTGGCCAGCGGGTTACGAAGCTCGTGCGAGACGTTGAGCACCAGGTCACGCCGGCTGCGGTCGGACACCTCGGCGCGGGCTCGCTGCGCCTCTGCCTCGGCACGCGCCGCCGCGAGAGCGGCCTGCGTTTCGCTCATGCCGAGCAAGACGCGAACGAGATAGATCTGTGCGCGGGCGACGTACGGAGCCAGCAGCAGGGTGGCGACGAGGATGGCAAAGCTGACGCACGACGTGACGATCAGAACGAGGGGGAGGGGCGGCGGCACCGAGCCCACGCCCTGGATGGCGGCAACGATGAATGCTGTGAAAAGGCCCAGGAGAGAGCCCAGCGTGCCGAAGATCCCGACGAGCACGCCGGCCAGCGCGAACCCGCCGACGACGAACCCAAGCGGGGCCTCGAGAGCGACGTAGGCGAGGGTCTTCCATGTCACCGGGTTCGACAGCAGGTCGCCGACCCGCTGGTACCACTTCCTGTCCGGCGGGCGCTGCGGCGCCATTGGCGTGAGGCGAGCCCCAAACCACTCGCTCGCCATGGCGCGCTCGGCGATCGCCACTCCCCAGATGGCGAGCCCGATCCCGACCAGAACAAGAAGGTCGGTCAGCGACCCCGGGCCACGGGTGAGCCCGATCGCGATCAGGGACATGTAGGCAACGGAAAGCGGCAGGTGAAGCAGCACGTAGCCCAGGCTGACGTACGACTGCCGCCGCCTGAAGACTCCGATCACGCTTCTCACCACGCTCAGACTCTAGTCCAGGGGTGTTGCGGATCTGCGTCGAAACGGCTTCGGAATCACCAGAGCACCGAACGGATTCATCAGTCAGGCATAGGAATGTCCGCGAGCCTGTCCAGCACCTGCTCGAAGACCTCCATGGGCTGCGCGCCGACGATCAGAAAGCGCCGGCCGAAGATGTGAGCCGGGATCGCTTCGATTCCGACCGAGGTGGCAACCCTGCGGTTCTCGTCGATCACGGGTCCGTAACGGTTTTCCTCGACGGCTGCCCTGAGAGCGGCCGGGTCCAGGCCCATTCGCGTGCCGATGGCCACGAGGTCGTCGATGTCCTCGAGCTTTCCAGTCCCCTCCCAGTGCGCCTGGAAAAGGGCCTTGTGCATGTCGTCGAACTTCCCGCTCTCGCGCGCGAACTCGGCCGCCCCCAGCGCTCGCCGGGAGTTGATGATCACGTTCCTCGGTTGCATGTTCAGACCGACCTGCGCGGCTGCACCGCGGAGGTGTTCGCGCATCCGCGCCGTGCGACCCGGCCCGAAATACTGCTCGCTTGGGATGCCCTCGTCTGGCGCGTCGGGATGGAGCTCGAACGGCAGCCACGTCACGCGCACCGAGCCCTGCTGCTCGAGCTTTTCGACTCGGACCGAGTCGATGTAGCACCAGGGTCAAACGTAGTCTGAGAAGACCACCAGGTCGACGGGCGTGCGCTCGGTCATGTCATTGGAATCGCCGGCCGAACGCAAGCGCGACCTCAGCTGCGACCCTCGCATTGTTGACCACCAGCTCCACGTTCAGCTCGACGGACCGCCCGCCCGAAAGCTCGGCGAGCCGGGCGAGAAGACGAGGCGTCACGTCTTTCCCCGCCACGCCGCTAAGCTCGGCGGCGGCCTGCTTGGCCATGGCCTCAGCTCCCTCGAGCTCGCGCGGGGGCGGGACCGTGACCACGACACCTCGAGATCCCGAGGCCCACGCCTCTTGCAGCACCAGCGCGGCCTCTGCGGGATCATCGACTCTTGCGCTCACGGCGCACCCGCTGTGCCTCGAATAGAACGCGGGAAACTCGTCGGTCCCGAACCCGATCACCGGCACGGACAGGCTCTCGAGGCGCTCGAGCGTCGCGGGAAGGTCAAGGATGATCTTGGCGCCGGCGCAGAAGACCGCGACCGGGGTCCGGCCAAGCTCCTCGAGGTCGGCCGAGACGTCCTCGGCATGGCCGCGATGGACACCTCCGATGCCCCCGGTGGCGAAGAACCGAATGCCCGCCATCGACGCTATGCGCATCGTGGCGGCGACGGTGGTCGCGCCGACGGCGCGGTGAACCAGGGCCGGCCCGAGGTCCCGCGAACTGACCTTAGTGGCGCCGGATGCGATGCGCTCCAGCTCATCGTCGGTCACCCCGGCGCGCAGCCGTCCGTCGAGCACCGCGACCGAAGCGGGGACCGCGCCCACTCGTCGAATGGCGGCCTCGCACTCCCGAGCCGCGCGCAGGTTGTGGGGGGCGGGGAGGCCCTGGCCGACGATCGAAGTCTCGAGCGCAACGACGGGCCGGCGCTGCGCGAGGGCCTCGGCAACCTCTGCCGACAGCAGCACCTGATCGCTCAATTGGGTCGGGCGCCGGCTTTGGTCACCGATTCCGCGGCCATCGCGACCGCCTGCTCCGCGGCCTCGAGCGGCGTCGCGCCGTGGAGCCAGGCCACACAGAAGGCGGCGGCGAACGCGTCTCCGGCGCCGGTCGGGTCGATCACCTCGACCTCGGGCGCGGGGATGATCTGGTTGAACACGCGGCAGCCCTCGCGGCCGAGCTTTACGACCGGCACCTGAGCAAGCTGCTCGATGGGGACGCCCAGGCTTTCCGCTTCGGCTCGCGTGGCCAGCAGCACCTCAGGGCTGAGGCGCTTCAGGTTGTAGGCCATGCGGTGAGCGCCGTAGGCTCGAAGCCCGGCTGCCGAGGACAGGTCGATGGCGAGCATGCCCCCGCCCTTGCGCACAACGTCGATCGCCACGCGCGTGGCGCTCGCCAGGGGCTCGACGAACAGCGAGTACGCCGGGACGTGGATGAGGCGGACGTCCCCGAACCAGGCCGGCTTGAGGTCCTCTGCCGTCAGGCCGACGCTTGCGCCCCGTTGGGTTGCCATCGTTCGCTCCCCGTTGGGCCCTACGAGCACGGCGATCGCGCCGGTGGGCTCGGTGGCCCAGACTGCGCACACCTCGACCCCTCGCGACTCGAGCTCGCGGACCAGGCTTCGCCCCCGATCGTCATCGCCGACCCTCGCCACGAGCCTCACCGGCTCGCCGAGAGATGCGGTCCAGGCGCAGAAGTTGGCCGCCTGACCTCCACCGCCGACCGTGATGACCGCCTCGGTGTCGTCGTCGGGGCGGAGGATGCCCGCCGGCACGATCGAGATGTCGAGCAGCAGGTCTCCGATGGAGGCGATCATCCCGTGGACGAGAATACCCTCGCGGCCAAAACCATGCCGCGAGAACGGGGTGTCGCGGTCAGGCCCTGGCGGCCACCGGTGTCACGAGGTTCCATGCCTGCAGCTGCTCACGCAGTCTGGCCTTGAGGCGGCCGTCCAGCTCCTGGACGGGCGGGGCGGACCAGGGCTCACAGACTCCCTGGATCTCGAGGGCGGCCTTTATCGCGCCGGGGAACACACCCCCGCGCACGGCCAGCACCAGCTGGTAGAGCGCGTCCTGGGCCGCTCGTGCGGCGCCCAGGTCTCCGCGCGTGTACGCGTCGTAGATCTTCACCACCCAGTGGGGGGCGACGTTCGCCGCCCCGCAGATCGTGCCGGCGCCGCCCATCGCCAAGGAAGGGAGCAGCATCGTGTCGCTTCCAGTGAAGATCCGGAAGGCAGGCAGCTCTCGGGTGGCGATGCACACCGCCTCGAAGTACTCGAAATCCCGGCTCGAGTCCTTGATGCCGACGATGGTGCCCTCCTTCGCGAGGGTGGCCACGGTCGCGGGCTCGGCCATGACCTTGGTCAGCTGCGGGATGTGATAGAGCAGGATCGGTAGGGCGCTCTTCTCAGCGATCTGCCTGTAGAAGGCCAGGACCGTCGGCTGGTCGATGAGGTAGTAGAAGGGAGGGGCGACCAGCACCGCGTCGGCGCCGAGGGCGGCTGCTGCCGCGACCTCGGTCCGGGCCGCGGACAGGTGGCTCTGCGCGACGCCGCACAGCACGGGCACGCGGCCGCGCGCCGCCTCGACCACCCGCTCGAGCACCTTGCGCCGCGCCGTCTCGTCCAGCGATGCCGTCTCACCGGTCGAGCCAAGCGCGAGCAGCCCGTGCACACCGCCCGCGAGCATGTGCTCGACCAGGCGGCCGACCGCCGGCTCGTCGGTGGTGCCGTCGCGCTTGAGCGGCGAGACCAGCGCGGGCAGCACTCCGGTCAGCTTGGAAATGTCGTGCATGGGGGTAAGCCTAAGTCACCCGGCATTGCGTCGTTCCGCGATGCGGACGACGAGATCGCGCTGCGCGGCGGACAGCAATGGCAGTGCGCCGCCCATCCCGTTTTCCGCCGCCCTTTGGACCCGGTGGGTGGCGGTCAGCACCGCGCTCACGCGCCGGTCGCTGGCGATCCACTTCAAGATCGCCTGCGCCCAGGTGTCGACCCCCAGCTCCGTCAGCTCCGCCGGGGATGGTTGGCGCTTGAGGATTCCACCCTGAAGCGGGCTCATCACAAGCACCCCCAGGCCGTGGCGCTCGGCCAGCGGAAGCAACTCCTTTTCGGCGGTCCGCCGCAGCGGGTTGTAGGGGATCTGGACCATGTCGAGGCGGCCGGTCGATATCCATCGCGCCAGCTCGCCAAAGGCCGACTCCTCGTAATGCGTGGCGCCTACGGCCGATACGTGGCCCTCTGCTTTGAGCGCCTCCAGCAGCGCGAGCTGCACCGGCATGTTTACCAGGTTGTGGACCTGATAGACGTCGACGTGCCCGTAAAGCGCCAGCGCGCGCTCGGCCTGGCGCCGTCCCTCTTCTGGGTCGGAGGTCCAGACCTTCGTCGCGATGGTGACCCGCGAACGAAGCTCGCCCAGCGCTGCGGCCAGCGTTCGCTCCGCCCTGCCGTACATCGGCGAGGTGTCGAACAGGTCGATGTGCGCTTCAAGCGCGGCCACCACGAGCTGATGGCGGTCTTCGCTCGTGTCGAACGAACCCACCGTGCCCATCCCGATGACCGAGACGGTGAGCCCGGTGCGGCCCAGGGGACGCCGATCCACGCGACGAAGATAGCCAAACTACGATTAGCGACGGTGGTGCTGGCGCGCAAGCTGCTGACGGAGCTGGTCGGCGCTTTTGGGTTCATGACGGTGATCGCCCTTTCCGGTTCGGCGGGGCAATTTGCCCCGCTCGCGATCGGAATCGCCCTCGCCGCCATGGTCTACATGGGCGGCCACATCTCAGGGGCGCACTACAACCCCGCCGTCTCGTTCGGGGTGTTTCTCCGCCGTGGCATCGACTCCCGAACCATGGTCGCCTACTGGATCGCGCAGCTCGTAGGTGCGGTGCTCGCCTTCACCGCGGGCTACACGATCAGCGGTCACACCCCAGGCATTCATCCCGGGTCCGGCTTCACCACGCTCCAGGCGCTCGCCGGCGAGGCACTCTTCACCGGAGCCCTGGTGCTCGTCGTGCTCAACGTCGCAGCGACGGCGGCCATGGCGGGCAATCAGTACTTCGGCCTGGCCATCGGCCTCACGGTCGCCGCCGGAGCCTTCGCGGTGGGACCGATATCAGGCGCGGCGTTCAACCCGGCCGTCGGCTTTGGCGCGACCACGGTGGCGGCCCTCTCCGGCCATGGCGGTTGGGCAGACTTGTGGCTCTACTTCGTCGGACCGCTGGCCGGCGCCGCAGTCGGCGCCGGCGTACATCGTTTGCAGGTTGGGGCGGCCAAGACCGCCTAGCGAGCGGCTACGAACCGGTTCCGCAAAAGCCCGATGCCTTCGACCTCCGACTCCATCACGTCGCCCGCCTTCAGGAACTCGGGCGGCTTGCGCGCAAAGCCGACGCCGTCCGGCGTGCCCGTGGCGATCATCGCGCCAGGCAGCAGGGTCATACCCTTGGACGCCCACTCGATGATCGCGTCGACCGGGTAGATCATGTCCCGCGTGTTGCCCTCCTGCTTGAGCGTGCCGTTGACCTTGAGGGTGAGGCCGAGCGCTCGAGGATCGGTGAGCTCGTCGGCGGTGACGATCCACGGCCCCGTTGGGCACGATCGATCCAGGCTCTTGCCCTTGAAGTACTGACCGCCCCAATCGCTCTGAATGTCGCGTGCGGTCACGTCGTTGAGCACCGTGTACCCGAAGACGTGGCTCATTGCGTCTGCGCGCTTGATGTTCGCGCCGCGCTTGCCGATCACGACCGCCAGCTCGACCTCCCAGTCGATCTTTGAGCTGACCGCCGCGTCGATCGCTATGTCGGCGAAGGGTTCGGTCAGGGAGGTGATCGCCTTGGTGAAGATGGTCGGGGGGCTTGGAGCCTGACCGCTCGCGGCGGTCTCCTCAGCGTGCTTCTGGTAGTTGCGGCCCATCGCGATCACGTTGCCGCTTGGCGGATCCAGCGGGGCGAGCAGCTGGAGATCCGCCAGCCTGTGGGTCGACTTCGACCTGGAGATCGCCGCGCGCACTGCGGACAGCCCTGGTTCACCGGCCTCGATGAGCTCCCGCATGCCGGCCGGCTCCGACAGCTCGATGACCTCACCGTCGTGACCCGGCCGCAGCGCACCGAGCCGCCGACCACTCCCTGAGCGGAACATCAGCAACCTCATGTCTCGTTCTCCTCTTCTTCACTCTCGTTGGCAGTCGACAAAGCAGTCCCCGCTCCCAGGAAGAGCTCCTCGAAGTCCGCGCGCTTGAGGAGCTCGTCCGGGCGCCCTTCCAGCCTGGTCGTCCCGGAGACCAGGACGCTTGTCCAAGTGGCGATCTGAAGGGCCGCCCTCGCTCTCTGTTCCACCAGCAGCACCGCCTTTCCAACCCCCGCCAGACGCTTCACGTGCTCCCGCAGGAGGCTGTCGGCGAGCTTCGGGGAAAGGTTTGCCGTCGGCTCGTCGAGGATGAGCACTTTCGGGTCGAGCATCAAAACGCGTGCGATCGCGAGCATCTTGCGCTCGCCTCCACTGAGCTTGTCCGCGCGGCGCTTGAGCAGGGGAGGGAGCTGTGGGAACACGTCGCCGACCTCCGACACGCGTTTTCGGATATGAGCTCCGCTGAGCAGGTAGCCGCCCATCTCCAGGTTCTCGAGGACGGTCAGCGGTTCGAAGATGTCGTTGACCTGGGGCACGTATCCGACACCGTGGCGGGCCAGCTCTTCAGGCGCGCGGTTCGTGACGTCGAGCTCGCCCAGCCAAATCTTTCCTGACGTGACTCGGAGGATGCCCACCAGGGCTTTGAGCAACGTGCTCTTGCCTGCGCCGTTCGGACCGATGATGGCGACGATCTCGTTGGCTCCGACCGAGATCGAGACGTCGCGGATCACAGGCACGCCGCCGTAGCCCGCGGTGATCCTGTCGGCCACCAGGCTCGGCGTCGGGCGGGCTTGCCCCGACCGCGGGGCTATCCGACAAGGTATGCGTCAACAATCTCGGGCTGCCGGCGCAGGCTTGCCATCGTGCCGCTGCCGATGACCTTGCCTTGAGCCATCACGATCACCGTGTCGCAAAGCCGCTCCACCATGTGCAGCTCGTGCTCGACCATCAAGATGGTCAACCCCTCCGAGCGCAGGCTCTCGAGGTAGTGCCGGATCTCATCGACTATCTTCGGGTGCACCCCGGACATCGGTTCGTCGAGCAGCAGCAGGCGCGGATGCAGCATCAGCGCCCGCATGATCTCGATGAGGCGCTTCTGCCCACCGCTCATGGTGCCGGCGTAGTCGGACTCCTTGGCGCTCATGCCGAATCGCTTGAGCAGCGTGCGCGCCTCGCCGACGAGCCTGCGCTCGTCCTCGATCCAGTACCGCTTGCCAAGCAAAGCGCCGAACAGCGAGTCGCCGCGATGGTGTGGAGCAGCCACCAGCAGGTTCTCGAGCACGGTCAGGCGCGCGAACTCTGACGGGAGCTGAAACGTCCGGACCACTCCCCGCCGCGCCCGTGCGTACGCCGGCAATCGGGTGATGTCCTGTTGATCGAAGACGATCTTGCCGCTCGTGGCGGGCAGCGTGCCCGCCATGACCGCCATGAAGGTGGACTTACCGGCCCCGTTCGGCCCGATCAACCCCGTGATCTTCCCCGGCATGACCTCGAGCGAGACGCCGTCCACGGCCCTCATGCCCTCGAAGTGACGATGCACCTCTGTGGCTACGAGCATCGGCCGGCCCGATGTGATCCCGGCGTTGGAGCTCAATCGAGATCCGGACCACCCTCGAATACCCGCCGGGGCTCGGGCCGAACGCCCTCGGGCCTGAACCACAAGAACCCGATGATGAGCAGGCCGATCGCGACCCACTGGAACGCGGGGATCATGCCGGGCGGGCCGATGGTGGTCGGGATGTACCGAGTCGCCTCCTCGAAGCCGACGGGCACCAGAAGCGCGCCCAGGATCGCGCCCAGGTTGTTGCCCCTGCCCCCGACGATCACGGCCGCGAAGAGGATGATCGTTTCGGGATAGAGCCAGACCGACGGTGCCCAGAGCTGGATGAACCCGACGAGGATCGCGCCGGACAGCCCTCCGATGACGCCGCCGACTATGAAGATCGTCATCTTCAGGACCACAGGGTTCTTGCCGATCGCGGTGGCGGCGAGCTCGTGCTCGCGCATCGCACGCAGGCTGCGGCCGTAGGGTGAGTTGACGATGCGCGAAGCGACCAGGGCCACCAGGGCCACGCACACGATCGTCAGCCCGACGTAGAAGAGCTGGTAGTTGCTGGTGTTGGGGTCGAACTGGTCGGAGAACGGCGGCGGCACGAGAGCGAGGCCCGCAGCTCCGTTCAACAGCGGCCGGGCGTTGGTGATCACCGTGTTCGCGATGACAGAAAGCACGAGAAGTGCGATCGCCTGGTAGTCGCTTCGAAGCTTCCTGAGCACGACAAATCCGACCGGGATGGCCAGCACCCCGCCGGCCAGCGCGCCACCGATCCATGGGAGTGGGAACGGAAGGCTGTAACCGCCGAAGTAGATCTGGAATCCGCCGTTGGCGCTGTCCGGCGGCAGAGACAGCACTGCTGCGGTGTATGCCCCCACCGCCTGAAACACGATGAAGCTGAAGTTGACGATGCCTGAGACCCCGAACTGGAGGTTCAGCGCGAGGCAGGCGATGATGTCGACCCCGGCGTAGACGAGCAGGTTGGCGGCGTAGTAGGTGCTCATCCAGCCGCTGCCAGCGCGCCGCGCCTCGCCAAAAGACCCTGGGGGCGGAGAACCATGACGAGGACGAGGATGGCGAAGGCGACGACCTCTTTGTACTCGGGCGACCAGGCCGCGGCGCTCAACTCAGTGATGAGTCCGATCAGGACGGCTCCGATCATGGCGCCGTACGGCTGTCCCGCTCCACCCAGCACGGCCGCCGCCAGGATGGTGATCAAGAAGGCGGCGCCATTGGCGATGGCAAAGGAGTCGGAGTTCATGGCCGCGACCACGCCTGCGAGCCCGCACAGAGCTCCGGTGATGAGCCACACCGAGTCCACGACCCGCTGCGTCGGGATGCCGCAGTTGCGAGCGAGAGTCGGATTCGCGGCTGTGGCTCGCATGGCCTTGCCAAGACGCGTGTACTTGAGCAGGCCGTGGATGAGGAGCATGACCACGACGGCCAGGCCCATGATCGCGATCTGATCGGTCGTCAAAACGATGGCCCCGAGCCGGACGAGGCTCCCGGTGCTGTTCTGGTAGCTGACGCTGTAGTAGCCGACGATCGGGAGCAGCAGGTTGGCGATCATCAGCGAAACAGCAAGAGAGACGATGACCATGCCGAGGTATGAGGTCCCCTTGCGCTGGAACGGCGCGTACAGGATGCGGCTGAGCAAAAGTGAGAAGACCGCGCCGAACAGAGCTCCGGCGATCATTCCGATCCAGATCGAGATGCCGGCGCGATTCATGTAATACGCGACGTAGGCGGCCGAGATCATGACCTCGCCGTAGGCGAGGTTGATCATGTTAGTGATCCCGAACTGCATGGTGAACCCGACCGCCGCGATGGCGATCACGGACATGCTGACGAGGCCGAAGCCGAACGCCGCGACGTAGATGCTCACGGCGTTCGGCTTTTGTGGTTTCCGGTTTGGACTCTAAATACCGCCCGCTGCGCTGATGGTCTGGGTCTGCTGTGCTGTCATCTGGCCCACCTGGACCTCATTCCCTTGGGCGTCGTAGTTGACCCAGATGTAGCCGGACTGCGAGTTGTTGTACTGGTCGAAGGCGTTGGTGCCGCCGGCTCCGACGAACTGGATGGACTTGCCGGCTTTGAGGGCCGCGACGCCGTCCTTGTACGTGTTGACCACGGTGGCCCCGCTCGAGCCGTTGGCGATCTCCTTGATCTTGGGGTTGTAAACGGTCGGGTCGGCGCTGTTGGTGGCCGTCATGGCCAGCGCCGTCATGATGATGCCGTCATAGAGGTGCAGCGTCGAGCCGCGCTGCTTGTACTTCGGCGCGTCGGCAAACGTGCTGGCGGCCGCGTTGAGGTTGGTCAGAAACTCGGTGTACGCAGGTCCGGAGAACGCGTATCCCAGGTCTACACCGTGGTAGTACTTGAGCAGGTTGTCGATGCCGATGGCATCACGAACCTGCTGGAACCAGGTCGGGTCGATCGTGGCCGACGTCCCTATGAAGGGGATCATCTGGCCGCCGTTTTGCGTCAGGACCTCTTTGAGGTAGGTGCCCGCCGAGCCGAGGGCCTCGGTGAGAATCGCGTCTGGGTGCGTGGCCAGCATGGCCGCGACCTCAGTTCGATAGGAGGAGGCGCCGAGGGTGATGGGCTGGTTGATGACAATGGTTCCGCCGAGCTTGGTGATGGCGTTGGTCGCCGGCTGGACGAACGCCTGCGAGCCGATGTCGTTGCCGAAAACTAGGGCGACGTTCTTGTAGGGGTTGTGGCCTGGGCCATAGAGGGCGAAGCCCACCATGGCGTACGCGTCATAGATGTCCGCCGGGACCAGGCGGTGGAAGTACTGGAGCGGCGTCTTGTTGAACTCGGTCTGCCCGGTCATGCAGAACATCGGAATGTGGGCCCGATCGATGATCGGGGCGACGGTCGCCGCCTCATCCGACGTGCAGCCGATAACGGCCATCAGGTTGGAGTTGCTGGCGATCATTTGGTTGGCCGCCGGCACCGCGTCGGCCGGCTCGCCGCGGGTATCGAACTGCTGGCACTTGACCTGCCGGCCACCGACTCCACCGTTGCTGTTGATGGACGGGGCCGCGGCCAGGCAGGCGGCGTAGTAGGCGGGGCCAAGCCCGGCGTCCGCACCAGTGAAAGGCGCGACCACGCCGACGAGCAGGTCCCCGGTGCCGAGCCCGCCACCGGCCGAGCTGCTGCTTCCGCAGGCCGCTAGGACCACGGCAGCGAGCGCCGGAAGGGCAAGTGACCCGAACCGTACCGATGGGTGACTCTTCAAGGTTCTTCCCCCGTTCCTTATCGGAAACCTAACCGGCTTAACCCCGCCGAACTCCCCGGCCGCATTCGAGTTCGCGGTAACCCTACGAATTGTCGACATTATTGAGGATAATCTGGTCGATAGCAAGATGACCGTCACCACCGTCGGCAAGGATGTCTACCACGCGCTCCGCGACGCGATCGTGAGCGGTCAGTTCCATCCGAACGAGCGCCTGGTCGAATCGTCGATCGCCGCGATGCTCGGGGCCGGCAGGACGGCCGTGCGCGCCGCCCTGGTGCGGCTCGATCAGGAGGGCCTCGTCACCCTCGAACCGAACCGGGGCGCCAGGGTGCGGCTGATCCCAGACCGTGAGGCGCTCGAGATCGAGGAGGTTCGGGCGACTCTCGAGGTCATGCTGGCCCGCCGGGCCGCCACGCACGCGTCCGCCGCGGCCCTGCACGCCCTGGGCCAGGTCCTGCTCGAGATGAGGCGCCTCGTGGCCCAGGACGACTCCCTCGGCTACTCCGAGCTGAATTCACGCTTCCACCAGCTCATCTGGTCGGCGGCCGACAACCCCACGGCGGCCGGGCTCGTGGGCAGCCTCAAGTCCCAGAGCATTCGCTTCCAGTACCGCACGATCCTGCGACCGGCGCGCACGGAACGCTCGCTGCACGAACATGAGGAAATCTTCGCGGCCCTGAGCGCCGGCGACGCCGAGGCGGCCGAGGTCGCCATGCGCGAGCACCTGGCCGCCGTCCTCGACACACTCCGGTGGGCGATCGAGAGTCAGCGGCGCTCGGCAACCTGGCTTTCCAGCCTGCAACCCGACTGAGCGCTCAAGCCCCGGAGCGGTTGGCCGCGTCGAGCAGCTTCGCCAGTCCGTAGACCGCGCGCAGAGAGGGCACGGCCACTCCACCCTCCGCCGCCAGCTCGACGACCGCGCCCACGAGCGCGTCGATCTCCAGGGGTTTGCCGGCCTCCAGATCCTGGAGCATCGAGGTCTTGTGGCCGCCCACCGAGGCGGCAGCCTCGAGGCGCTTGTCGATGCTTATCGGCAGCTCGACTTGGAGCGAGCGCGCGACCGCCGCCACCTCCTCCATCAGGGTCCGGACCAGCCCGCGGCCAAGCGGCGACCCGAGCATGGGTCCGAGCGACGAGCGCGTGAGCGCGCTGACCGGGTTGAGCGTCGCATTGCCGAGCAGCTTGTGCCAGACCTCATTGCGGACCCTCGTCTGAACCGGCGCTTTGAACCCGGCGACGGTGAGCATCTCCGACAGAAGGGTCACGCGTTCGCTCCTGGATCCGTTCGGCTCGCCGAGCGAGAGCCGGTTGCCTTCTGAATGCTCGATCACGCCCGGCTCGACGATTTCAGCGGATGGCCACACCACACACCCGACGACCTGCTCATAGGGGAGGCTGCGCCCGATCACACCGCCGGGGTCGACCGATTCCAGGTGGCGATCGGGAAAGTACCACCACGGGATCCCGTTCACAGCCGCAACAACGAATGCCCGCGGCCCAAGCGCGGCGCCGATGGCAGGCGCCACCGCGCCCAGAGAATGGGCCTTCAAAGTGATGAAAACGACCTCGGCGCGGCTCACGGCGCCGATGTCGTCAGTGGCCTCGGGGTGCACCGTGAACTCGCCGTCGGACGCGCGGACGGTCAGACCACGGCTGCTCATGGCCGCCAGATGCGCTCCTCGCGCGATCAAGATCACCGGCTGACCGCTCCTTGCCAGGCGAGCGCCGATCAGCCCTCCGATCGCGCCGGCGCCGACGATTGCGACCGTCAACTCGGGTTCAGCGAGCTGGCCACAGCGCGGCGCTGGATCTTGCCGGTGGCGGTCCGAGGGATCCTGTCCACGATGAAGACCTTTCTCGGAACTTTGTAGTCCGCGAGGCGCTCTCGCGCGAAAGCGATCAGCTCCTTCTCTGTCACCGGGGCTTTCAGGACGACGGCGACGCCCACCTCCTCCCCCCAGGTTGGATGTGGCGAACCAAAGGCGACGGCTTCGCTCACGGACGGATGCTGGAGCAGCACCTCGTCGATCTCGCGCGGCGCAATCTTCTCGCCCCCGCGGTTGATCATCTCTTTGATCCTTCCGATCAGGGACAGGTAGCCGCCGGGGTCGAGCGTGCCCTGGTCGCCCGTCCTGAACCAGCCGTTCGTGAACGACTGCGCGTTGGCCTCAGGGTTGTTGGCGTATCCGTCAATTACCCCCGCACCGCGGATCGCGACCTCGCCCGGTGCGCCTCGGGCCAGCAGGCCCCCCTGCTCGTCAAGGATGGCGATGCTCACGCCGGTCTCTAGGCCGACCGTGCCAGACCGGCGCTCGGCCGGCGGGAGCGGGTTGGACGCCATCTGGTGCGACGCTTCGGTCATCCCGTAGGCCTCCACCACCGGGGCGCCAAACCTGGACTCGAGCTGGGTCATCGTCTCGGGGGCGAGAGCCGACGAGCTCGACCGGATGAAACGCAGCCGCTCAGCGCCGGCCGGTCGCTCGCCGCGGTTGCGCATGAGCAGCAGCTGATGGATCGTCGGCACCGCCGAGTACCAGGTGGCACGGTGCGCGTCCGCCACGGGCCAGAAGGTCATGGGATCGAATCTGTTCGGCACGACCACGGTTCCGCCCGAGTAGAAGGTCGCCAGGGTCGAGGCCATCAGGCCATGGATGTGGAAGAGCGGCATCACGCACAGAGCGACGTCCTGCGGCGTCAGCCCGTACGTGAGCGCGATGTTCCCGGCCGAGTGCGCGAGGTTGCGCTGGCGCAGGGGCACCAGCTTCGGGCGACTGGTGGTGCCGCTGGTGTGGAGGACCAGGGCGACGTCTTCGGCCGACGGATCGCCGGCCGCCCGCGCCGCCGTCATCGGCGAGTCGCTCGACATGGAGATGTCGCCGCCTGCCCCAAAGGCAGCTTCGATCACCACGGCGCTGGTCGGCAGGGCGCGACGAGCCGCTTCTCCCTGGCCGGGCGGGACGATCAGGGCGCGGGCTTCGATGTCCTCGAGGTAGAAGCGGAACTCGTCCTCTTTATATGCGGAGTTCAAAGGCGCCGCCGTGCCAGTAGCGGCAGCGGCGAGGAAGAGGACGATCGACTCGGCGCTGTTGGGCAG
>JBIOJB010000068.1:0-16054 GCA_044450465.1 Candidatus Dormibacterales bacterium | reverse complement strand
TTCTGCGCTCGTACGAGGGTCTTGACCGCGAGCGAGTAAGCGCCGGACCTTACCTTTCCGAAGTGATCGCCGACGAGCTCCCACCGCAGCTTGTCGAACCTGAGCGGGCCGCCGTTTGCCTCGATGGTCTTTAGGACTCCAGCCTGCAGATCCGCGAAATTGCGATCGCGGTACGCCTCAAGCGTGTCCTCGCCGAAGCCAGGCAGCAGCATCTGGGGTCTCTCGTAGGTGTTCGACATCAGCATCTCGTCGATCTTCACGATGGAGTCGTTCATCAGCCACATCGCGTTCTCGTGCGAGCTCGCGTGGACCAGCCAGTACTTGACCGGACCCTTGTAGCGCGACCGCACCTCGTAGGCGCTCTTGTAGCCGTACCTCTTGCCGAGCACGTGTTCGAAGTAGAGGTCGATGTAGAGGTTCTCCTTCTGCTCGCGGTTCAGGTCCGCTCGCAGCGCGATCTCGATCCACTTGTCGGTCCCGAAGAAGGCGGTGACGTTCTCGAGGTTCTTCGCTGCGCCGGGGATTGCTGGGTTCGATCGGCCGTCCCGCAGGAGCTGTCCAGCAACCCGATGCAGGTACGTGAAGATCACCACCACGAAGACGTCGGTCTTGGGGTGGCGCTGGAGCAGCGGTCGGCACCTTTCCGCGGTGATGTCCTTCAGCCCGAAGGGGTCGAGGAGGACGAGGGCGGGAGCATCGCCGAGGATCCGGCTGATCTGGTCGTGGAAGTCGGCGAAGTCGCCCTGGTACAGGTTCGCCACCGAGCGGTAACGGTGCATCGCTTTCGTCAACTGCTGGAAGTTCTCCGTGTCGCGCTCGACGGCGATGACGGTCATACGTCGCGATGAGAACTCCGCCCCGTAACGGATGGCGGCCTGCGCGGCGATGAGCGGCGAGCCGAGCACGATCTCGCCGGAGGGTCCGGCGTACGTGCCTGCGCCCGCGCAGGCGTCGACCACAAAGATCTCGCGACTGATCGAGCCGAGCATTCGCGACCAGGGAACGATGTAGTTGCTGAGCACCAAGTGCTTGACCCACTGCCAGTCGCGATAGCGCGCGAAGTGCGCGACGGGCTTACGGGGCTTCCGCCAAACCTCAGACATCCAGGTACCTCCAGTCCCATGGGTGTAGAGGCTGAACACCGGTGGCGGACTCGGGGTCGAACCTCGGGACTTGCGAGTCAGTTTACATCGGCTGGCTACCCTGGTTTGCCGAACAAGGGTTCCCCTAACAGCATCGCTGAGCGCCTGAGAGCAGGAGGCGTTGCAGCCGGTGAAGGACGGCAAAAGTCGGTCTGGATCGCGGAGCCGCGGCTAGCCGGAGGCTCGGAACGCCAGATTGGCCGCAATCAGCGGCGCCCCGGCCTCTTCCCCACCCCGTTGTCGGAACGCCATCCGTAAATCGCCCTCGATCGATCCGACTCGACCTCATAGCTGAGCCAGGTCACCGCCGCCTGCCCCGTATTTCCTTAAGGTGTACAGACTCGCCGCGACTCGCCTACTGCCCGACTGAGCGAGTTCTAGACGGACCCAGCCACCCGTCCGCGCTCGAGCCGGATCACCTGGTCAGCCATCCGCAGCACCGCGGGCCGGTGTGACACCGCCAGCAGGGTGGCGGCGGGATACGCGGCGCGCAGGCTCCGCCACAACTCCGCCTCCGTATTGACGTCGAGAGCGCTGGAGAGGTCGTCGAAGACCAGCAGCGCCGCCTCGCGCACGAGCATCCTCGCCGCAGCGACACGCTGCACCTGCCCGCCCGAAAGCCGCATCCCGCGCGGGCCCACCGACGTGTCAAGCCCCGACTCGAGCTGCGCCAGGTCCGGCTCCAGCGCCGCTGCGCGCGCCGCCGCAAGCGCCAGCGACCGCCCACCCGGCAGCCCGAGCAGCACATTCTCCTCCAGGCTCGCAGTGAACAGGCGCGGCACCTGGCCCGTGAACGCAGAGCGCGGCGGCACCATCCAGAGATCCGGCCGCTCGACCAGCTCGCCGTTCCACCAGATCTCGCCCGACTGCGGCCGCAGCAGCCCTAACAGAGCCCGCAGCAGCGTGGTCTTGCCGGCTCCGACGGGGCCGGTCATGACCGTGAAGGTGCCCCCAGCCAGGACCAGGTCGACGTCGGAGATCCCAGCGCCGCCCACGAACCGGTGCGTCAGCGCGCGCACCCGAACCTCCCGCAGTGGCAGCCCGCGCGTGTCGGGGCTTGCGGCGAACGCCGCGTCGCCGGAGGGCTGCAGCGCATGCCGCTCCACCAGCATCGATCCCGGCATGCCGCTGAGCAGCGGCGCCAGCCGGCTGAGGCTGACGAGCACCTGGCGGTAGATCCGCGCGTACTGGCCGACGTAGCTCGTCACCGTCGAGAACCGCGCGAGATAGCTGACGAAGAGGGCGAAGTCGCCGACTGTGAAAGAGCCCGAGCGAAGCGCCGTCGGGATGAGCAGCAGGACAGCGCCGACGGCGATGGTCGATAGGTTGGTGGCCAGTGAATCGACCGACTGGCTCAGCACCACGTCGCGGGTGACCGCTCGCAGCCGCGCCGCTCCGAGCTCGTCGAAATGCCGGGCGACCCGCTCCTCGGCGCCGGCCCCCTTGATCGTAACGAACGCTGCGAACGCCTCGCCGATCAGCCCGGTCACGTGGGCGCCCGCCTGCAGTGAGGCTCGGCGGTAGGTCGCGAGGCGGCGCGCGAGCGTGTTGACGACCAACATCGCGAGCAGCGCCGGCACGACCACCGCCACCGTCACGAACATGCTGACCCGCGCCAGGATGAACAGTGCGCTGCCCAACATCACGACCATCCCGATCGGATCGAGCGCGTAGGTGAGCGCGTCCGAGATCGCCGTGACGTCGTCGCGCATTCTGCCGACCGCTTCGCCGGGCGACCCCGGCAGCGCCTGGGCCGCAGGCCGCCGCAGGATCGCGGCCAGCAGGTTGCGGCGCATCAAGACGGCGGCCGCCTGGCGAAGCGTCGGCTCGGCGGCGTTGGCGATGCCCTGGATCCCGGCCATGATCGCGACGCCGGCAAGGAGCGCGAGCAGGGTGTACGGGCCGAGACCTGCCGGCTGGCGGCCGGTCAGGTCATCGAAGAACGCCTGCAGCAGCAGCCCGGGCGCGAGCTGGAGCAGGTAGTGCGAGAACACCGCGCCGCTGCTGATGAAGAACTGCAGCGGGCGGGCGCGGCCGAGCCCGAGCAGAGTCGCGAACAGGGGCGGCGGATCAGAGTCCTGGTCGATCACGCGGTCGCCTCTCCGAGCCCGCGCTGCAGCAGCGCCGCGAAGCGACTTCCGGGGTTCGCCTCGAGCTCGACCCGCGGCCCGAACTCGACCACGCGCCCGCCCTCCATCACAAGCACGTCGTCGACGGTCCGAACCGTCGCCAGCCGGTGGGCGATGACGAACCCCGTGCGACCTCTCAGCAGCCGGTCGAAGGCGGCCTCGAGCCGTTGCTCGGTGACGGGATCGACCCGAGAGGACGCCTCGTCGAGCACCACCAGCGCCGGCTCTGCGAGAAACGCGCGCGCCGCGGCGAGCAGCTGCGCCTGGCCGGCTGAGAGATCAGCGCCGCCCGGAGCTAGGCGGGTGTCGAGCTTCGCGGGCAGACTGCTCAGCCACTCGCCGAGCTCAACCAGGTCCAGTGCCTCGCGAAGCTTCGCATCGGGCGCCTGGCCGAAGAGCGTCAAGTTGTCGCGGACCGATCCCAGCAGCAGCTGCACGTCCTGCGGCACGTAGGCGACCAGCCGCCGCAGCTCCTCGCGCGGCAGCTCACGCAGGTCGTGGCCGTAGATGGTGACACGCCCCTGTGTCGGGTCTTGGAACCGGAGCAGCAATCGCGCGACCGTAGTCTTGCCGCTCCCGGTGCGGCCGACGACCCCGATGCGACGGCCGGGGCGCAGCTCGATCGTGACGCCGCGCAGCACCTCGCCGCCGCCGGGATAACTGAAGCTGACCCTGTCCAGCCGGACCGTGGGTGGCTCAGACGGGAGCTGCACCTGAACCTCGCTCCAGCTGAGCCGGGAACGTTCAGCGAGCAGCTCGCGCATCCGCGCGAGCGCGGCGCCGACCGTCTGCAGCAGCTGAAGCTGCCGGTTGACCGCGTCCAGCGGCGTCCGGATCGCGTCCGCATAGGAGAAGACGAGGTACACGCCGCCGACGGTCAGCAGGTGGCGATCGAAGAGCCACGTCGCAAGCGCGAGGCAGGCGGCAGTCGCCCAGCCATAGAGCACGAGAGCGCTCGCCCAGCCCACGTTGGAGACGAGCTGTGCGCGTCGGAACGTCACGTAGCTCACCCAGGCGCGCCGCATGTAGGTCGAGATCGCCCAGCCGGTCGCGCCGTTGGCGCGGATGTCCTCGGTCCCGCTCAGGAGCTCTTCGAGCGTGCCGAACTCCTCCGCGGTCGCGCGGCGCTGGAGGTGCCAACGGCGCTGCGCGATTCTCCCCGGCGCGTTCAGTGCCACGGCGCAGAGGACGAGGAAGAGCCCGAGCAGCGCCGCCAGGCGCCAGTCGATGCGGACGAGCACAACTAGCACGCCGATGATCACGAGCAGGCCGGTGCCGAGCCGCGCCAGAAACGTCGAAAGGAACTCGCTAAGCAACTCGACGTCGCCGTCGATCCGGGAGATCAGGGCGCCGGGCGGGTGCCGCTCGACCAAGTCGAGATCCTGCTCAAGGCAATGGCGGAAGAGGCGGCTGCGCAGCCGGTTCGTCGCGCGCCAGGCGACGATCGTGGCGAGCCAGGTCTCGAGGACGCCGAGAACCGGCAGCGAAGATGCCGTGACGAGGTAGAGGACCGCCGCCAGCTCGATCTGCGCGAGCGTGCCACCCTGCGCCGAGTCGATGTAGCGCGCGAGTAGCAGCGGGCCAGCCAGCGACGCGACTGCGCCGGCGGCGACCGTAAGCGCCAGAAGCGAGAGCGCGCGTGGCTCGGTCCGCAGGTGCTCCCACAGGAATGCGAGTTGCTGCCGAAATGTGGACACCAACGGCAACGATGACACTCATCCGCCGGCGGATAGGGCCGCGGAGGTCAAATGTCAGCCGGTTTGGCGGGTGGAGCCTATCCCCTCCAACCGGGCGCTCGCGACGTCATTAAGGAAACCGCGGATCCGTCCATCCGAGAGTAACCGGCTCCCCCACCCCCTGCGGTGACGCCATCCCGACCCAAGCTGAGCCAGGTCACCGCGGCCCTGCCCTGTATTTCCTAAAGGGTCACAGACTCATCGACAACTCGGGCCGGTCTAGCAGCCGAGTCTGATCAACCCCAGGCGGTCGGGGTTTAACCCAGGATGAGATGTCGTGACCGCAGAGCGCGACGGAGCCGTCGTTAGGTCGCGGACCGACGAGCGGGCACTGTAGTGCAGGATCGGGCACTCGGAGCCGTCAGGCTCGTGCCGGCTTCACGGCGCCAATCTCAGCATTGCGACTTCGGGCATCTCCTCGGGCGGGCCGAAGCCGTGCTCGACCAGCCAGCGGACGTTAAGCAGGCATCGCAACGACCACCACGCGCGGATGAGCTCGCGGTCGACTTTGGTGCCGTAGCCGACGATGACGTCGCCAAGGTGCTCCTCGTGTCCGAGCGTGAGGGTGGCGAGGTCGAAAAGCGCGTCGCCCTGGGACGCCTCGGACCAGTCGAGGACGCCGGTGACCTCGTCACCGGCGACGAGGACGTGATCGACCTGCAGGTCGCCGTGGATGAAGACCGGTGTCCACGGGCGGAGCGCAGTCTGGGCGAGCCGGCGGTTCCGCGTGATCACCTCGGCGGGAAGGACGTCGTTGGCGACGAGCCACGCGCACTCCGCGTCGAGCTGTGACCCAAACTCGTCGAAGGTCCGACCGGGCCATGGCGGTAGCGGCGCGGCGTGCAGCGTCCGAACGGCGGTACCGGCCGCAGTCCACGCCGCCGCCGACGCGGTCGACGGCTCGCCGAGGTGGCCGAGTGCCGTCCCCGCGAGAGCGGCGAGCGCGAGCACGGGCGGCTTCCGCCACAGGATCTCCGCGGTCGGGACCGGCGCCATCGCCATCGCCTCGACCTCGACGTCGGTGCGGGTCTGATCAGCGTCGATCTTCAGGAACACGTCGCCGACGCGCAGGGTCGCGCGCTCGTTATGGGCGACGACAACCTCGATCTCCTTCACGTCGGCCATCATCGCGGATGACCCGCTGCGCGAGCAGCGCATCCACACCCCGATCGTAGCCTCTCGCGGACGTGCCGTAGCTCGTCCGGAATCAGGGGAGATCATCGGCGATCGATTTGCCACGCCGTTGACACAAGCTGAAGGTGTCAATTAAGGTGCGCCGGGCTAGCGCTCGATATGCGCGAGTGCTTCGGCCCGGCTACCAAGCGCGGGATAAACTGCCCGAATCTATGAATCACCGGGCGGAAGAACTGGCGGCGCTGCTACGGGCGACAATGGAAGCTGTAGAGGTGTCGTTTCGCGAGATTCGACCCCCGGACCGCGAGCGGCCGATCACTGACAGTCAGCACCAAGGTGGCTCACCGTGGAGCGCGACAGATCACCTTGCCCATGTTGTCCAGAGCGAGTGGGGCTTCCTCGCAATAGGACAGCGATTGGTGGCAGACGACGACGATCCTGTGCGCCTGTCCCGCCGTGGTAACACGTCCGAAGAACGCACTACGTACGTGAACAGCGAGAATCAAGCGCAAGTCGAATCGCGTCGCGGTCAAAGCCTCGAAGACTTACTCGAAGAGCTGCGGGAAGTTTGCGCACAAAGGATTCAACTTCTCCGAGGACTCAGCAACGACCAGTTGGCGCGGCTCGTCCCTGGGTCTCAGCGACCGGATCTTCAGTGGGCCGAACTGCTTGGTACCACTCGCCACGCAGATGCCCACGTCAAGATGGTGCAGAGTGCCCTGGCCGAGACTCGGGCCTAGTCATCGGGGAGTCAACAGCCCCTCTGACCCTTCCTCGACGCCCGCCTCATCGACAACTCCTTGAGCTACTGCAAAAGGCACACTGGCCAGCGTTGCACCTTACGGTAACCCGGCCCACCATCAACCTCAATCCATCTGGACCCGCAGGGTCTTCCCTATGCAGGCCTGCCGTGGAGGTGCCAGTAGAGGTCGCGGAGCAGGCAGAGATCCGCGCCACGCTGCAGCACTTCCGCATGGATGTGCAGCACGAGGTCTAGTGCGGTGCTAGTGGAGTACTCGCCCGCGGCTGGGCCGAAGTTTCGGGCGAGATCGAAATCCGACAACCTTCCTAGCGCAGCTTCCCAATGCGCGTGAGCGCTATCGAGGCGGGCAAGTGCCTCACCTACTGTCCCGGCTGGAGCGGCAAGGTCCGGTCTGGGCCAGTTCGGCCCGAAGGCGACCACCGCGATGGGGTGCGACGAGAGACTGAAGGCGAGATGCGCCATCCGCCACGCGATGTTGCCCAGCGGGATGTCGGTAGACCCCACCGGGTCCAACACATAGCCATCGCCGCCTCGACGGATCGTCAGGCAACCGGCGGCCGGTTCCCAGAGGTACTCAGCGTCGGTGAGGCCCTCGAGGCGCCTGCGAATCAAAGCCGTCCAGCGAAACTTGAGATTGGCTTGCAGGCTTTCTCGGACCATAGCGTCGGCCATCAGCGACATTGTCCGATGCCAGCGGATCGTGCACCACATAACTCAGTGCATTGCTCGAGTCGATCCGAGATCGCTGATAGTGAACCCGATCTAACGCGGAGGTACATGAAGCTAAGCCGCCTGGCCGGACCTGGACGCTGGTAGATGTCTAGACCGCGGAGAGCCGCTTTGGTCGCAGCACCTCACCTCAAGGCGGCGCAGGAGACCGCAGGCTCTTGGTTGACAATCATGCGATGGCTGACCGCGACAGTTTCGAGCCGCTGATCCTGCCACGCCTCAAGGCCGGCGAGCTGGTCCTTCGTGACTTTCGAGACAGCGATCTTGAAATGATCCACGAGGTGTCGGCAGACCCCCTTATTCCGCTGATCACAACCGTGCCCGCCGTCTATTCGGATGCGGCCGGCCTTGCCTTCATCCAACGCCAGCGTGATCGGTTGACGTCCAGGGAGGGGTATGCCTTCGTTATTGCCGATGGAGCAGACGATCGCCCTCTCGGTGCGATCGGCGTCTGGATTCGGGACATCGATCGCGGTCGGGCCTCCGTCGGCTACTGGCTCCGCCCTTCTGCTCGTGGCAGAGGTGCGATGACTGCGGCCCTAGTCGCCGCATCAGATTGGGCGCTCAAAAACCTAGAGATCGCCCGTCTGGAGCTTTTTGTCGAGGAAGGGAATGTGGCCTCATGGAAGACGGCTGAACAAGCCGGATTCGCCCGTGAGGGCTTACTCCGCCACTGGGAGCTGATCGGTGGCGAATGGAAGGATCTCCTTGTCTACTCGAGAATCTCATCACCTTGACCGCGCTGAGCTAGAACAGGCGAATACGGTTGTAATTCGCCACTAGCAGAGCAGTACTGGCGCCCGGGCCGCCTTTCATCTGCGGGCGATGAATACGAACTCACGCCCCGGACGATCGGGTGCATCGCGGACCTCCTCGACTGTCATCTCCGCTTGGCGAACCGTTTCGATAATCTCGCCGTATCCGCGAAATCGCAAGGTCGAATCTGACGTCAAAACAGTCGCATCGCCATCGAAGACAAAGGTCCAGCGGAAGGTCACTAGGTCCTGGTGCACTTCCAACAGCTCCACCCACGTTTCGACAGCTCCCACGCCCTCGATGATTGTCCTTCGAAGCGACTGCACTCTGTCCCACTCGAGCCAGGCCTTCCTTGCAGGATCTCGAGTCTCGAACACGAGGTGACCGCCTGGGCGCAACGCGTTTCGACAGCAACGCAGGGTCGAGGCCCATTGCTCGTCGGTGATGAAAACCTGAGCCACGTTTCCTGTCATGGTGACCAGGTCGACCTCAACCGGCGGAAGCTCAGTCGCGTCGCCATGGATCCACCGGACTAGATCGGCGGCTGGTTTCGAGCGGGCCACATCAAGAGACGCAGCGGCTGGATCGACTGCGATGACCTCAACGCCGCGTCCGGCCAGCACGCATGCGAAAGTTCCTGTTCCGCACCCGATGTCCAGCACCGTGTTAGCCGCGAACTCGGCGACAAGACGGACATAAGGCTCCAGATCCGGGCGGTCCGGTTCTAGCGCGTCGGAAATCTCGGCCAGGCGAGCGTGCTCGAAAACGAGGTCCGCCACCTAGTGAGCCTATACGCCGCTCGCATTCTCCGACGCGTTGCTCGCAGGCAATGGGACGGCAGGTCCGCGGCCGCCGGAAAGGCCTTGTCGTAAACTCCTGCACCACTGAATTGACGAGGCTATCCAGGCAACAGCTCCTTGTCGTGGCTGCATTCGTCATCTGGGCGGTTGTGTTGGCGGTTGGCCTTGGCGGCGGCAGCATAGGACTGCCTCGAGCACTGACCGCTCCGGCAGGTGCAATTGCCCTGATTGTGCTGTTCTGGTTCATGCCAGGCGGATATCTGTATGTGCTCGTACTCGAACGTCGACAAGGAGCGATAAGGACGAAGGGCATGGGCGCACTTGCAATTCGATGGAGGTGGTACTTCGCGTTCTCGGGCACGATCACGGTTCTAGCTGGCCTGATCCTGCTGATTCCCTCAACTCCAGTCACAGCCGAGATACGACTGGCAGGTGCGGTTATCGTCGTGTGGGGGCTTCTCGCGCGCTCTGCGTTGCAGCGCTGGCCTTTGGAATGAAGCCGTCGTTGGCTGATCCGCAACTAATGCGTTAGGAGACGTCTGAATCCGCGCCGCAGGGTGGCCTGGCCAGGATGACCGACATCACAGCGATCCTGGGGTCCCCGCGGACTCGAACCACATAAGCGGGGCTTGAAGTGCCGAACGTCATGTGAGAGACCTGACGAACTGGCGGGTGCCAGACAACGTTTGCTCGAGGCTTACGTACTCCCCCGGCTGACCGGTCCACGGCTCGGCGACTGTGAACCACTGCCGGAGGAAGGCGAGCATCGAGGCGCCAGCCATGTTGCCTTCCGCCACCGACTGCCGGGCTGCGCCGGCCAGCTCCGAATGTGCGCCGAGCTTGAGGCGCGTACCAGACTGGGTCGCGTCTACTGCGGGTAACTGGCCCGACTTGAGCAGGTCGCGCGACAGCATGATCCAGGAGTCCGCCTCGGGGTCGTCGCCAATGACAATCGTCCCGAGCACCGATCCGTCCTTCCGAAGTTCGGCATAGGTCGCCCTATCGCTTGGGCTGACCTCCGCCTCGACTCCCGACTCTCGAAGCCCACGACGGAACTGCTCAGTATCGTCCTCGACAAAGAAATGCGCCGTAGCCTTGGTGTGCGTGCACACGTTGTGCACGATCTCGAATGCGACCACTGCCTGGCCGGTGCCGCGCTCACCGCGGATAGCGAGCCGGCCGCCGCACGGCAGGGGAGCGTAGAGGTCGACCGCCTTGATGCCGGTTTCGATGAGCTCTTTCATGTCGCGTACTCCTCGATCAGGTTTGCGAGTTGGTGGTGTCCTTTGAGCCGCGCCCAGTCCGCAGCGTTTCTGCCGCCAGGACCGGCAGCGTCTGGTGAAGCGCCCGATTCGAGCAAGAGGTCAGCCATCGCATCCCGACCGCGCATAGTCGCACGGTGGAGGGGCGTGAGCGTCTCCTCCCGAGTGCCGCCCGGAGGGGCGCCAATCGCAAGGAGCAGGCGCGCCATTTCGACGTCGTCCTGCAGGACGGCGAGGTCGAGCGGGTCGAGCCCGACTCGCGCGTGCAGCGGCGCGCCCGCGCGCACCAAGACCTCCACGACCGCGCAGTGGCCCATGAAGGCAGCACGTTGGACGAGTGTGTACCCGGCGCCGATCGCTCCGTAGTCGCGGACTTCGTCGGGATCAACCCAACGTTCGGCAAGGGATGCGAGATCCGGGCGCCGCGCCAGTACATCGGCGGCGACCCGCGCATCGCCGGTCCGTGACGCGATGAGCAGCGCAACGGCGTCGCGCGGTCGGGATCTGGCCGCGACCGGTGTTGGGAGCGCGCGTCGAAGGAGCGCGCGAGCGTCGAACAGCCGCTTCTTGACCGCCGACGGGGTGACGTTCAGGAAGCTCGCGATCTCGTCGACGGCTAGGCCGCCGCCATAAAAGAGCTCAATCGAGTCACGCAAGCGCGCAGGTAGCGCCCCCACTTCCTCCCTGCACCGAACGCCGCTCCTCGGCCTCTAGAAGCGCCGCCAGCGGATCTCTCGCGTCCGGCAGCTCACCGAGCTCGACTGCCAGCAGGCGGCTGCGACGCTGGCGATCTGCGTGTTTGTGGACGATTCGCCGGAACCACCCCGGGAAGGCGGCGTCCTCGCGCAGCTGATGCAGATGAAAGAAGGCGTCGACAAAAGCTTCCTGACATGCATCCTCGGCTAGACCGGGGTCGCGCAGGAGCGCGAGTGCATATCCCTGCGCCATCGACTGGAAGCGTTCCACCAGTTCGCCGAACGCGCGCGTATCGCCACCCCGGGCCGCGTGGACGAGCCGGACCACTGGTGGCAGCTCCGTCATGACCATGTCGCTCTCAAGACCCATATACAGGCAGAGCGGTTACCTGCGGCTGCCCCCTACCTCGGGCGGCGCTTCGCCTCCGCATCCAGTCGCAAGCCTTCTTCAAGGATGATCGCGGCGGTTAGCGTTTGGCCCCAGGCAAGTACGGACAGGAATTCTGTAGGAACAACAAGCCTGCGCTCGAATGTCTCGTGCCTCGGATCCCAGCGATCTAGCTCCACCCTGGCCCAAAGCCGCGCCTGGTAGTAACTCTGTGGCCCATCAGGATGCTGCAAGTCGTCCACCCGTTGGCATCCCAGGTAGCGGCAGGCGGTGACCCGCGCGCAAGCCTCCTCCGCTACCTCGCGGATCAGGCATTGCTGGAGCGTTTCACCAGCCTCAAGACCGCCGCCAGGAAGATTCCAATAGGGCGTGACGCCGTCAACGTCATGGCCACATATCAACAGGATTTCGGCGCCCTCCGTGAAACAGACGCCGTATGCCTGATCGATATGGTCGAGCGCGGGCTGAAACGGTGGGTCGAGCCACGTGGCCGTCCATGGACGAGGCTTATCGTGGCTTTCGATGAGCCGGGAACTGGTTCCCCGCTCTTGTCGAGCAACCCCGCCACGCGGAAACCTCGAGCCATCAGATCTAGGAGGAGCCTGCCTCGATCGCTATTGCTCCACATTCCGCCTGAAGCCAGAGCACGATCTCTCCCTCAGAGGGTTTGAAGCCGTCGGTGGTGTCGATCCGGAGCACTGGCCGATGGAGTTCCGGTGGATCGTAGGCGCCATTCCGCACTCGTTGACGGAGATCGCGAAGGGCCTCCAAGCCCCGATGAGACGGGTGTCGGCTCGCTTGGCGGTCGATGTATCGCTTTTCCAACACCTCTAACGGGCAGTCAAGTCGGAGGACGACCGCGTCGCCGAGCGCAGCTATGTCTGCGAGTTCTGTTTGGTCTACGAAGAACGGACCCTCAAGGATGAGCCCGACACCTGACGCGAGTAACTCGCGCGCAATCGCGAACTGGACGGCAAACGCCGCTGCGCCGACGGCCGGAGCTCCGCCGAGGTGATCCATTATCGCTTCTTTCAACGAGTCCTTTGATAGGACTGGAAGGCCGAGCTGTGTACTCAACACCTTCGCAAGGGTCGTCTTGCCGACGGCAGGAGGACCGCAGACGATCACGAGCGGAGTCATTGAAAAAGAATGTAAACCGAAGTCAGGTTGTCGGCCAGCGGCCAGTACCTCCCACACCTAGGCGAAGCCGCCCGGGCAACGCCGGAACGAGATCTATTTGGGTGAGAAACGGGAGAGCGGGACCGGTTTCAATCGCTCTTCGCAAGGCGAACCTCGAACTCGATCGGCCGAAGACCCTCGTCTTCCAGCCGATAGACGGTCAGAGAATGAGCCACAGTTTCGATTCGAGTATTGAGCTGAGCGACCGAAGTCAAGGCTGCCTCAAAGGCTGCAGCGGTTCCAAGCCGACCCACGGTCACGTGCGGAACATACGCATGGGTGAGCGAGAGGTGCACCTGAAGTGGGCCGGAATAAAGCCGCTCATGCATCTCGACGATCGTCTCGTAGCCACGCCTTACCATCAGGAAAAGGTATTCGCGTTCGGAGCCGGTGATCCCATCCAAGGTAAGTGCGAAAGGCGCTACTCCTTCAACCGCGAAATCAATGTGCTTGCGCAGGTCCTGCGTGGTGAGGTCACTCTCGAATGGAAAGACCAGTGTGATGTGCGACGGGAGAATCCCTGCCAGTGGATCGAAACGCTGCCGGATCGGCTCGATAGATGCCATGTCTAGTGGCGGGGGGACTATTACAATCGCGCGTCGCGTCGACGTCCTGGTCACGATCGGAGTCTAGGCAACCCGGTCGGCATGCTCGGTGTTCATCGTGTAGAGGAGCCGTGCCCTCCCCTCCCCACACCGACCTAAGACAACGATCAAGTGAGCCGCGCAGGTGACTCGGATCGGTGGGAGGTGGAATGCGATGTCTTGACGTGCCTCCGACTGGATATACAAACCACAGTGCTGCAGTCGCTCGGATTCTCGCCCCGCGAGGGGAGCTCCTCTGGCATTAGCCGCGATTGGGGCCGAGGCGGTTCAGGCTGTGAGGTCGAGCAGGATGGTGGGTTGGGAAGCCTCTGCGTCCAGCTCGCTGGCCGGGACGACAGAAAAGCCGAAGCGCTGATAGAAAGGCACGGCCTCCGGTCGGGCGGTGGCCCACACCAGTGGCACATTTGATGATCGGAGTCGCCGCAGTCCCTCGGTCAGCACAAGCGTGCCTAAGCCAGTTCGTTGGAGCGATGGTTCTACGGCCATGAACTGGAGGCGGTACGCGCCTGCCACCTCGGCCTGGTAGGGACACGGCAGTTGGAAGAAAGTGGTTATTGCGACCACCTTGCCCCGTGAATCGACTGCTCCCAAGTGCCACGAGCCGGGCGCTTCGTCTAGCTCATGATCCCAGCTCGGCAGACTAATCCGGCCCGCTGCCGATACGCGCTGCCGAAGATCGTGGGTCTCAATGGGAGAAAGCTCTCGGACGCTAAATTCCATAGGACGACCGATTGTGACACCTGCTGGCGTTGACCTGACCTGTGACCCATCACGCGAGAGGGCCGGCTACCCGTCCGCCGATCGGAGGCGGCAATCTGCACACAACGGACCTGATCGTGATCGTCTGGGCGCTCCTCCCGAATACGACAGCTCCCGCCCGCGTTGAGCGCGTACTCGGATCGATGACTCACGGGTCACCTTATCGAGGGAGGGACGTTGGCCACCACTGAGCCACCCAGGCTTCCCAAGAGTCGAAGCCCTCCGGTGGGGGGTCGATGTCCGCTGTCTCAAGCTCGGTCGCGTCCGGCGGCTGAAAGATTTGCCGCCACCGTTCGAGGTCCGCCTTTGTCATCTCGAAGGTAGTTGCAACGTCGGTCAGGGAGCGAGCCTGAACCCGGCGCCACTGCTCCTCCTCGTCCACTTGCAGGTAGACAAGCTCGCTGGTTGCTCCGACCGAGGCTGCCAACGCTCGCAGCGCCGACCGCTCGTCCTTGCCCCACACGCCGAAGTCGAGCACCACGTTGACCCCAATCCGCAGCGCGGACAACGCCAGCCAGATCAGGCGACCCTCCAGGAGGTTGCGCTTGCCCTCGGGCTGCTCCTGTCCGAAGAGTGGGATCATCCACTCGTCGGGGGTCAGCAGCAGAGCGGTCCATTCTGATGCAAGCTCGCGTGCCCGGCTCGTCTTGCCCGCTGCGGGAAGGCCAACCAGCACGAACATCCTAGGGACGCCGCCCTGACCCGTCTCCAATGCCTTTTGCATACTCGGACGGTAGTGTCCCTCGCCCGCTTGCTGCCCGTACTCGTCCTTCAGCCAGTTGAAGACATCAGGCGAACACCAGTGCTGCCGGTCTCGGAATCGCTCGAGTGCCACTCAGCCAAAGTCAAAGGCCCTCGGCGCGCCCTGGCCCGGGTGCCCTGTATTTCCTTAAGGTGTACGAATTGGGTCGCGGCCCATTGGACGTGTCACCAATAGCGACTGCCCCCTAGCTCGGGCCGCGCCCAGCTTGGACTGTCAGACGCCAAGCAAGTTGATCACCGTAGCCACCGCGGTGGCGGCATCCGCTGTTTCCAAAGCGATTGGAGGGTCGCGATCCGCTGGGTAGGGCCCTCCGCTTCGAACGATGTATCTGCCGTCTCGACTAAATTCCACCGTGGCCGGCTGTATGTCCTGGAACGGCCACGTAGACGACCGAGCAAAACAGAGCCGGGCCATACTCGTGAAGGGGAACAGTCGGCGTAGACCTGTTTCCCGGCTGGCCTCGATCAGCACCAAGCGCGGCCGATCGTATCCGCCTCCAAACAGTTTTTCATCACGTGCTTGCGCAGCGAGTTGCTCCCAATTCTCCCGGAACTCCCCGACAGGATCCCCGCCGTTCACCTTTCGATCCTCACAGTCTTGGATTATGGGATCGCGCCGGCTTCAATTTGGGCTGTCGCATAGTAGCGATAGCCTGAC
The DNA here is from genome assembly GCA_044450465.1 of Candidatus Dormibacterales bacterium. Taxonomy (GTDB): domain Bacteria; phylum Chloroflexota; class Dormibacteria; order Dormibacterales; family Dormibacteraceae; genus JBIOJB01. The sequence goes on along the minus strand of JBIOJB010000068.1, from coordinate 557 downwards.
TCCGGATCGATGTGAGCCGGCTGCAACAGACCCACCTCGTGGTAGTGCCGGAGATGACTTACCGGAATGCCGCTGAGCCGAGAGAACCTCCCGATCGACTCCAAATTCGCCCTGCGCGGTTGACTCATATCCAAAGGGTGCAACTCTCCACCGGTCGAGAGTCAAGGGGTTTTCGTCGGCCATCGCCCGTCAGAGGTATAGCTTGGTTAGCTCGTCTCGTAGGTTTCCGCTTGACGCCGCTCGGCACAGTCAACTGCGTTGCGGAACAGCATCGCCACGGTCGTCGGTCCAACGCCGCCAACCCGCGGGGTAATCCAGCCAGCCACTTCTGCGACGCTGTCATCGACATCGGCCAAGAGGTTGTGCCCCGAGTAGCGCACCCCGGCACCGATTACCACCGCGCCCGGCTTGACATGCTCTGGGCGAATGATGCCTGGACGGCCGGCGGCAGCCACCAGAATGTCCGCTCGCCGGGTGTGGTGAGACCAGTCGCTCACGCCTGTGTGCAGCAAAGTGACGGCGCCGTCGCCGCCCGGTCGCGTGAGGCTGAGCAATAT
>JBIOJB010000067.1:0-16120 GCA_044450465.1 Candidatus Dormibacterales bacterium | reverse complement strand
ATGCGGTCAGGCTCGCGGCCGAGCTGGACGTCGAGCGCGTCGTCGCCCTCGCCGGGTGTCCTGGTGGCGCGGCGGGTGATCGCACCGCTCATTTCGTCGGTGGCGGCTGGCTCCCATACCTCGAGGGCATCCACGAGTCACAGTGGGAAGAGCACGTCGCGCCGTTCTGGGGCGCGATGGCGGAGCACGCCCGGCGCGAGCATCCGCGCCTCCTGATCTGCCTCGAGCTGCATCCAGGCACGGTGGTCTACAACGTCGAGACCTTCGAGCGACTCGCCGAGCTTGGGGATTCGATTGCCGCCAACATAGATCCGAGCCACTTCTTCTGGATGGGCATGGACCCCATGGCGGTGGTCGAGCGACTGCGCGACAGGATCGGGCACGCGCACGGAAAGGACGTGGCGTTTCAGCCTGCCAACCTCGCTCTGAACGGCCTGCTCGACCGGCGCTGGCCGCGCCCCCCGGAAGCGATGCCGTGGAACTTCGCGGTGGTCGGGAGGGGGCAGCCTCGGGAATGGTGGGCGCGCCTGGCGGCCGCGCTGGCGGCGTGCCCCCAGCTGCGCACGGTCGCCATCGAGCACGAGGACCCCTTCGTGCCTGCCGAAACGGGCATTGCCGAAGCGGCCGCGGTGCTGTGGCAAGCCGGCGATTGACGGCCACGTCAGGTTCGTATAGCCTTGCGTGCACTTCGCTGGAACGTTCCAACGGGTTGATTCAGGCGGTCGTGTCTGGGAGTGGCGATGGCCTCGACAAGGCGGCTTAAGGTCGGCGTCGTCGGCTGTGGGCTCATCGCCCAGGTCATGCATCTCCACTATCTGCGCGAGCTCTCGGACCGATTCGAGATTGCGGCCCTGTGCGACCTCTCGGAGGAGGTTCGCACGGCCTGCGGGCGCGAGTACGGCGTGACGCGGCTGTTCGACGACTGGCACGATCTCGTGGCGGAGCCCCTCGACGCCGTGATGGTGCTCACCTCGGGCAGCCACGCGCCGGTTGCCGTCGCCGCCGCCGCCGCGGGCAAGCACGTTTTCGTCGAGAAGCCGATGTGCTTCTCCGTCGCCGAGGGTCGCGAGATGATCGACGCGGCCCAGCGCGGTGGAGTGACCTTGATGGTCGGTTACAACAAGCGTTACGACCCGGCCTACGTGAGCCTGGTTCAAAGGGCGAGAGCGCTCGAAGACCTGCGTCTGTTGAGGATCACGACTCTCGAATCGCCGATCGCGCCCTACGTGCAGCAGTACAACCTGGTGCGCGGCCAGGCTCTAACGGCCGAGCTGGCCGACAAGCTCGCCGCGGACAACGCGGCACGCATCACGGCGGCGCTGGGGGAGGGCGTGGACCCGCTGTCCCGCTGGGCGTACCATCTCGTCCTCCTCGACAGCCTCGTGCACGAGCTGAACGCGATGCGCGGCGTCCTGGGCGAGCCCGACAGCCTGGACTTCGCCGACATCCGCGAGACAGGACTGACCGCGGTGTTCGGTTACGGCAAGACGCATGTGATCCTCGCCTGGGTGGACCTGCCGTCGATCGCGCGCTACGAGATGGAGTTCGCTTTCTACACGCCCGACCAGAGGATCACGCTCTCGTTTCCTTCGCCATTCCTGCGCAGCATGCCAAGTCTTCTCGTCACTGAGAACGGCGTGCCCGGGTCGCCGGAAGCGTCGCGCAGCGAAGAGGTCACCTCCTTCCAGGAGAGCTTCAAGCAGGAGCTGATCCACTTCCACGAGTGCGCCACGACGGGCCGCGAGCCTCGGACCTCCGCGCTTGACACGCTGCACGACATCGCGCTGTGCAAGTCGATCGTCGACGTGCATCGAGGCCGCGCGCGAATGGTGCGGCCCTCTGAGCCGGCGCTCACAACGTCGCGGTAGCCGTGGGCGCGCGTGGGAGAGGCTCCATCGTGGTCGCGAACGCGCCGGTCAGCTATGGCGCGTTCGAGCTCACGGTCGGCATTCTGCCCAACGTCCCCGATGGAGCGATGCTCATGGATGAGGTGGCGGCCGCCGGTTATGCCGGAATCGACCTCGGACCCGTCGGCTACCTCGGTGATGGCGCCGAGCTGGCACAGGCGCTGAGCCGGCGCAGCCTCGGCCTTGCCGGCGGCTTCTTCGAGCTTCCGTTCTCCGACCCGAACGCCATGGGCGCCGCCCTCGCCGGCCTTGATTCGCTGCTCGACGTTTTCGACGCGGTCGGGCCGGGCCACGGGCTCAAGCCGAAACCCACCCTGGCGGACGCGGGCACCGATGCAAGGCGGGCCCGGCCAGCGCAGTCCGCGCTGGATCGCAGCCTGGGCCTGGACGGGGAGGGCTGGAAGCGCTTTGCGGAGGGCGTCGAGCTGGCAGTCGCGCGCTGCCGCGAGCGCGGGTACGAGCCGACCTTCCACCACGAGACCGGCACCCAGGTCGAGGCGGTGTGGGAGATCGAGAAGGTGCTCGAATTGACATCGATCGGCCTCTGTCTCGACACCGGGCATCTTTTGTTGGGCGGCGGCGACCCGACTGTGGCCGTCCGCGATTGGGGACCCCGCATCAATCACCTGCATCTGAAGGACGCTCGCCGCGACGTGGTCGAGCAGATCGTCCGCGAGGTGGCGCCGGTCTCCGAGATCTGGAAGCGCAAGGCGTTCTGCCGTCTCGGAGAGGGCGACCTCGACGTCGAGGCGGTGCTCGACTGGGTGAGGACCGCCTACTCGGGGTGGCTCGTCGTCGAGCAGGACGTGCTGCCGGACGCCGGCAACCCGCTCGGACAGCCGGCCGCCGACCAGCGCGCCAACCGTCAGTACCTGGCCGCCCGCGGCTTCTGATGTCTCAATTCAGATTCGGGTTGGCCGGCGCAGGGCGCATGGGCAGGAACCACCTGAAAGCGCTCTCGGGCTCCAGCGTCGCGACCATCGTTGCAGTGGCCGAGCCGTCGCCTGCGTCCCGAGCGCAGCTGGTGGCGCCCGGGGCCGCCGTGCACGAGTCCCTCGAAGCCATGCTGGCGGCGGGCGGCCTCGACGGCGTGATCGTATGCACGCCAAGCGATCTCCATCTCGAAACCGTGAGCAGACTGGCCTCGGCCAAGCTGCCCATCCTGTGCGAGAAACCCCTCGGGGTCACCGCAGTCGAGGCGCGTGAAGCGTCGCGCGTCGCGTCGGCGGCCGGCGTTCCTCTTCAGATCGGATTCTGGCGGCGGTTCGTCCCCATGCTGCGCGAGCTGCGCGAGCAGATGGCCGCCGGCGACCTGGGCGGGATCTATCTCGTCGCGTGCTTTCAGTGGGACGGCGAACCGCCCGGGGCGCAATTTCGAGCTCACAGCGGCGGGGTGTTTATCGACATGGGCGTGCACGAGTTCGACCAGGCGCGCTGGCTCACCGGCCAGGAGTTCGGCGAGATCCATGCGGTGGCGGCAGAGGTTGCAGGCGAGGCTTGGCCGGGCGACCCCGAGAGCGCCCAGGCCGTGGCTGCGATGAGCGGAGGCAGCACCGCGCTGGTTTCGCTCGGCCGCAGGTTCCCGCTTGGCGACGTCTGCAAGGTCGAGGTGTTCGGCACCAAAGGCGCGAAGGAGTGCCGGTTCCTGTGGCCGCCCGACGCGGACGCGACGTTCTATGAGGCGCTGAAGGTGCAGGCGGAGAGCTTTGCGCGGCATGCCGGCGGTGCCCCGCTCGAGGGCGCCGGGGGCGAGGACGCCTCGGCTGCTCTCGAGGCGGCGCAGCGAGCGGGACGCGCCATCGCCGAAAGGCCTGGAGGGGGTGGCTAGATGGGGGTGCCCGAGGTCGGGATCGGGATGGCCGGCTACGGAATCATGGGCAAGGCCCACTCTTACGCGTTCACCGCCGCGCCGGTGATGCGTTCGCTCCCGGTCAAGCCCCGGCTTCGTGTCATCAGCGGGCGCGACGAGGCCAGGGTCGCGCGCGCGGCACAGGCCTACGGATTTGATTCCTGGGTCGCCGACTGGCAGGAGCTGCTCCGGCGACCCGACGTTGACATCGTCGACATCTGCACCCCGCCGGGCACGCATGCCGAGATCGCGGCGGCGGCGGCGGCGGCCGGCAAAGCGGTGATCTGCGAGAAACCGCTGGCCACGAGCTACTCCGGCGCGCTGACCGCTCTGGGGGCGGTGCGCAAAGCGGGAGTGCTGAACGCCATCGGGTTCAACTACCGCAGGCTGCCGGCTGTGTCCCTGATGAAGCGGATGGTGGACGAGGGTGCGGTGGGAAAGGTCCGGCTCTGGCGTGCCACCTGGCTCTCCGATGAGTTCGTGGACCCGGCAATCCCCTTTGACTGGCGCTTCGACCGCTCGATGGGAGGCTCGACCATCGCCGACCTCGGCAGCCACATGATCGACATGGCCCTATGGATGGTCGGACCGATGCAGGAGGTTTCGGCGCAGTCAGCCACGTTCGTGGGGCGTCGCTCAGGGGTCGAGGTGACGGTCGACGACGCCTCGTCAGCGCTCGGGCGCTTCGCGTCGGGCGCCATGGGTGTGTTCGAGATGGCCCGGACGGCGGTGCGCAGGCCGTGCGATTTCACGGTCGAGGTGAACGGGGAATCGGGGACCCTGAGCTTCGACTACGCTCGCCTCAACGAGCTCAAGTACGGCAGCACCGCCGACGCGCCCGGCCTTTACGGCATGCGCCGGATCCGGGCCGAGCACCCCACCCATCCGTACGCCGCCGACTGGTGGCCGGTGGGTCAGGGGGTCGGCTACGGCTCGAGCTTCGTGAACCAGGTGGCTGACCTTCTCGAGCGATGGCCCGCCGGTCCGTGGGAGCCCGACTTCACCCAGGGCGCCGCGGTCCAGGGCGTATGCGAAGCCATGGAGTTGGCGGCGCGAGAGCGCCGTTGGGTCGAGGTGGCCGAGGTGACCGGCCGCCAGGACCCATCTTGACGGGCGCGCGGGCAGCGGATATGGTTTCTGGAACCTTCCAGGTCGAGCCTCTGAGGGGAGAAACGGCTCGATTTCAACCGGCTCCATAGCTGGGCCTTCGCGGCCAGGAGAAGTGATGGACAAGGCGCCTTCAGGTTCGGCCAAGGGACAGGGCCTGTTCACCCGCCAGTCGTCTGGCCTGGTCCGGGAGCTCGGCATCCCGGCGGCGACCGGCATAGCTCTCGCCTCGGTGGCGGTCGTCAACACCTTCATCAACTTCTACTCCGGGCTGTTCAACTTCACCCAGGTCGACATGATCCTGCCGCTCTTGCTGGGCGCCTTGATCTGGATCATCGCCATGTTCGCCTACAGGTACCTGCTTCAGGCCATCCCCCGTGCGGGCGGCGAGTACATCTACCTTTCCCGCATCATCCACCCGGCCATCGGGACGATGGTCGGCATCGCGACCGCCGTTGGCTTCAGCTACACGCTTTCCGCCAACGCGAACTTCGCAGCCGCCTACGTGCCGTTCGGACTGACGAGCCTCGGCTCTGCGTTCAACAGCTCCGCTCTGACCAGCGCTGCGACCAACATCGCCAGCACGACTCAGTGTGGCCAGGTCACATGCTCGCCCGGACTCGCGATCTGCGCTGTGGCGCTCCTCGTGATCGTCGGGCTCGGTTCCATCTTCACCCTGCGCCGGATCGCGCAGATCATCCTCGGCCTGGTCATCTTCCAGGTGCTGGCGTTTCTGGTCCTCGGCTTCCTTTTCGCCACCCACTCGCACCAGGACTTCATCAACGCGCTGGGTTCCTTCAGCGGCCACGCCACCGCTTACAACGATGTGATCGCTCTCGCCAAGAAGAATGGCATCCCGCTCGGCGTCGACCTCGGCGCGTCGTTGCTGGTCATCCCATTCATGGTCCTGAACTACAACGGCGTCCTCTACTCGTACTACGTCGGCGGCGAGCTCAAGCGCCCTGGCCGCACCTACATCTATGCCTCGGTCATCAGCCTCGTGCTCTTGATCGTAGTGTGGGTTGGCGTTTGGCTCTTGATGTTGAACACCATCGGCCTCGACTTCATGCAGTCGCAGGCCCAGACCGGCGGGCTCACGGACTACGGCAGCATCACGAGCCTGCAGGCCAACGCCGGCGGCCTCGGATACGGCCTGGTCCTTTCCGGCGACCCGATCACCAAGATCCTCATCGGGCTCGCGGTGCCCGCGGCTGAGCTGGCGGTCGACCTGGCCTTCGTCGCGGTCGTGACCCGCGTCATCTTCGCTCTGGCCTTCGACCGCATGCTGCCGATCGGTCTGGCCAAGATCAGCGAGCGCAGCCAGTCCCCGATCAACGCGGTGATCCTGGCCGTCCTGGTTGGCATCCTCTTCACGATCGGAGGTTCGGTGCTCAACATCGCCAACATCTCCGCCAACCTGGCGCTGTTCTTCGCTCTGGTCCTCCTAGCGGGATCCGTGGCCGCCCTGGCGCTGCCCTACCGCAGGCCCGACCTGATCAAGAACCCCAAGACCAACGACGTCGATCGTGTCGGGGGGATTCCGACGGCGGCGGTGTGGGGAGCGCTCTCCACCCTGTGCGCGCTTTTCACCGTGGGCGTGATCATCGCCAAGCCGAACGTGTTCGGAGCGTTCAGCTTCGTATCCGTCGGCTCGCTGGTCCTGATCTTCATCTCCGGCCCGATCATCTACTTGATCGTCCGCCAGAGAAGGCTGGCCAGCTCGTCGATCGACATGCGCCTCGCGATGCGGGAGCTGCCTCCGGAGTAACCGGAGGCAGACACGGAGTCAGGACCAGTGGACTGTAACGGCCAAAGGTGGAGCAGGCCGAAGGCCCGCAGGCATCAGCGTCCGCAGGTCGTCCGGCGGCCTGGGGCGTCGGATGCTCCGCATTTGGCTGGTACGGGCCACTAAGTGCCGGGAGGCGGGGGAAAGGCGCCTGCGCTCCGCGTCTTCTTTGCCACGGACATCCACGGCTCGGAACGTGGCTTCCGAAAGTTCCTCGCCGCCGCGAAGAGCTACGGCGCCGGAGCATTGATCCTGGGCGGTGACATCGCCGGCAAGGGCCTGGTGCCGATCCGGGCCACAGACGGCACGCTCGCCGCCACCGTGCGCGGCGAAGCGGTCGTTGTGCCGGAGGACGACGAGCCTCGGCTGCGCGCCGAGATCAACCGGCTTGGCTTTTACTCGGTGATCGTCGAAGACGCCGAGTACGAGCGCCTACGGAACGACAAGCAGCATCTCGACCTCGCCTTCCGGCGCGAGATCAAGTCACAGGTCGAGGCGTGGTGCCAACTTGCAGCCGAGCGGCTCGATCCGTCGGTCCGCTGCCTCATCACCCCTGGAAACGACGACCCCCTCGAGATCGATGAGGTGCTCAGAGCGGCCCCACGCATCGAGTGTCCGGAAGGCGAGCTGTGCGACCTCGGGCCCGTGCTGGTCGCGAGCTGCGGCGACGTGACCCCGACCCCATGGAACACGGAGCGCGAGTTCTCCGAGGAGGAGCTCGGCAGAAGGCTGTCGAAGATGCTGGACGCGGTGCCCGCCGGACGGGAGGTGGTGGTCAACTTCCACAACCCTCCTTATTCGTCAGGTCTCGACTTCGCAGCCGAGCTGGACGCGAATCTCATGCCGGTCCTGCGTGGGGGGAGGCCGAGCATCATCCCGGTTGGAAGCAAGGCGGTCCGCGAAGCGATCAAGCGTTACCAACCCGTGGTCGGCCTTCACGGCCACATCCACGAATCGCGCGGGGCGCAGAAGATTGGCCGGACCATGTGCCTCAACCCTGGCAGCGAGTATTCGGCGGACGTGCTGCGCGGGGTGATCGTCGACCTGGCGGCCGACGGCTCGTTCCTCGATTTCCTGCTGACCACCGGATAGGCTAGACGCCAGTGGACCGTAACGGTCGGGTGGGGACCAGGCCGAAGGCCCGCAGGCCGGCGTCCACGACGGCAGGTGCGAAGGCGCGGGTGGCGCAACGACGATCCCATCTCAAGATGGGTGAGGAGGCGCGCCGGGACCCGCAACGCACGCATCAGAGCCCGCAATCCGGGGCCCTCCCGAAATCGCAGATTTCGTGGGGTTGTCAGGGCTCCCGGCGGTCGGGGGCGCCGGATGGTCCTTATCTGGCTGGTAGGGTCCACTAGATTGGTGAATCCCGGCATGGACTTTGCCGCTCCCTCCTCCGGTGACGGCCCGCTCCCCGACCCGATCGCAGAAGCGCGGCGCCTGGTCGCCGTCGCGGCCGGCCAGGGCCTGACCGTTCGGTTGCTCGGCGGCGTGGCGGTTCACCTGCAGGGCCCGCCAGAAGGTCTGTTGATCCCGCGGGCGATTCGCGACATCGACCTCGCGGCGCAGCGCAAGGGCTGGCAGGCGCTTGCCAAGCTGATGAAGGCGTCGGGATATGTCGCCGACGACATGTTCAACGCGGCCCACGGCTCGCGACGCCTGCTGTTCTACGACGAGGCGAACGAGCGCAAGCTGGACGTGTTCGTCGGAGAGTTCTCCATGTGCCACGCCCTCCCGATCGCGGATCGCCTGGATCGACAACCCTTGACCATTCCGCTCGCCGAGCTGCTGCTCACAAAGCTGCAGATCGTGGAGCTGACGCAGCGCGATCAGTTCGACGTGTACAACCTCGTCTATCACAACGAGGTCGCGGTCGGGAAAGGCGGGGCAGGGATCGAGTCGGGTTATATCGCCGAGCTGTGCGCACGCGACTGGGGCCTGTGGCGCACGTGCACGTGGACGATCGAAAGATGCATGACGGACCTGCCCGGCCATGGCCTGGCCGAAGGCCCCGCCGAAGTCATCGGCGCGCGACTCGGCCTGCTGCGGTCGGAGATCGAAAGGGCGCCGAAGTCGACGCGCTGGAAGCTGCGGAGCCGGGTCGGCGACAAGGTTCGCTGGTACGAAGAGCCCGAGGAGCACAAGGACACGGTCTGATTCGCAGGAGCGGTGGGCGCCTCGGTCTGGCCCGGCGCCGGCATCGAGCCGGCCGTGCCATGCGAGACCTGCCTGGCCGGGGCTTATGATCGGGAAAGCAACCACTCAAGGAGGCAGAGATGGCAGGTCCGGTAGTCCACAGCCCAGGCGGGAAGCCGCACCCGCGTTTTGGGACCGCGCGCCATGAAGACGTCCCGGGCTTCATCGGGATCATGCAGATACTCCACCAGGAGCCGACCTCGAGCGCTTTCGCGCGGCTGCTCACAGGACAGCAGCGACCCGACGACGAGATCCCGCTCGCGCACGTGTTCGAAGAGATCTCGACGCTCGCCCTTCACGGTTTGCTGCCGGAGGACCTGCTTTTCGACGCCTTCTCCTTCGACGGCTACTGGAACGCGCTCAAGGGGCGCATCGGCGAGGTTCGAGCGGCCACCGGAAACGACAAGTTCTGTGAGAACTTCGAGATCGCCAACAGGCTGGCGATCGCGTACCGCGAGGAGCGCCCCACAAAGTACGCGCGCGCCTGAGCGCTCCCGGGCATCAGACCGTGGCTGACCCCCTGACTCCCGTGCGGATCGAAGCCATGACGTCGGGGGAGGCGTGGCTGGCGATCGCGAAGGCGATCCTGGCGGGCGGTGTCGCGGGGAGCTGGGAAGGGCTGCCGATCGTCGAGGTGTTCCGCGCGACGCTAGACGTGCGCGCACCGACGGCGGACGATCCGATCATCGCCCGTCACGGCGACCCCGAGCGCCTCGCGTGGATGCACGCAAACTTCACCGACCACGCCCGGGTGGCCGAGCTCGGGGAGGCCGACAGCTACGCGACGCGCCTGTACGACTACGCCCACGCCGGGCGGGACCAGGTTCGCTGGGTGATCGGCCGGCTGGCCGCCAATCCGTGGGCGCGCGACGCGACGATCACGACCTTTCAGCCGCTGACAGACACCAGCTATGTCCCGTGCGTGAGCCTGATCGACTTCTGGCTCGTCAAGGGTGAGCTGCAGCTCGCCGTCTACGCTCACTCCATCGACTTCGGCACGAAGGGTTACGCCAATCTCGTCGAGCTGGCGGCCCTGCAAGCTCGCGTGGCCGGCGAGCTCGGCGTCCGGATCGGCACGCTCACGATGACGGTGAAGTCGGCCCACATCTATGAGACGGAGCTCGACCTGATGCGACAGATCGTCGCCGCGAGATGAGTTGACGAGCTCGAGACGTTCCTACTGGCGGCTGAGCCACCACCCCGTCGCGGCGATATTCATCCTCCTGGTGGTGGTGCTGATCGTGGCCAGGTTGGTGAGCTTCGTCGATTGGCTGCAGGGACCGCCAATTGTGCAGCTAGCAACGGCGCGGTAACGCCATCAGAGAGGGCTGATCGGGATGCAGATCTCGCAGTCGAACAGTCCAGTCTTCGTGTCGTAGGTAGCGTCGACCGGATGGTGCTCGAAGAAAGGACGCGCGTCCAGCTGTATTCCGCTCGCCGGTAGCCAGTCGCGGAGCAGCCAGGTCCAGGCCTCGCCGAGACGGGTGACGCTAGCGGTGCGTCAGGATCGCGACCACTCCGATCAGGGCCAGCGCCGCCCCGATGAGAGTGAGGAACGTGCCACCTTCCGACTCCGGCTCGATCAGGCTCTTGGACGGGTCCGCGGGATCGTAGTGCACATCGAGAGACTTGCCCACCGGGTAGGAGTCCAGAAATGCCTGTCTGCGAACGTTCTCGCCCATGGTCTTCCCGATGATGATCTGGAGCTTGTCACTGTAGGTGGCGCCACTGACCGAATACGAGTAGTGCATCACCTGCAGCCTCGTCTCGGTCGTGCTCAAGGTGCCGGGGGCGTCCTCCTGACCGGTCACCACGCCTGCAGCCACGGGCCAGGAGCGGAAATGTCTTCGGCGGCGTCCCTTGACCTGAATCGAGATAGCGATTACGGCCATTCCGATCAACAGGAAAACGATGCCGGCGCCCATCTGAACGACCCCCTACCCAGGCCAACTGGTTAGCGGCGCGAAGCGTAGCAGTCTCCGGAACGGCGGCGGTCAATTCTCGCTCGTTAACGAGGGCGGCGATGAACCTCCTGGATTAGCATTTCGCTATCGCTGCGACGTTGCTGCGCACCGGCGGATTGTCAAGGGTGGACTGAACGATGCAAATGTCCCGCCGGGAGTTCCTCGCGGCGGCCAACGCCGCCGCCCTGCTGCTCTTGGTCGAAAGCTGCGACCCGGGTGGAATCCTGAAGAGCGCGGCTAGCCCCTCCGTTCCCCCTGGCTCCAGCCCTTATGAGAAGGCCCTGACGCTGCTCCGCGACGCTGTGCGGGCGAGCCCGGACCACCTGGCGCTGCGGGCGGCCGAGCTGGTCGCCCAGCGCGACGCGACCAGGATCGTGAATTTCGTTCGCGACCAGATCTCGGTGGCGCCACCCTTCTCGTCTCGCGACGACCACACCACCGCCCGCCGGTGGGGCTCCGCCGCCACCCTGCGCGGCGGACAGGGCACGCTTCGAGAACGGGCGGACATTCTGGCCGACATGCTCACGCGGGCAGGCTTCGCCGCCAAAGTTTCTTCGGCCAACCGGCCATCGGCCGCCACGCTGGACGGACTCTACCAACCGCGGGCGGCCGCTTTCGCACCGGATCAGGCACGCATCGACCTGGCCAAGAGCCTGCTCCGAGCGGCCGGCGCATCAGCACCCGCGTCCCCGCAGCCGTTCGACGCCGGACCTGATCCCACCAGCGCCATCCTCGCCGCCCTGCCGGCTTCGCTGCAGACGGCGAAGCTGCGCGACGACCTGCTCCCTCCAAAAGTGCCGGTCGTCGAGTTCGACAACCACGGCAAGAAGCAGTACGCCTACGCGCTTGGCGGCACGGACATTGCGGATGCCGCGCCGTCCGGCCTGGCCACTCTTGGAGGTGCTGACTCGCTGCCAACCGTCACCGTCACGGTGTCGGCGCTCTCGAACTCGGCCATCGGCAGCCGGACCCCTCGCGGACGTTTCATCGATCTGGTGAGCGCCCGCTGGTCTGCGGACCAGGTTGTCGGAAGCCAGGTGCTGCTCACCTTCGCGCCTCCCCAGGGACCCAAGGCAATCCTGGATTCCGGCCTGTCCTCATTCCCCATCCGCGTGCCGATCCTGCGCGTGCAGACCGATGCGCCGCCCGCGAGCACGGCCTCGACTCTGGCCGTTGCAGGTCCCCTCATCACGCTGCGGGGTGACGTGCTGTCACCGCCCGACGGGGCCTCCCCTGCGCCCGCGGGCAGCATCGACGGCCCATTCGGGACGATGCAGACGCTATCGGCCTCGGATCGCACGGCCGCCATCGGCCGCGCGGCGGCCATCAAGGCTGTGGCGAACGGCACCGCCTTTCCCGAGGTCGAGGTCCAGTTCACGATCACCGACTCCGCGGGGGCATCCGTCGACGGGCTCGACGCGACGTCTCTGACCGTTGGCGAGCAGGGCAAGCAGGTGAGCGGTTTCACCCTTTTCGCCAACGTGCAGAGCAAGGAGCTCCCGCGAGTCCTGATCACGTACGACACGAGCGGCAGCGTCAGCGACCTGTGGCCGTCGGCCGCGGCCAAGACGAACTTCGAAACCGAGCTCGCGACCGCGATTGCCGCTGCAGCCGCCAAGACGCCGTTCGCGGTGCAGGTCATCGGCCTCGGCGGCTACCCCGATGCCAAGGCCTGGGTGCCGGCGCAGGCAGACACCATCGCCGCCGCCCTGCACGCGAGCAACAGCATCTCGTCTCTGGTGTGGGGCACGATCGCCGGACCGTCACTCGACCAGAACCTGGCCGCGATCATCATCGTCAGCGACAACCAGGACACCGACACGAGCCCGAATGCGATCCCCAGCCTGCAGCGCCGGCTGGCAGCCTCCAAGGTGCCTGTGTTCAGCGTTACTGTCGGGAAGCCGGACGAGAACACAACCGCGCAGATCGTCTCGGTGAGCGGTGGCGCTCGACTTGACCCCAACGACCCGGTCACGCCGACCAGGCTTGCCGCGCTGGTGGCCGCTCGGACGGTGGACTACGTCGGCAGCGCTTATCGGCTCCGATACACGGCACAGACCGACGGACCGACGCATCGCAGCGTCACGATCGGGCTGACGGGCCGCAGCCAGCCGCAGGGGAACACCGCGTACGACGTCCCCGCCACGCCCGATCAGCCGCCGTCGTTCGTTGGGCTATACGTCACCGTCGAGATGACCGGCGGCCTGCGCTCGCTGCGCCGCCTGGCCGGCGTCGAGGTCGCGTCGCTCGGCGCGCCCCTGGGCGACCTCGAGGATCCGGTGGCGGCGGCCGAGACCCTGGCAGTGATCAACGGGATAACCACCATAGCCATCGAGCCGGGCACGACGACCACCGCGGCGCTGCTCGACGACGTGCTGTCCTCGTGCCTCTCGTTCGAGCCGCTGCGCAACCTGTGGGGAACCGCAACCAACGACCAGCTGCTCCGGGCGGTCGGCAATGGCGTGCGCAGGATGCCGGCGACCCTGGCGTCGATCCTCCTACCCGTGAAGCCGGATCCACATGGGTTGCCGTCCCTGAAGGTCGCGATCCTTCAGGAGCGCGCGCTTGACTTGGGGTCGGTGCAGCAGCACGCGGACTTCGCGGTCGGGGCCAACCCGGTGATCCCTGTCACGGCCGACGCCCGCGCCGCGTTCAGGTCTGTGCTGGCCACGTCTCTTGGCGCGAGCATCACCGAGGCGGCGACCTTTACAGACAGCGCTTACAGGCGCCTGGCCGGGAAGCAGCTGACGGGGTTGCCCGCCGGCGACTTCGCTGCGAGCACCGCGTTCCTCAACACGGTGCCCGCTGCCAAGCTCAACGCCTGGACCGAGATGACCCGCATCTACAACGACCACCACCTGATCGTGCCCGCAGCGGGGGCCGGCGACGCCTTCTGGATCGTCGATCCCGACAGCGGCGCGGCCAAGGCTGTCCTGCTCGACGGCACCGGTGGCGCGGTGATCCACCAGACCTGTCACTTCGACCCATTCGACGAGCTTGCCCTCGAGATCGCGCTGCTCTCGGTCGCGTGCGGTTTCACCGGTCAGATCTTTCCATTCGCCTGCCTGGGGATCAACTCAGCCGCCACGGCGATGACCGTGACGGCCCTGTTCACCGACCACGCCGACCCAGGTTCGCCCTTTGGAGCGGCCTATGGCCTGGCGTTTCCGTTCGGCTCCGGGGTCCCCGGCCTGGACCCCGCGATCGGGATCATGCTGATCATGGTCACGCTTCAGAAAGCCTGCTCGTAATCGAACGCGAACTCGCCACCTCGGCCCCATACTGCCGGGGATGGAAGCACCGGATTGGAGGCGTGAACGGATGAAGAGGCGCAGCCTGCACGTCGCTCTGGTGGTTGGGCTCTTCGCCCTCTCCGCATGTGGATCCTCGAGTGGCGTGGCGACCTCGTCAGCATCCCCGTCCAGCGCTCCGAGCTCAGCGTCAACGCCGAGCTCGACGGGAACTGCCACCGGTTCGTGCACGTACGTGGATGCCGCCACGGTGCAGCTGGATACCGGCATCGCCGTGGCGACCGTCACCCAGATTCAGAACGGATGCCTGTTCGAGTCGGCGTCAGGGACCCACGATGCGCAGAGTGACGTGAAGTACCTGCACGGCCACGACGGTGTCATCCTCGGCATCGCCACCGGCACGTTCAGCGTCGCGCCCACCTGCCAGCAGAGCGCCATCCCGGGCATCTCGACCCCCGGAGCGGTCTGCCAGGAGCTGATCGCCACCGGCAGCACCATCATCGCCTTCGAGCTGTCGGGGGGCCGGGTTGGAACGCTGATCGTCTTCGCTCCCACCCAGCCATCGCTCGACCAGGACGACAAGCTGGCGGTGGCGGCCTACCCGAAGATGCTGGCCGGCTAGATCGCCGGGGGGCTCATCCAGCCGGGGCGAGGGTGATCATGCCGGCCGCTCGGCGGCGGCTTTGAGGCTTTCGGCGAACTGCTTGAACGAGGCGTTCAGGTCGGGTATCGATTTGAAGATGAGCCCTGACATGAGACCCGTGTAGTCCTCGGACATCGAGAAATGGCAGCCCGCGCCGGCCACCACGATGGCAAAGGTCCGGGTGCCGGTGAACAGGCCCAGCGGCATGCCGCCCGACCAGACCATCCGTCGTGGCGGATCCATGGCGGTGACCTTGAGCACGAATGTCCTGCCCGGGTTGACGGCCGAGACCAGCTTGATCGTCCGACCGGCCTCGATGGATCCATCGATGGTCACCACCGACGGGTTCCACCGCTTGTAGCCCGGCGCGTCCACGAGCAGGTCCCAAACCCGCTGCGGGGGCGCCCCGATCGTCAGGTTGACGCTGTATTGATTTGCCATCTCAGATCGCCCGCATACGGTTGTTGCGAGGGTTGTGCTCGACCTCGGCCAGGCCGAGGGCTTCGAGCACGGGCGGGATGTAGTTGCCAAACCGCCCGCGCAGGCCTTTCTTGAATCCGTACCAGCCGTGGACGGGGTTGCGAGGAGAGCGGCCCCAGGCCTCTACCGTGCCGGCGGGCGCCTCCTTCTGTTCATCCGTGTTGCCCAACGCCATCCAGTCACCGTGCTCGGTGAGCATCCTGTGCAGGTCCTCGATGCAAGACAGGTGGTAGCGCAGCTGTGTCTTGCCGACCTGGACCACGAGCGCGGGCGGGTCGGCGTCAGGGTCTCGGTACGCTTCGAACTCGCTGTTTCCGGGCGGGGTGGTCAGGTGCCAGGGATCCCCAGGGGTTCCAGTGCCTTCGACGTCATCTTTAGCCATGAGGGGACCGTAGCAGCCTAAACCTGACATCTACTGTCATGTTCCTTTTAGACTGCCCAGATGCGTGCGGCGCGGGTGTTGGAGATGCTGCAGATCCTGCAGCGCAGAGGGAGGATGACCGCGCGCACGCTGGCTCATCAGCTCGACGTCTCCGAGCGGACCATCCTTCGGGACGTGGACGCATTCAGCGAGGCCGGCGTCCCGATCTTCACGACGCGCGGCGGGCACGGCGGAATCGAGGTGATGGACGGCTTTCAAACTCGCCTCACCGGCCTCACGACCGACGAGGCGGCATCACTTTTCCTTGTCGGTCAGCCCGAGGTTGCCCACCGCCTTGGCCTTGGTGTGCCGGCGCGAGCGACCAGGCACAAGCTCCTTAACGCCATCGCGCCGATGCTGGCCGAGGAGGCTGAACAGCTGGCCACGTGGTTTCTGCACGATCCGGACCCGCCCGAAGGGCACGCCATCCCGCATGGTGAACTGCGGCGTCTGAGCCGGAGCATCAAGCGCACTCGCAGGATCGAGCTGTTCATCGGTCAAGAACCTGCCCTGGCT
>JBIOJB010000066.1:0-16738 GCA_044450465.1 Candidatus Dormibacterales bacterium | reverse complement strand
GGCTTGACGATGACAGAGCCGTTGGTGCGGTACAGGGTCTTACGCGTGCGCATCGCGATCAGAGAACGCCGACTCGTTGCGGAGCAGTGGAGCCTGGAACCGCGGAATCGATGGCATCACACCAACCTTCTGGAAAAAGCAGCCGGCAAATTCTTCGTAACGGCGCCGCGATGAGGAGCTGCGCTGAAGCAGCCAGTGCAACCCCCTTCGCTTAGACAACGCCCCGCCGTGGTCCGATACCGGGCGCACCGTTGAGGAGTGGCGCCAAGCCTGGGTGTGGCGAGTGCGAGCGGCTATACGACCGCCCCGCGAGGCACGTTCGGCCGGGTTCGCCAACCAGATCGCCGCCGCGCTCGAGATGTCGCAGCTGCAAGGGCGACTGGCGCGCGCTGTTGACCTTCTGCAGGCGTTCGACCGTCTTCTTCAGGTCCGCTCGGCGTATTCCAGGTTCCAAACCAGGCCCTCGGCCAGCAACCTTCAGCAGGGACCCAGCAATTCTTCTCGTGTGCACGGCCGCCGACCGGACGCGTAAGCGGTTTGCCCGGGCTCCCAGGCGATGCGATGCAGATGACGGAAGGCTGAGTTGAAGCTGAAGCGCTTCGCGATCCAAACGGTCAGAATGACGCGATGGTCGGCGATAATTATGTCCTTCTGACGAAGATGGAGGACGCCCCGCGCCGGATACTGTGCGAGGTTGCGGATGGGGCCGTGCACGGTTTGGTGGCCGACAACGGTCGCCGCTTTCTCGTTGCGGAGCGCGACCGCCTGCCCGGACATCTTGAGCTGCTCGCGCTCAACGAGCGCTCGCTGCTCGCCGACGGGTGGACCAAGATCGAGAGCGAGCCCGGCCTGGGCACGAAGATCGAGTTCTGGATGCCGGTCGCATGACCGCATCCTCGCCCACGCGCGTCCTCATCGTCGAGGACCATCAGATCGTTGCCGATGGGTTGTCCGCGTTGATCAACGACCAGGGCGACATGACCGTGGTGGGCACGGCCGGCTCGGTTTCCGATTCGATCGTGCGCGCCACCGAGCTGATGCCAGACGTCGTGTTGATGGACTTCCGGCTTGGCGACGGAACGGGCGCCGACGCCGGCACGGCCATCCGCCAGGTTCGCCCCGAGACCAAGCTGATCGTCCTTACCCGCGAGGACAGCGATGCCGCGCGCTTTGCCGCCCTCGAAGCCGGGGCGAGCGCATTCATCCACAAGTCGCGCGCGGCCCAGGACGTGGTGGAGGCGATCCGCGTCGTCGCGGGCGGAGGCTCGCTCTTCACCCCGCGCGCCATCGCCACCCTGCTGAACAAGCGCCGAGAGGCAGACTCCCAGTTCGAGAGGCTCACGCCGCGTGAGAAGGAAGTTCTGCGGTTGATGGCAGAAGGCACGTCCAGCCGCGAAATCGCCGACAAGCTCGGCATCACCTACACCACGGTTCGCACCCACATCCGCAGCCTGGGCAGCAAGCTCGGGGTCCATTCCAAGCTCGAAGCGATCGTCAAGGCTCGCGAGCTCGCGCTCGTCGAGTAGCGAGGCGCCTCTGGGCGCGGCCGCACCTCTAGGCTCCGGACGCCCGCCGGCGGCCTGTCCGGCCGAGCAGCTTGAGCGTGGGGCGGTCCTCCTCGTTCCACCGGCGCACGGTCCTGCGCCGGCGCTTGTCCTCGTAGAGGTCGACGTCGGCGGACTGATAGAGGGTCTGCCAGTCCTGGCCGGACCGCCAGGCGGCGATGCCGATGCTCACCTCGACCGGTTCGGGTGATTTCACGCTGAGTCCAACGTGCTGGACGGCTCCGCGCAGGCGGACGGCGACTTCGCGCGCCCGCTCCACCTCGGTCTCCGGCATCGCGACTGCGAACTCGTCGCCCCCGACGCGTGCGCATACGTCTGAGGCACGCACCACCCGCTGCAGCTGCTGCGCCACGAGCTTGAGCGCGGCATCGCCTGCTCGGTGGCCTTGACGGTCGTTGATCCGCTTCAGGTTGTCGAGGTCGATCATCATCACCGAGAGGCGGCGGCCGTGGCGCTCAGCGAGCGCGACCTCGCGCTCCATTACACGCTCGAACTCGCGCCGGTTGGCGAGACCTGTGAGGTGGTCGGTGCGCGCCTCGCGGGCGAACTGACGGGCGCGGTCAAGCGCGATGGCGACCTGGTCCGCGACCGCGGCCACGAACAGCAGGTCCCCAGCGTTGAACACTCGATCGACCATCGTGGCGACAGTCATGAAACCGGCGGCCCGCCCTCGCACGCGAAGCTGTGCACGCAGGCCGTTCCACTCGCGGCTCGAAATTCTGTCGACCTGTGACTCCGAGCGGCCGACGACCGATGCCGAGGCCTTGCCGTTCGGGCCGACCTCCCGCGTGAATCCCTCCACCTGGTCCAGGTCCAGGCCGACGGTGTGCATAAGCTTGAAGCTCGAGCGCTCACGCAACCACAGCGCGCCGGTGCTCAAACGCAACGCGGTGAGCGATTCCACCAGCGCGACCTCGGCGGTCTCCAAGACGTCGAGCGTGCGGCCCATCGCCGTGACGATGGCGGCGAGGCCATACATCTCGCTCTCTCGCGCGCGGTGCTCCTCGTCGAGATGCTGGAGATACCCACTCGCGATCGCCATCGTCAGGCGCTCCGTTACGTCCTTGAGGCGGCTCTGCGCCAAAGCGACGATCTCGTCGTGGCGGGGACTGCCCTGCAGGGGCAGCGAAATCAGCTCGACGGTCGTGCGCCGGTAGACAGCGAGCACGTCGAACAGGGACTCGAGCGGCACGCCCTGCGCGGCGCGCAGCCGTCCGAACTCTCGCGCACGCTGCTCGCAGTGGGCCCAGGGCATCTCGACGTCGGCACGCAGCGACCCGAGCATCATCTCGATAAAGCCGGCGGAGGTCGCGACCAGGTCCTCGCCCATCTGCTCGCTGAGCATGACGAGCTGGGGCAAACGGGCGCGCACAACCTCGAGAGTCTTTTTCCCGCTCTCTCTCGCGTCGGCCGTAAGGCCGCTGGCGATCGCCCCAAGCACATCGCCCGAGAAGTCAGCCGCGGACTCGGCCTCTGGATTCATCCCGCTGTGAGAACGCCGGCCGCACTGCTAACACTTGAACCGACGGCCTACTGCAAGTGAGTTAGTGAAAATCCGCGCAACCGTACGGTGACCGGAGGTGGGGTCGACGGCCAGAGTAGGGGCAGGGTGAGCGAGCTCGAAAGAGCCGCCACCACTACGCGGGGGGGGGAACAACGAAACCATGGCGGAGTCGATCTCGGAGTCAGTCGCCGTCAGCGCCGTAAGTGAGCCGGGCATGGCCTACCAGGCAGGCAACGAAGCAGATTTCGAGCGCCTTTACCAAGCGTCATACGGCAAGATCCTAGGCACGCTGACTGCGATCCTCGGCGATCGGTCCGCCGCGGAGGACTGCGCCCAGGACGCGTTCGAAAGGGCTTACAAGAAGTGGCCCAACTGGCAGCCGATAGCGCCCGCGGAGGCTTGGGTGCACCGGATCGCCGTCAATGCCGCCGTCTCGCACCAGCGCAAGATGCGCCTTCGCGAAGTCGGCGAGGTGATCCGCCGTATCGGCCCGCCTGGGCTCGCGCCGGATCCACAGGAGCTGGTGGAGCACCGCGACCTCGCCGCCGCCTTGGCCAAACTGCCGCCCAACCAGGCGGCCGCGATCGTGCTTCGGCACTACCACGGCTACACGAACCGCGCGATCGCCCAGGCCCTGGGGATCCCGGAGCGCACCGTGGCGTCCCGGCTCGCCGTGGCCAAGGAGCGACTGCGCGTCATGCTCAAGAACTCTTACGGTCCCGGGTCGGGGATCGAGGAGCCGGTCGGCGAGCCCAAGCTCGCGCGACCGACTAGCCTGACTCCGGCTAGGCTGCCGGCCCAGTCGAGGCACGTACGGTCTTTCCGCTTCGACCTCGCCGCTACGGGTCGCGCGTCTGCGCGGCTCCCGTACCTCATCGCGCCGGTCGGCCCGCGCGACGAACGCGTCGATGCGGCCGTAGCGGATGTAGAGCCGCTCGAACATCGTTGGCAGCAACTCGCTGCGTCGGAGGACGTCACCCAGCCTCCACGCCCGGCGGACCCCCCTTCAGCCTGACCGCGGTCGAAGACGGCTGTGCAGGTGCCTCCAACCCAGACTTGATCTGCAGCGGCCGCGCGTGCTCTCTCAGGTACTCGTCGTAGTGAACGTTCAAGGTCGACCGATTTGCAGGTACGCCAGACCTATGGCTAACGTCAGGCCTAGCCCTCCATGAAGCAAGGTGACCGAAGGCCCAGCGCGAAGGCCGCGAGACTCGTGTCGCGGGGGGGTGTCGCACGCAGCGCCGATGGCCGGCTGGACGGGAGATCCCTCCGGGGGGGGTGCCATGGCGCACTCTGATCTCGGCGGTCCACCCGCACCCGTCGGTGAAAATCAACTACGGCACCACGTTCCTGGTCACCGACGAGCAGGGCGCCCTCCCGCTGGACGCGCGCGACTATGGGCTGTACGCGGCCGACACAAGATTCCTGTCACGCCATGAGCTGAGGCTCAATGGCCGACGTCCGGAGTCGGTCGCGTCAGTGCGGCTCTCCTTCCGCCACGCGCGGTGGCACATGATCGTTGACAGCATCGGCGGCGCTGGAGGCGATATGCGCGAGGCGCGGGCCGCCCTCACGGTCGACCGCCTGGTCAGCATGCACGGCCTCCATGAGGACCTCGTCCTTCAATCGTATGGGCGCGCGTCGCTGACGGTGCTGCTCGAGATCGCCCTGGAGAGCGATTTTGCTGACGTGTTTGAGGTGCGCCTCAAGCAGTGGCAGCGCCGCGACGATCTGAACACCTGGTGGGTCGGCCCAAACAGCCTTGAGGCCCGTTACAAGAACAAGGACTTCGTGCGCTGCTGCCTGGCCCGGGCCCTCACCCAGAGGCCCGGCATCACCTATGCCAACGGTTCGCTGCGTTTCCCGATCGACCTGTTGCCTGGAGAGGAATGGAAGCTGTGATCGCGCAGCCGGCAGTCGCGATCGGGACGCTCGAGAACCTGGCGAAGTGGCAATCGGACACGGATGACCCCGAGCGGGATGCGGAAACGGGCAAGATGCCGCACGAGCTGCGCGTCGGCGAGTGGGCGCACTTCGGATAGGTGCCACACAGGCCTACGGGACGGCCGACGCGACTCCTCTTGATTTGTTGCTGCTCGCCGAGAAACAAGCAGCGGCCTCCCCGTTTCTCGCCGGATTAGTGAGTCCCCGGCAGGTAGTACGCGGGCTGGCCGTTCACGATCTTGTTGATGAGGCCTGGCGGCTCCGAGTACCACTCGTTCGGCATTCCCATAGCGTCGAGCGCGGTCTGCATGAACCGGTGCCAGATCGGCGCGGCGATGTAATAGCTATCTGAGTTGAGCGTCATCTTCTGGCGCCAGTCGGGGTTGCCTCCCCATACCGCGGCGACGAGGTGCGGCGTGAACCCGACCGTCCACGCGTCGGCGAACGAGTCCGATGTTCCCGTCTTCACGGCCACGCGCCGGCCGGGAAGCGTCAGCAGCGAGTTGCGGCCGAAGATCATCGCCCGGTTGTTGTCGTTGGACATGATGGATTCCATGATGAAAGCCACCCGAGGGTCGAGCACCTGCGTGGCGCCCTCGTTGACCGTGTGGGCGTAGACCAAGCTCCCATCTTTCGTGACGAGGTTGATGGCAAATGGCGGGCGGAGGATCCCCTGCGTGGCCAGCACCGACGCGCCGGTCGCCATCTGCAGCGGGGTCTCCCCGTAGCCGCCAAGCGTGAGTGACGGGCCGTACGTGTCGAGCGGGTCGTCGGTCGTGTAGACCGGGTTTCCCGCCGAGTCATAGTGCTGCTCGTACGGCGGAGCGCCCATCGTCCGAGCCATCTGGACGACATCCGACACGCCGACCCCAAGCTCGACTTTGACCGCAGGAATGTTGAGCGAGTTGCCCATGCACACCTGCAGCTGGCAGGTGCCATGGAACTTCCCGTCATAGTTCATCGGCTTGTAGACCTCGGTCGTGCCCGGGGCGCGGTATGAGAAAGGCGCGTCCTGGATGGGAGTCGTCATCGAGTACCTCCCGCTGGCGATGGCCTCGGTGTAGGTGAAGATCTTCATCGAGGATCCCGGGTTGCGCGGCGGCCAGACGGCAAGGTTGTACTGCCCGCCGTTGGCGTTGGGATTCGCCGAACCGACCATCGAGACGATCGCACCGGTGGTCGGGTCCAGCGCCACCAGCGCGCCCTGGCTGACACGGCGGTAGGCCAGCGAGGCGATCGTGTCGGTGACCGCGCTCTGCGCGAACTGCTGCACGGCGGCGTTGAGCGTCGTCACCACCCGCAGGCCACCGCTGTAGGTCGCAGTCGACCCGAACTGGCTGACCAGCTGGGCCGTGACGTAACGGACGAAGTCGACCGCCACGATCTGGTTGGTCGGCGTGTACATGTGTGCCGGGGCCGAGATGTCTTCGGCGTACGCCTTGGCCGCGTCGGCCGCCGTGATCTTGTTGACGCGAAGCATCGCGTCCAGGACGGCCTTCTGCCGGGTCTTGGCGAACGTCCAGTTGATCAGCGGGTTGTACAGTGTCGGCCCTCGGATGATGCCGGCCAGCATCGAGGCATGCGCCAGGTCGAGGTCCTTGGTGTCCTTGTGGAAATAGATCTCGGAGGCGGCCTTCGCGCCCCATGCGGTGTTGCCGAAGAAGACGCTGTTGAGATACCACTCGAGAATCTGATTCTTCGTGTAGGTGCGCTCGATCTCGAAAGCCAGCAGAGCTTCACGCACCTTGCGGTCGAGCGTCGTCTCGTTGCCGACCAACCGGATCTTGACCAGCTGCTGGGTGAGCGTGGATGCGCCCTCCACGGACGAATGGGCGCGCAAGTCGATCAGTGAGGCGCGCACGACGCCCTGCGGGTCGACACCCGGCTCCTGGTAGAAGTTGCGGTCCTCGATCGAGATGACCGCCTCCGGCAGCAGGGTTCCCATGTCGGCCAAAGGCTCGTAGTAATGCTGGTAACCGGGCGGGTGCAGGTCCGCGAGGAGCGTCGTCCCGTCAGCCGCGTAGAGCAGCGTGTCCTCGGGCATCGGCGCGGTCACCTGGCTCGGGTCGGGCAGCTTGTCGGCGAACGCGACATAGCCCGGAGAGGTGATCAGCAGGCTCGGCACTGCGATGGCGAGGAACACCAGGAGGCGCGCCGTCCAGCCGGCGGACCGGGCGAGCCGGCTCTTGGCCAGCTCCTGCGGCGCGCTGGCGCGCCGCCTCATCCCGTTCGGTCTACGAGGCCAGACTATCTGGTCGTTGTGCAGCACCGTCTTCTCCTTCCTCAACTTGTTCCAGGGCGGACTGAGTGGGCAGCAACGGCCCATACCAGTCCATCGATTGCGCACCCGGCAACGCCTTGATGTCGACCACCTTGCCGGGAGATTCGGCGGCCTCGAGCAGGCGCTGGGCAGCGTGCGCATTGCGCACGGCCTCGGTGACCCTCACCGTCAATCCATTGACCGCAGGCGCGCCGGCGGCCGTGTACCACGCGCGAGCCGCGAACCGGAGCTGTTCGGCCGTGTCACGAAGCGATTCGAGACCGGTGCGTGCCTCGACGCGACCGGTCTGCGCGGCGCGAGCCAGCCTTGCCGCTGCTGCCGGGAGCATGACGTTGCGCGTCCAGATGGAGAAATGGACCACGGCCGCCAGTACCGCGGCACCGGCCACGGCCATCGCAGCCTCTGCACGCCGGTTCAAACCGTCGATCGCATAGGGAACCTCCTGCGCGCGCGGGGGCGCGGGCGTCAGCATGGGCAGTTCCATCCATTCGATCAGCCAGACTCGTGGCTGCCACGCACGAGATTTGCGATGCGAGCGCAGCAGGACGAGCGCCAGGATGTCCACGCCGCCCAGCAGGACGATCCAGTTGGCGATGGCGAATCGGTTGGCGATGATCGTGCCCAAGATGCCGCTGGCCAGCCCTTTGGCCATGTTGTTGATGATCTGGTCGATGCCCCACACGGTTGATGTCGTCAGCTCGTGGGCTTTGGGGTCGGCGACATTGATCACCCCCAGCACGCATACCGTGATGAAGGCGGCCCAAAGCCCGACCTCCGCCGGTCGCGGGATACCTCGGCGCACCAGAGGCACGAAGGTCGAAGCGACCATACCGGTGAAAAGAGCAATCGAGAACTGCAGCGGCGCCGGGACTTCCACGCCCAAGAAAACGCGGCCCTGCCGCCAAGTATTGGAGGTCTCTTTCTTCTTGCGCTGCGGCGACTCTTCTTAAGAAAAATCTTGTGCACATTGCGGGGCTGGCGCGTTGTCAGGTTAGTGAGGACGCTGACCCGCTCAGCGTCCCCACCTACATCAGGGGGTGAACATGGCAGCTCTGATGATCATGCTCGTCATCGTGATCGGGCTCTCGATCAGGGCGGGCTTGTTCGGTCGGCATTGGAACGTAGAGGACTCCGAGATGCAGGACGCTTTCATCGACACCTGCGCCCGGACCTTCGTCCTCGTCCTTCTCTCGCTGTTGGGCCTCCTGGCCTTGGGAATGATGTACGGCAACGTGTTGGGCGGGGCGCATGCAAGCCAGTAGGGGTTCCGGAGCTCAGTTTCGGTATCGGTCCGCTTCGCGGCGTTTCCTGAACAGAAGCAGACCCTGCCGGGCGGATTCGTTTTCTCTGCACCAAACCGCCAACTGAACGCAAGGACTGAGATGAAATCGACCGCATCCCAACGCGGGCCATGACCCGATTCGGCAGCGAGGTGAACACGCTCGCCCTCGACCTTGCGTGGAGCCTGTGGTTCGAGCTCGGCGCCGGCGGCGGTGTGCGCCGGCACGACTGGCAGGCAGTCGACCTCGAGCCCCTGATCCTGTTCACCGCATGGCTCGGCACCGACAGCCGCTTGCGCGCGAACGCGATTGAGTGGTCCATCGCGAATGCGCGATTAGCCTCGACGTTCCGCCTCCGGCATTTTGCCAAGCGGGCCTCCCCGGCCATGCATGCGGCGTTCGGCCGATTCGCGGCCACTGTGAGGACCCATGCGCGGGTGCCGTGGCCTACTCAGGGCGACCCGCTGGCCCTGCTTCAGCACGACGCCCTGGGGTCGCCTGACCTGCGTCGGCCTTCGCTCATCCAGCTCAGGCTGCGGGCGCTGGTCGGTGTTTCGGCGCGGGCCGAGATCCTGAAGATGATGCTTGCCGAGCCAGACCGGCTTCTGTCAGCCTCGGCACTCGCCGAGGACGTCGGCTACGGCAAGGGGAGCGTGGCTCAAGCGCTCGAGATGCTGACGATGGCCGGCATCGTCCTCGTTCAGCCGGCCGGCAACCGCCTCCAGTACCGGTTGGCCAGGCCGGATGACCTCGCCCAAGCGCTGCGGTGGCTGCCGTCGACTTACCCGGACTGGTGGCCGGTGTTCAGGATCACCGAGGCGCTATGGGACTACGGGCACGAAACCGGCACGCCCGAATCCGCGCACGGAATTGCCGTCGACCGGCTGCTGCAGCGAATCGACGCCGATGCCCACCGTCTCGGCATTGCCCAACAATTGCCCGACGCGCGCGGGGCGGTCGCCGTCGCCGAGCTGGAGCACTGGGCGATCGGATTTCTGGCCGACCAGTCAGGTCGCGCCCCCGGAGTGGGTCCCTCCCGCCAGGTCTCATATGTCGTGCACCACTTGTCCTTCGGCGGCTGGCTTGGGACGGCTGCCACCGGCGGGCGGCAGCCGAAGACGATCGAGGTGGAGGGCCAGGCACAGCTGGACGAAAGCACAGGGCCCGCTGCAGTGGCGCACGCCATGTTCACGGACGCTCTCCAGAAGTCCTCGCGGACGAGCGCCGACCGCGCGTTGATCCAGGTGATCAGCCGTGAGTTCGCCGTGGAGCTGCTGCGGCCGATGCGGGCCGGCCAGGAGGCGACGTTCACGGCCGAGTTCCTGCGCCGCTGGTACGAGAACCGCCGCCAGAGGTTCGGCGCCACCGCCTGACGCCTACCTCAACCGTATGACCGCGCTCGGCTGAAGCGGTCGAATCGCTCGGGTTGCCTGAGCGGATGCCCCCAAATTGCCTGAGTAGCCCCGTTTTCAGGTCCAATTGACAACAGTTGAGGCTAATTAACCTCAGCGCCGCTGGCTCGTTGCCTGGCCGACGGTAGCTTCCCCCAGGTCATTTGCGCCACCCGATGATCGGGACGCGCCAATTGGGGGGTTTAATTGCAGGCAATTCGCGGCCTTTTGGCCCTTGTCAGGATCCGGCCAGGCGTCCGCGCGGCGCTGGCCATCGTCGTCGCATCCAACCAGCTGAGCATCGTGGTCCTCGCCGCCGCTACGGGCGGCAGCTTTGTACTCGCTCACGGCATGCGGGCGGGCGATGCCTCGGCCGCCGTCTGCCACTCATCCGGCACCACCCCACCGCAGGCCTGCAGCGGGCCGCCCGCCTCCGATGCCGCGGAGCTGAGTCTCCCGAGCGGGGCTGCGCAGTGCCCGGCCTCGGGTCCAGCCGCCGCCTGCGCCGATTCGACGGGAGCCCGGCCCACACCCGGCGTCGCCTCGATCCCGGATGGCCGGTCCGCATGCCCGATCACCACCGACACGCTTGCCCCGCCCAGCCCCGCGGCCTGCACCGACGCGATTCTCCCTACGCCAGCCTCGGCGCCACCGGGACCCGCTGCTGGCGGGCCAATCGTGACCCCGAGCGTGCCCATCTCCTCACTCGAGGTCGCCGGACCGTCGACCCGGATCGAGCTCACCGCCGATTCGCCGACCGCCCAGCCCGGGCAGAACGCGACCCTGACCGCTACGGCAAGCGCAAGCGTGAGCGGCACCGGGAACGCGATCGAGATCTTCGACCTGTCCGCGGGCACCCTGGTCGGCGCGTGCATGCTATCGAGCCAGTGCATCGTGAGCTACGCTGCGAACTCCGGCGTGCATACCTTCGCGGCGTTCGTGACTCGGCCGACCACGACCGTCCCGGTCAGCGGTCCCGCCACAAAGTCCGACCAGGTCAACGTCAGCTGGATCGGCGTCACGCTCGGCGCGAACAGCTCGATCGTCGGGCCCGGCAAGTCGGTGACCGTGACGGCCAGGGCGACCATCCCCCTCGACAAGGCGGGCTACCTCCTCGAGCTCTATGACGCCGACTCCAAGACCCGCCTGACCTACTGCAGCCGCGGCACCTCCTGCAGCACTTCGTTCACCCAGGTTGCGGGCGGCACGCGCCACGTGATCGCCGCCGTCGCCAAGGCTTCAGGCGTGTTTCCCCCAGCCATCGCCAAGGCCCAGTCCGACCCGCTCTCGGTCACCTGGCTGGCCGTCAACCTCGCCGCCAACACGACTTACCCGCAGGTCGGCGGGACGGTGTACCTGACGGCAAGCGCAAACGCCGACGTCTCCAATACTCCGTGGAGCATCGGGATCTACGACCAACAGGGCCACCTCGTCGACAAGGCCTGCAAGTCGGGCTCCACCTGCAGCGCGCAGATCACCCTCACCAGCGGGACCACACCCTGGTTCACGGCGGTGGTCGGCGCGGTGCCACCGGTCAATGCGTTCGCCATCCTCGGGGCGCTTCTCAACCGCGTCTTAGGCCCGACCAGCCTGGTCAACATCCAGGCGCGCTCGGCCCCCGTCCAGCCGACCCGCATGTTGTGGGGAGTTGACTCCTGCAAGGCCTTTACCTCTGACCCGACCGGCGCCAACGGCCTATACCCGCAAGTCGTCGGCGCGTACGGCGCCCCCGACTTCTGGGGCCGCTACCTGACGGACACCGTGTGCCCGGGCATCCGCGCCACCGCGGGCGCGGCGGCGGCTCACAACCACATGGGGATCCTTCCGATCTACAACGACTACAACTGCTCGAACGTCTCCGGATACGCCACGGGCTCGGCGTATGCCACAGCGGCGGCGGCCGCGGCGAGCGCACTCGGCATCCCGGCGGGCCGCGCCCTGGCGATCGACATCGAGCCGCCAGGCGACGCGTGCCCCGGCGCGGCCAACGTCGATCCGGGTTTCGTCCGCGGTTGGTTCGACGGAATCACGGCCGCCCACTACGTCCCCGCCTACTACGGCAACGGCACAGCCGGCAGCGAGTTCGCCCGCGCCTGGTGCGGCGGGGTTACAGCCCAGCCTGAGGTCGCCACTGACTCCTACCTGTGGTCGTTCGAGCCCTCTCTGCTCGGCAGCTACAACAAGGCAACCGCTCCCGACTATGCCCCAAAACAGACCGGTTGCGCAGGCACGATGGCGGCCTGGCAGTACGAGCTCAGCGCCGGTTCCAACCCTGACGTCGACACCGACGAGGCGCTCTCCAAGCTACCGCTCTGGTTCCCCTGATCCCACTTGGACCGTCCCGGCCCAGGTCTCTTTGAAGCTCTTCAACCGGACCGGGTGCCGGACCCGTTTCCGGCGTTCTCGCATCAGGCTTCAGTGGCTATTTTCCGGAAAACACGAAGGGGGATGTGATGGAACAGAGAGACACCGAGATCGTCCGCGAT
Organism: Candidatus Dormibacterales bacterium; assembly: GCA_044450465.1. Lineage (GTDB taxonomy): Bacteria > Chloroflexota > Dormibacteria > Dormibacterales > Dormibacteraceae > JBIOJB01. The sequence goes on along the minus strand of JBIOJB010000066.1, from coordinate 4,287 downwards.
CCGGTGACCGGCGCCGTGCGAGAGGAACGGCACGTCACCGTCGACCCGGCCGCTGGTCCTGCCGACCCGGCCGTTCCGGTGGCCGATTCGGCCGAGGTGGTCAGCAGCTTCAACCCGGCGCGCCGGGCGGTGGAGCTGATCTACCTGGTCTTCGGCATCATCAACGGACTGCTCGTGATCCGCATCGTGCTCAAGCTGCTCGGCGCCAACCCGCTGGCCGGCTTCACGAGCTTGGTGTACGGCATCACCGACGTCTTCCTGGCGCCTTTCCGCAACCTGCTGCCCACCGTGAGCAGCAACCAGTCCCAGCTCGAGTTGTCGGTCGTAATCGCCATCCTCGTTTACGCGCTGATCGGTTGGGTGATCGCGCGCATCGTGACCATCATGTTCTCACGCAATGTGACGGTCGCTCGCCGGAGCCGCTCACGCGGGATGCGGCCGCGCGGCTACTAGCGACTCCTTCCTCGAGGCGCGGGGTCCGGTCGGGCACCCCGCGTCCTTCCTGTTTCCAGGCTATTCCCGTCAGCCCGCTCGAAACCCGGGGATGGCCGCCAGGTCGCGGATGTCCTGCACCTGACCCGTGATCCAGCGGGCGATGTCATTGGCCCGCACGACCTCGCGCGCCGCTTCGTTGAGCCGCCGCCTTTCCTCGACGCTCATCACGATGCCCTGGTGCATGGCGCTCGCCATCGCCTCGATGTCGAAGGGATTGATCGAAAGCACGTGCTGGTGGAGCTCCTCATGAGCGCCCGCGTTCTCCGACAGCACGATCACGCCGTCGGCGCGGTTGACCAGCGCGCCCTCCTTGACGACCAGGTTCAAACCGTCATAGACGGGGTTGACCAGCAGGACGTCGAAATTCCGCAGCGCCGCCATCGCCTTGCGCACGTTCTCGCCGAACTCGAGCCGCACGGGCTGCCAGCCATGGCCGCCGTACTGCGCATTGATCCGCTGAACGACCTGCCTCACCCGGCGGACATAGTTCCGGTAAGCGGCGACGTCCTGGCGCGAAGGCTGCAGGAAGGCCCAGAACTGCACGTTGCCTTTCAGCTCCGGATGGTGCGCGAGCAGCTTCTCGTAAGCGAGGAAGCCGCGCACGATGTTCTTCGAGGGATCGGTGCGGTCGATGCGTACGATCAGGTGCTGCGGGCGCCAGTCTCGGAGTTTGCGCTCCTCGACCATGACGCCGTGCGAGAAGGCGAGGCGGGTCGTCGATGCCACGTCGATTGAGATCGGGTAGTGGCGGGCATAGACGACCCGGCCGTCGATCAGCACGGCCCGTTCGCGCTCATCGACCGCAAGGCCGGCATTCTCCTCGCACGTCATGAGGAAGTTGCGGACGTCGAGACTCGACTGGAAAGCGACGATGTCGCAGCCGAGCAAGCCCTGCAGGATGGCGTCGCGCATCTCTCGTGGCAGGACCTTCCAGTACTGCGGAGTCGGCCATGGGATATGGAGGAAGTGCTGGATGACGGCGCCCGGCAGCTGGTCACGCACCAGCTTCGGCACGAGGTAGAGCTGGTAGTCGTGGACCAGGACCAGGGGCCGGTTGGGCAGGCCCTCGCCCACCTCCACTACGCGCCGTGCGACCTGCTTGTTGACCTCGACGTAGCCGTTCGTCCACGCGCGGTGAATGCGGCCGTTGATGATCGGCTGTTGGGCGAGGTCCCAGAGGTAATGCTGGATGAACCACAGCACGGGGTTCGAGATGACGGAGTAGTACTGGTCGTACTGCTCGGGCGTCGGAGACACGTAGTGCAGTCGCGCTTTGCTCCGGATCAACGGCGCGGTCCACGTCGCGCCCCGCTCGGCCACCATCGACCGCTCGGCCTCGGTGCGGGCACATGCCACCCAGTCCGCAGCCGTGACCTCCGCCAGGGTGAGCAAGGCCGTGATGACCCCTCCCGCCCCGCGGCTGAAGCCACCCTCGGGCCGCGGCTCGTGGGGGGCGCGATTGCTGACCAAGATCACCGAGCTTTGCGGCAGCGTGCGCATCACGTAGCCGCGCATTGACGTGCCGAGCCTGCGCCTTTCGACTTTCTCCTGGAATGGGCTGCTGGCCATCGCCCTTATGTCGGGGTCGGCTTCGGTGACGCTGGCGCCGCGGGCGTCGGCGAAGGCGCCGGGGACGGAGCCGGTGACGTCGCCGTCGACGGACTGGGCGAGAGCACCGGCGTCGGGTTGGGCGATGATGTCGGGCCCGCCGACGGAGTCCTGGTCGGGCTTGTCGACGACGACGGCTTCGGAGAGACCTGACATACGCCCTCGAGGAAGGGATCCTGCGTGTCGGAGCCGCAGCCGCGCACGATGCCGGGAGGCTGCGAGTACCAATCACGCATGTTGGAGGGAAGAGCGTTGACGAACCGTTTCATCGTCGTGAGCCCGACGTTCTCACCGTAAGCCCGGATCAACCCGCCCCCGCCGTTGGGCGCGGTGTTGCCGACCCAAACGCAGACCACGATGTCCGGGTTGTAGGCCATGATCCACGAGTCGGGGATCCCGCCCGTCCCATTGTCGCTGGTTCCAGTCTTGCTCGCCATCTGGCGGTTCCAGCCGAAATGCCACTGGTTCTGGTAGTTCTTCAGCACGTCGCTCATGAGGAACGCTTTTGCCGGCGTGAGCACGGCCGTGGGGTTCGGAGTGTTATGCGTGTAGATGGCGTGCCCGCCGGTGCGGTCCACCTCGCGGATGACGCTCAGGTCCGCCCGCTGGCCCTGGTTGGCAAAGGTCTGGTAGCCCTGGACGTGCTCGACGCCGTATGCCCCGTGCCCGAAATAGACGCGGTTCAGGTACATAGAGAGGATCTGGTCCTTGGAGTAGCGCTGCTCGAGGGTCTCCGCGAGGATCAGCTCCTGGACCTTTCTGGTCAGGGATTTCTGCCGCGTGAGGAGCTGGATCTTGACCAGCTGCTGCGTGATGGTGCTTCCACCCTCGTTGAGGCCGGCCTGCGTCACGTCGATCCACAGGGCGCGGGCCGTGGAAACCGGATCTATGGCCCCGTGGTTGTAGAAGTTGCGGTCCTCCGCCGCCATCACCGCTTTCGGTGCGTACGGCCCCATGTCCTGGAGGGCGAGATTGACGTGGTAGTGCCCCGCGGGACTCCAGTCCTCGATCAGCTTGCCGTTCCGGTCGAGCACGACGACGTCACCCGCGGCGAGCACGTCCTGGCTCGGATCCGGCAGGTCCCTGACCGCCCACAGGATGTAGAGCGTCATGGAGATGAAGAGGACTCCGACCGCTGCCTCGATCCAGGCCCCCTTCGCCCTCAGCCATCCTGCCGGGCGACTCCAAAGTGCCTGCCGGCCGCCAGGTGCCGCTGCTCTGGGAACCACCCTTCGCGCTCCTCCTCCGAGCGCTCGATTAAGCACGGCCTGAGGCCGCGCGGTAGCGCTACGTCAGGACAACGCCCGCTTCGGCCACGCTACTCAGAGCGTTGCCCAAAACCTCCGCGCCTTAGCTAGACGTTTCCCGGCTTCACCGCGACTGGTGTCTCGGGCGCGATCAGCAGCAGGACCTGGCCCTCGTTGAGGGCAGGGTGATGCTGGTCGAGGTCGTCGATCGCGTGCGCCAGCTGTAGCTGATGTGGTAGCCGCGGCCCCACGAGATCCCGGAGTCGTTGAGCCAGACCCCGGTGTTGTCGTAGCCGATGATCAGAACGAAGTGCGGCACCGACCACACGGTCTGCTCGTAATGCGAGCTGTACCCGGGGTAGTGCGCATTGCCGAGCCCGTGCGTGCGCACCTCGGCGAGAAGCGGCCGGCCGGCTGCCAGCTGCTCCGCGATGACCTTCGGGTCGTTGGGCACGAGCCGGTAGCTGTAGCCGAAGTGCTGCTGCGCAAGCTCGCCCATCAAGACGTCGTTCAAGTCGGGCTGCGCCTTCCACGCATCAATCTGCCGGATCGCCGCGTCGGCGGCGTGAGGCTCGATCACCACCGACGTGTCGTGCTTCCAGTAGGCGACCAGCATCGTCAGGTTCGCTGCCTCGCAGCTCTCCTGGTGCTGGGCCCAGTTGTTCAGCGGCGCCTGGGTCGTGAAGGGCACCTGGAGAAGGGCGTGGCTGGGAAGCGCCTCGGGGGTCGGTATCGTCCCAGGGCCGACCTCAACCGGCTGGAGCGGCTGCGGGTGCAGCGCGGTCACCCCAGGGAGGGGCGCGGGCGCCTCGCGCTGCATGTCGTAGGACGGCAAAAGTTGCGCCACGAACATGGAGGGTTGATCCGATGTAGATAGGGCAACCGGAAGTGATGCTGCGTTGGCGATGGGGGTAGGTCCCCCGGGGCCGCTTCGCAG
>JBIOJB010000065.1:0-16898 GCA_044450465.1 Candidatus Dormibacterales bacterium | reverse complement strand
GGCCTGTTGATAAGGATGTCGCCCTGCACAAGCATGTCTCCAAACTCCCTCGCCCCCACTCTCACCCTCAAGCCACCTGCGATGCAGAGGCAAACGACCCTGGCAGATGGGGCCGGCCCTCAGTGAGGAATATGCACGGCTATCTCCCTCGTGGCTGGGGGAGTGGGCCCGGATGGATTCGAACCATCGACCAGCCGATTATGAGTACCCGGCATACGAACTCGACCACCGGAATTCGTATTCACGCAACGCCATGCGGAGCTACGTAGAACTACCCTCCGCGATGCCTACTGCTGCCAGCGTTGCTGCCAAGCAGCGGATGGTGGTTGCGTACTCAACCAGGCGTCGCTTCGCGGAGGCAATCGGAGTCAACCGTTCTACTTCCAATCGGCGAGCGCCACCAAAGCGGAAATGGTCATTCTCGACGCTGAGTCAAACATGGTCTGAATTGCTGACGCCTGAAGGTGCCGACTCACGATCGTGCCGATTCGGGCGGGATCCGTAGTGACCGAAGCCAGCGTCACATGAACTTCCGAGTTGGACCGATCCCACTCAATTACGGGCTTGATGTATCTCGGAATTTCGGTGCGAGAGTCCGAGATCATACGTTGCATTGCCTCTTGCTTCTCTCGGGTGGGGTATCGCGCCAGCTTCACGGTCACTCGAGCAACCCAGACGCCGTCAACCGGTATCAACTCTTGGAGCTTCCGGATGTCGTCGAGGTCGACATAGCGCTTGCGATCGCCGGCGCGCGTGTAGGCACGCAGCTTTCCATCGGAGACCCAGCGCGTCAGCGTGCGCCGGCCAATCCCGGTCTGCTCAGCTGCGTCGTCGAGGCTTCTCCAGGTCGGCAAGATCGCTGCGGATGCTATCGCCATGTAGCGCCAATATTAGCCGATCTTCGCCATTCATCGCCAGAACTGGTATCGTGCGGGCCAGCCGGCCGCTCGAGGCGGCCGAGTTTCAGCGGGAAACTAGGAGGGAGAGAGATGGCAAACGCAACCGTTCAGAAGGTCGACCTCGCCGACGTCGAGCAGGTTCTTAAGTTGGAGGCACCGCTCCGCTATCTGCTCGAGATGATCGATAGGGCATGGCCAGCGATCGACCGCCTCATGGCTGCTCGGTATCCAGGATGCGACGACCGCACATCGTTGAAGTACGACCTCGAGTGCATGGCCCGCAACCTTCTGGTCGGGCCCGAGCGGCGCCCGACCTGTGGCGCTCTGCACTCGCTCGAGCGGCTTCGCGTTGGAGAGGGCGACCAGGCGGCGATTGACTACCTCGAGTTCGTCATCCAGAAACGCATGGAACTCAACCAGGCAGTCTGCGAAATCATCGATCGTGATGACGACGTCGACCGCGTCGAGGCATTTATCCGGTACGCGAAGACGCAGGTGCGGCCATGAGCGGCCGACCGGGCAGGCCTCGCACCTATGACCGGGGACCGATGCCGGCGTGGCTCCAGGAGCTCGAGGCCGGCTACTTTCGCTACCTGACCCGGCGCGGCCGGCGACCGGACACGCTTACGGCCTATCGCTTCGAGCTCCAAGACTTCGCCACATGGATGGGCTCAGCTGGCGTCGCGAGCCTAGCCGAGTTGCAACGGTCTCACATCGAACAATGGCAGGACGACGTCGCGACCCGGAAGTCGCTGAAGACTCAGCAGCTCGCCGCGGCGGCGGTCCGAGGCCTGCTGAGGTGGTGCGCCAACCAGGAGCTCGAGATGTCGAACAACGCCCTGTTCCTGCGAGTCGACAGCCCGCGCGTGCCGGCGTCGAGGCCTCGGCCGATACCCCGGGCTGACCTCGAGGTCCTCCAAAGCGCGCTCGCCGAACCTGATCGCAGGGACATAATCCAGCTGCGCACCCGCGCACTCTTCTGGGTCCTGTTCTCGTCGGGTTCGCGCATCAGCGCCGCCCTCTCGATGGATCGCGACTCAATCCGGGACCGCAGTGCTGATGTGATCCAGAAGGGCGGCCGGACCCACACGTTGCTGTTCAGCGACCTGGCGGTGGCGGCCGTCAACGACTACCTCGGGGCGCGCCTCGACGACAATCCAGCCCTGTTCGTCGGGCACCCTGGCCAGTGGCGGTGCGCCCACGGGTCGAGCGGATCTCGCCCGATCACCCGCCTGACCAAGAACCGGGCCGATGCGTGCTGGTACCAGCTGGCCAAGGCACTGGAAATCGGGCGGTTCTCGAGCCATCGGATCCGCCATTCATGCGGCACGTCAATGCTGCGGAATCACGTCGAGGGCATCGTGATCGCCAAGCACCTGGGCCATCACGGGCTTGAGACAGTCATGGCCTACGCGGAGGTCGGCCTCGAGCGGCGGCGGGATGCGGTCGACGCCCTTGACGTCCAGATCAGGAAGGCCTCATGAGACGGCCTCGCGGTCTTGTGCCGCAGCGAAATCGATTGCCTCGTCTGCTTACCGCTGAGGAAGCGATCGCGCGCGGCCCGGCTGTCCTGAATTACAAGCGCCTGTGGGAGGCCGAGCTTGCGGGCCGACTGCATCCTTTCCGCGATGGTCATCCTCTTGTGCGCGACGAGAAGCCAACATTTCGGGAGTTCATGGAGTCGCACGGTTTCGAAGGGCCACCGGACGCGACCTGGATCATCGAGGACTCGGCCGCCTGGCAGGCCGACGAGCGGCCACCGGTGCGTCCTCAGCCATGAGACGCAGGGTGGTGGTCGCTCTGGCCGTTGGGCTTCTCTTCTACGCGCTCAGCGACATCCTGCTGTGGCAGCGCATCTTCGAGTCCAACGGCCACGAGTTCTATCGCTTCGACGCGCAGTACCAGACGGGACGTCAGGCTGTGCTGCTCGGCATGATCGGGCTCGGCGTGGTGCTGCTCTGGGACGCCGGCGCCTGGGCCCTGTGGTACGCGGCCGCGTTCTACGCGCTGGCTTTCAGCGGGCTCGAGGATGTCCTGTATTACTGGCTCGACGGTCGCTCGCTGCCCGCCGTGCTGCCGTGGCTCGAGGACAACCGGCTCGTTCTGTTCCACCCGGTCACCAGCTGGAGCCTGCTGGCGTCCTCAGCCCTGTGGATCGCCCTGTGGGCCGGCAGCCTGACTGTCGGGATGAAGTGGCGCGACCGGGCTCCAAGTCCAGCTGGACGGCGCATGGCCGGTGCTCCATCCTCGGAAGGGGTCGTCGACTCCATTGCCGGCTGACTGACCAGCGCTGACCAACTGGAGATGTCCGCCAACCAAATGCATGGTGCCCGCGGCAAGCTCGTCGACGTAGTGAGTGACCAGGACATCGTGGTCCCAGCCCGGTGGAAACAGACGTCCGCCAGGATGGAACAGCCGCCCGGCCAGATACCCGTTCGCCTTCAGCCATTGGTCGAGGTCATCGCGCACAATCAGCTCAAGCGCAGCTCGGTCAATCATGCGAGCCACTGGCTGATAACCAGACTCGCGGCGAGGTTGAGGGTGGTGGCCACATTGTCGACCGCAGCGTCGACCTCGCACGTGTAGTACCCCGGCTGAACCCAGGGCAAATCGAAGAAGATCGACGCGGTCACAAAATAGGGCGCGCCATAGAGCGCATCGCCCGTCGTCCCTAGGGTGCCGGCGTTGAGTCTCACCTTGCCGTTATTTGCGCCAGCCGTGATCTTCGCAACGAGGATGGCTTCGAGGCGCAGGCTGCAAGGATGACCCACGAGTATCGCGACTGAGGTGCCGGGCACGATGGCGTAAGCCAGAGCGCTGAAGTTACCCGAACCTCCGCTCGCGCCTAGCTGTGCGTGAACCTGCTGCCCGTAGCCGGCACCCATCCCGGCCGTGCGGTTGGTCGCCTCAGCAGCCTGCTTTAGCGCTTGCGTGTGGCGGAGGGCCAGCAGGTTGGGCAAACGGTGGCTCATGTCCATATCGAGTGGATAGAGCCCACCCGTTCCATGCGCATCTGGCTCGCTCGGATGTCGGTGAGTAGCTGGACCAGCTGCTGCAGCTGGTAGTTGCGCGAGAGGGAGATCGGCGAGCCCGACGCCGGCGACGCAGTTGCGCCTGCGGCCGCGCCAGCCAATGACGCGAGCGCTCCCCCTGTGGTCGCCGGCGACTGACCAACCGAGCCCATGCTGCCCTGCACGGAGCGGGCCATCGTCTGGTAGTGCCCGGCGATCGCCGTCGTTCCCGACAGGACGTTCTCCACCAGCGAGGGCGAGTGCTTGGCCCACGGGTTGATCGCGTTCAGGAATCCACCTGCAGCCTGCAAGCCGCCCCCCATCGCATTGAGGATCGGTCCGAAGGTGTTGGAGACCCAGGTACCGAAGGCCTTGAGCCCGTTCCAGGCATTGCTGACGTCCGAGGTGAAGGCGTTCCAGATCGGCGGCACCACCGAACCCAGCCAGCCGATGAAGGCCTTGAGGTCGGTGCCGGCGGCGTTGACCGCGCCACGGAACCAGCCCCAGTGGTCATAGGCGTAGACCACACCAGCTGACAGAAGTGCGATCGCCGCGATGATGGCGATGATCGGTGCGTTCAACGCAATGAACGCGACGACCATAGGTATGGACGCGATCGCCGCCTGGATCATGCCCACCGTGTAGGCGCCGATCGCGAACACCAACGGCCCAGCGATTGCTGCGCCGAGCATCTTGGCCATCTCGGTATGGGACTTCAAGAAGCCGACGAACTGCCCGCCGATCTGGATCCCCTTCTGAAGGAATGGGATCAGGACCAGGCCGACTTGGATCCCAAGCGCACCGACCCATGCCTTCGCCTGCTCCACCTGGAAGTTGAAGTCCTTCTGAGTGTCCGCCCAGCCGGCAACCGAGTCGCCACCTTGCGCGGCAGCGCCCGCAACGGTCTTGATGTTGCCTCGGAAGGTGGCCATGTTGCCGCCCGTCAGTTCGAGCGCCGCCTGCATGGACTTGGTGCCGCCGACCATGTCGGCCAGGTGAGAGATGTACTCCGAGGATCCGGCCGGAAACTTCTTTCCGATTGCCTCTGTGGCCTCAGCAAGCGTCGCCGCCAGGCCCTTCTTGCCGAGGTCCTCAGCCAGCTGCCGGCCGGAGAGGCCGACGTCGCGCAGGGCCTTCTGGGCCTTCGCAGACGGGTTCTCCATCTGCAGGATGGTCTGGCGCAGGTACGTGGCAGCGTCAGCCGCCGGAGTGCCCTGCACGGTCATGGTGGCGATCGCCGCAGTCACCTCGGCGAGGCTGACCTTCGCGGTGGCTGCCGCGGGCCCCACGGTTCCCATGGCGCCAGCGAGGTCCTGCATGTGCATGTTGCCGGCACCGACCGCGGCGATCAGGGTGTTCGTCACCTTGACGGCAGCCCCGGCCGGCAGCTGGTAGTCCTTCATCGCTGCGGTCAGCGCGTTGGACACAGTCGCGAGGTCCGCGTGGCCGACCTTCGCACCTTCAGCTGCGGTCTTCAGAACGTTGAGCGCTCCGGCGCCGCGGTAGCCGGACGACTCGATGCTGTACATGCCACTCGCGAGGTCCTGAGCGGATGTGCCGACCTCCGCAGCCATGTCGAGGATGCCCTTCGAGACCAGGCCGATGTTTGCCTTGGTCTCACCGGCGCCAGTGACCAGCTGGGTCATGGAGGCTTGGAAGTCGCCGGCCATCTTCACCGCTGCGATACCCCCGACGACTGCGGCGCCGGCGAGACCGAGGAACGCCGCCTTTCCGAGAGCTGTCATGCCGCCCAGCGCGGCCGAGCTCGAGCTCGAGGTCGACGCTGCAGAGGCTCTCGCCTCACCCATCGCCGCAACAAATCCCGCCACATTACCCGTCAGCACCCCGACCAAAGGCGGGAGCATCAGGCACCTCCGAGAAGTGGCATCACTCGCCTGAAGGACTCGACCACCTGAGCGCCGGCGGCGGTGAGGCGTGCGTCGTCGACGCCGAGGGCCGCCAGCATCTCGCGGCCGGCGGCAGCAAGTGTGGCGAGCTCGCGATGTTCAGCGCTTTTTCTCGGAAACGAGCGGCCGAGCTCGACAGCCGCCCGCACCATTGCTTCAGTCGACGGCCGCGCCTCGGAGGCCTTCCCGCTGTTCGCAGCGTCGGACATGCGGGCAATTGCGCGACCGAGCGCCAGGCCTCGCTTTAGGGCCTTGGCCTGCAGTGATTTCTGCGGGAAAGATTTCGTCACGTGCGAAAGACCAGAGTGCCATCGGCGCGACGCTGCGGCTGGATTCTCCGACCGTCGACGGTGACCGAGGCGCCCGAGCTCGCGGATGGACGGGGCGCTGGCGTGATGGCCTTGCTGACCGGGCCTAAGCTCGCCGCTGCTCGAGCCATCAGTCCTCGAGTCGCTGGCCCAGCGCCAGACCACCGCTTCAGAACCCCAAGCGCATGACGAAGTTGCTCCGATGACGCACCGCGGGCCTGGAGCACATTCACCGCCTTTTGAACCGCCTCTGGCGAGGGTTCGGCACTGGCCACAGGCGCGGCGGGCCGGGACGGCGGCCGACGCGCCGTGGGCTTGGCGGTGGCGAGCTCGATGATGTCCTTGGGATTCACAAAGACGGCCTCGCCGCCGCTAGAGAAGTACTCCGCAATGTCGCCCGCCTTCGCGACTGTTCGCACATCGCCCGGATCTGCGTAAGCGACGTAGCTCCCGGCCTTGTCGTAGAGGTCGAGCACGGGCGCCTTCTTAGAGGCCTTCCGGACAGGCCGCGGGTTCTCAACGGCCTGACGCTGGTACACGCCTGGGCTCGCCACGCAGGCACGCTCGATTTCGGAAACCAGAGCCGTGCTCATCGAGGTGATGTCGATGCTGCCCAGCAGGTTGAGCCGCGCGTCATAGATCATCAAACGCTGGCCGCCCGCGACGGCCTTCCTGACGACCGAGGTGGCGCCGAGCCGCCGCGCCTGAATGATCAGCGAGGCGTTCGCAGCCGCCCGCTGACGCATTCGCTCCGGGCTCAGACCGTTCCGCCGTTCGAGAGGACTCAAGGCAAAATCGCTCATGGTGTCGTCGCTACCTCCAGCGCCGACTCAGCGGCGCGAAATTCTTTGAGTGCTGCGCATGCTGGTGATGAGTAACTGTCGGGTGCCCTCCAGCTGAGGCCTGCTGCTCGCCTGTCTGTGTTTGCCTGCCGCAGGATCGCGTTGACGGCCGCAGTTCTCTGAGCGAGCTCGCGGCACTGCTGGATGAAACTCGCGGCTGTGCCGAGGAGCGTGAGCACCTCGCCCTGTCCGCGGTTCCATGTTGCGATGCCGGCGGCCAGGCTCTTCTGCTCCGCGCTGATCTGCTCGGCGTGAGCCCGGGCAGTCAGGTCGGATCCAAGCGACTCCGGAACGCCGCCGGTGATATTCGCCGGCAGCCCGCCGAGGCTGTGCCAGGCGGCGAGCTCGAGCGCGTACTCGACAGCCAAGACGGGCGGGATATCCCCTCGGGCCACCCGCACGGCCTCGCGAGCTCCGTCGAGCGCTTCGGCGACGGCGCCGGGGTCGACATGAGCGTGTGGAACGTACCGACCGACAAGCGCCAAGCCGTTCAGTGTGGATGCTGCCAGCTCAGCCGCGGCGAGATCACCCGCCTGGCCGGCCGAGGTCGCTGCCGCGCTGGCCTCCGCGACTTTCTCGGCGTGCTGCCGATGTGCTGCAGCCGCGGCCGCAGTATCGAGGACGGCCGCACGAAGGCGATCCGGAACGAGGTGGGCGGGCAGGGCGTTCAGGCGCTCGAGCTCGGCGAAAACTTCGGGAAGCTGCTCGATCATGAGATCGTCACCGTCTGGTCGCTGTCGACGAAGGCGGGCGGGGTCGCGGAATCGACCGCGCGGATCCTGACCAGCGCCGCGCCGCGCGCCGTGCCTACCGACCGTATGACCCCGTCCGTCGTGAGCGAGCAGCCGGGCGGTAGGGCGCCGGCCACGAGCGCGAATGTGTACGGAGCCGTGCCACCGCTGGCGCTGAAAACGACATGTCCGCCGCTGCCGCCTCGGACGCGCCCGAGGCCATCGGTCTTGAGGGTGAAGCCGCCGCTCTGGCTGATTGTGAGTGCCATCGTTAGATCTCCTTGTTCCGAATCTTGTTGATCAAAGCTGCGATGCGCGTGACCGCCACGGCGTTGACGAGCTCATCGAGAACGGCGACGAAGTCCACAAATTGGCTGTCATCGGTGTGGAGCGAGCCATCGGCGCCGATGTAGATCCGGACGTCGATCGTCGGGGCGGAGGCCTCGGTCATGGTCGACTCGTCCAGTGACTTGCGCACCCGGCTGACGACGTCGGCCGCGAGCACCTGCTCCTCGTCGATGTCCAGCGGGTCCTCATCGACAGCGACCGCCAGTGACTTGAGCACGGGCCTTGCGTCACCGATGAGGATGGGCCGGAACATCACGTCCATCGCTACCTCGGCGCCTCCTGGCGCCTGAACGTTTCGCGGGTCAACTGCTCCACCGAGAGGCGATTGGAGTGCCGGAAGTACGTGCTGCGCGGGCGGTCGTGAACGGCGAGCCCGATTGCACGCAGCGCAAGTGGATCCTCAGGCACCGTGCCGTCTTCGACCTCGACCAGGCCTGCAGCTGCGCGCTCGATCACCTCAGCCACCAGGTCGACCCGGCGCGCCTTTTCTGGCAGCGCGACCAGTTTCGGGATGAAGCCTTCGCGGCGCAGCGTGTGAAATGGGATGAGTGCTGGCTCGCCGGCCCGGAGGTCCACGACCAGGCGGGGAACGTCGGCGTAGGTCAAGGCGTCGACGAGCACGCGACTGATGTCGGTCGCGATCGCCGGCCAGTCGCGTCCTCCCCACGTGCGCAGGTCCCGGACCAGGAAGCGATCGCTCCCAATTTCCTGCTCCACGACCGCGAGCCACGTCCGCCGGCGGACGATGTTCACCGGCGCGCCCAAGACAAGGCCAGCGCGGTATGCGACATGTGTGTTCACGGCTTCACCAGGACGGTGAGGACCACCGGACGATGGTCGCGGTCGTGGACACGGAGCACCACGCCTGGCCACGCCGCGCAGACGATGTATTGGTCGCCCAGAAACAGGGATCCCCGGATCCAGTTGGGTACTTCTTTTAGATCCTCGCCGAGCTCGAGGAAGTTCAGGAGCTGGGTTTCGGCCTGGCCTTCGCTTGCGCCCGGCACGACTCGTTCAACCCACCGCTGCAATGCGTGCGAAGTGATGATGGGCCCGCTCACCGCGTACTTGAGCGTGCCTCGCTCGGGGCTCACGTCTTCGGTCCTCGGTTTCTGCCGGAAACTTCCCCGCCGACGGATCCAGCTGGCAGTACGCCCGCGAGCGCGCTGAGGTCGACATCGACCAAGACCGCCTCGAGCCGGGCAAGGATGTCCTCGGGGAATAGACCCCACGCCAGCATGAGCTGGACCGCGGTGAGGACGCGTGAGATGTCGCGCTGCCGGGTCATCTGGGTGTCGTTCATCGCGGCTCTCTCGCCCTGAGCCGCTCTTGCGCCGCCCGGACCTCCATGGCTCTCTGCAGGTCCGTCATCGACGTGGCCAGCTCCGCCTTGGCCATCGGGGTCAAGCCCAGTGCCGTCGCATGCTGCAACCGGTCGCGCTGCATCCCTCGCCAGGCGTCCAGCAGCCTCGGCGAGGGCGTCTCGCCCTTCTTGAAGCTCACCTGCAGGGCCGCGAAGACCTGGTCGGCCACGACGCCGAGTTCCGCCCACGAACGCGCCGCCGGGATCTGCTCCTCGGTCAGCGGCCGACCTTGCGATTCGAGCACCAACTCAAGCCGCCTTATCAACCGACCAGCCCTGTAAGCCCGAATCCGGGTCTCGCTCGCAGACTTCGCGAATAATCCGTGCCGCCTCGGCGCCAGAGCCCTCTGTTCTCGTGCTGCAAGCGACAACGTGGTCTTCCCGCGATCTTTGGTCGCTACCGCAGGCGCACCGGCAGACTGGGCCATCACGTCCTCCCGCCCGCGCACGTGGGAGAAAAGGGACCAAAGGCGCGCACTCGAGCAGGCAAAGGGAATTCAGCCAGATCTTCGCGCTGCGAGTTCAGCGGACGATACTGAATCGGCGGGTCAAAGCGCTCGATTCGACTTCGATTCAGCGGCGATGAGCGCGACTTGGCAGCAACGCTGGCAGCAGCACGCCGGCAACCGCTCCGAAGATGCCCGAACATGCCAGGCAAGAAGACCGCCAGCCGTCCCTGGGCGCTCACTTCGAGGCCTCGCTTGCCAGCAGACTCACGTCATCCGGGTCGACCTCGTCTGGGTCGCGCTCAGGCTGCTGCTCGTATGCGGGTTGCGGTGGGCGGCCCATCGAGAGGCGTCTAGCCAGTGCCTTCGCCTGGGCGGCGATGTGGGCTCGCTGCTCGTCGCTTGGCGCCGGGGCGTGACCGTTTTGTCCGTTAGGACCGGGCCCCTTCTTAAAGAGTTCCTCAGAAAATTCTTCTTCATTAGTTGCCTGCACGGATTCCGTGCGGGGTACCGCGCGCGCTTTTGGCGCCGACCCTGCACGCATTTGGCGGGGACCCTGCACCGATTCGGGTTCGGGGGTCCGCACGGATTGCGTGCTGGGTGCACCGTGCACGGATTCCGTGCGGGGTTGGAGACGGAGCTTCCTCGTCTTGCCGCGCGACGCCTCAACCTCGATGAGCACGCCGGCCGCCTTCAAGTCGTTGAGCACGACTCGCACCGTTCGCGCTGGCAGGCAGGTCTTCGCCGCGAGGTGCGTGATGCTCACTGGCGCCGTACCGCCGTCTCGGGTGCCATAGAGGGCAGCGAGAAGCGCGAGTAGAACCTGTGGGCGCCGGCCGAGTGAATGCTCAGCTGCGAGGGCTTCGAGCGCGCAGCGAGGGATGCGACAGATCCAGGCATCGCCACTCACGTGACCCTCTCGTCAGCCGGATAACGAGTGGCAGCCTTCATTGCGAGGGCATGCTTCCCGAGCCAGACCAGGGCGGTCAGTTCTTGGTCGGAGAAGACCCAGGGATGGTCGAGGATCATGTGCAGTCCACCCCACGCCTGCCAGTAGTCGAGGCCGAGCTGTCGAAAGACCTGCACAATGCGGTTGTGGGTCGTGCGATTCGTCGAGGCCTCGAAGAGGTCGAGGTCGGCGATCATTTTCAGGTCCCGCTCGAGCACGCTGACTCGGCGCGGCCGGCGCCTGCGCAGCGCTCGGACGTTGCGTTCTTCTGCGTCGTCGGCTCTGAGTTGATCAAGGGTGGGACGTAGGCTGCGACGTTGAGAAGACATCCGCTCTATCCCCCGCCTCCCTTGTCGTCGAGAAGGCGCAGAGCGATCGACCCGGGCTGCTGGGTACGCTCCCGAAGCCAGCGCTCGAGGTCGGCCACCGGATAGACGACCCGGGCGGATCCGCCCGGTCGTCCCAGCTTTACGAAAGGAATCTCGCCGTCGAGAGTCAGCTTTCGAATCAGCCCGGGCGAGACACCGAGCAGCTCTGCAGCGCCGGCAACCCCGACGGCCAATGGCTCAGCCAACGGACACCGCCTCCGCAACCTGGCTTGCGACCAGCGCGTCCATCAGCTGTGCGTGCGCCTCTGCGATTCGCTCCTGCTTGCGGCGGGCGACGCATTCAGCCACCGCCTCGAGGTAGCGCTGCGCTGACTCCTTGATCACTTTCGCGCGTAGCTCGAGTGCATGGATCCATTGCCGCGAGCAGCCATATGCCACGGCCAACTCGCTCGCACCGACTCCCGATTCGAGCCTGTGTGCTTTCAGATCAGCACCTGACACGGACTCCACGAACGTGTAGTTGACAACGGTGGCCGCAGACCTGACAATCTCCTAAACGTGAGAAAAAGCGAAAATACGGAGGATCGAGGCTATGTTTCGGGCTACTGGTGGTCTCCTGCCGCCGGGAGCAGCCTCGAGTGGGCTCCTGGGACTTCGCAATCCAGGGACCCTGCGCTCCGGCGCCCTGTGATGGGCGCGAAGCACCTCAGCGCGCCGGAGGGCATTCGCATCGTCTCTTATCCGATCGCGTCTCGCCACCGAGCGCTGCGTGACTTCGTGCAGCTCGAGCGCGTTCGCTCAATGGCAGAGCACTTCAACGACCAGCAGTTCCTCGCCGCGGCTTTGCGCCAC
Organism: Candidatus Dormibacterales bacterium; assembly: GCA_044450465.1. Classification (GTDB taxonomy): domain Bacteria; phylum Chloroflexota; class Dormibacteria; order Dormibacterales; family Dormibacteraceae; genus JBIOJB01. The sequence continues at coordinate 4,913 of JBIOJB010000065.1, read as the reverse complement.
GCGAACGCATTTGGACCGCTAACGGAACTCGGCGAGACGCCGGCGTTGTGGTGGGACGAGTGTCGTCAGATCGCTGACCTCTATCGCATGGTGTCTGAGGTCGTGACGTTGAGCGACTCGAGCCGCGACGATGACCACAGCGCCCTAAGCCGGGCCCTTCGCAAGGTGGCGCCCGGCGTCTTCGTGCTGCATTACGGTGGTTCCGAACTGTCGCGTCCTTTCAACGTCGCGACGAATGAACCGCTGGTCAATCGCTTGCGTACCGGGCTCGAGGAAGCAATCGTCGAACACCTCGACGGCCACCTTGCGGTAGGCGTCCGGAAGCACCGAGACATCCGCTACGTGCCGCGCACCAGGCTCGCGGCACTTTACCTGCTACTGCTCATCGACCTGGTCGGTGTGGCCGGCCCGGTGAGGGTGTGCGAGTACTGCCACACAGAGTTCGAACCGAAGCGACGGCGGGATGCGAAGTACTGCAGCGACAACTGTCGAGCCAAAGCAGCTTACGAACGGAAAGTTAAGGAGGTTCAGCAATGAGCAAGCGAACACGAGGCAACGGAGCCGGCACGCTCTACCAGCGCAAGGGGCGCCCGGGCTGGTACGCGTCCGTCAGCCAGAACGGCCGGCGGAAGATTTATCACGCTGCCACGAAGAGCGAAGCCGACCAGCTGCTCGCCGCGGCGAAGGTCGCGAAAGAAAACGGCGAGCTCGTCATGGCCAAAAGCCAGACCCTCGGCACCTACCTGGCCACGTGGCTCGACCAGGTCGTGAAGCCGCAGCGACGACCAGGCACGTACCGAGGTTATGAGCAGCTGGTGCGCGTGCACCTGGTCCCAGGCCTCGGCCGAGTCCGCGTCGATCGGCTTACGCCGGCGCAGGTGCAGGCCTTCATCAACGCCAAGCTCCAGGACCCAGGGTTGTCGCCGCGCACCGTGCAGTACATGTATGCCGTGCTGCGGGCAGCACTCGGGCGCGCGGTGAAGTGGGGCATCGTCGCGCGCAACGTCGCCGACCTGGTCGATGGACCGACGGTAGAGCGCGAAGAGGTCAAACCGTTCACACGCGCGGAGGCGGCTCAGCTGCTGGCAGCTGCTCGCGGCGATCGCCTCGAGGCCCTGTACTCGGTGGCGCTGTCACTCGGCCTGCGTCAGGGCGAAGCGCTGGGTCTGCAGTGGGACGACGTCGACCTTGAGGCCGGCGTGCTCCACGTCCGTCAGCAGCTGCTCCGGACTAAAGGAAAGCTGGTCCTGTCGCCTACAAAGACCAAGAAGAGCCGGCGCGACATCCGGATGCCAGCCTCGATCGCCGCTGCGCTTCGTGACCATCGCCAGAGAGCGGTTTCTGGCGGAAAGGCGGCCGTCGGGTTCGTCTTTTCTGCAGCAAACGGCTCGCCGCTCGACGCGCGAAACGTCGTCCGGAGCTACAAGGCGCTATTGAAGCGAGCCAAGCTGAGCGACCGTCGCTTCCACGACCTGCGCCACGGGGCTGCGAGCCTGATGCTCGCCCAGGGCATCGCGCCCAAGACTTTGCAGGGCATCCTCGGGCACTCGCAGTGGCAGGTGACGATGGATCTCTACTCCCACGTGCTGCCGGAGCTCTTCGATGACGCCGCCGCGCGAATGGACGCGATCTTCGCCCGCTGAACCTCCTACTGCTGCCGCGTTGCTGCCATCGCACTGCGCGGTGGCAGTTTTGTTACAGCGTCACGCTCAGGTCTGAGATCGAAATTAGGTGGGCCCGGATGGATTCGAACCATCGACCAGCCGATTATGAGTCGGCCGCTCTAACCAGACTGAGCTACGGGCCCGTGCTCGAACTCAAGAGTCTAGGCCGGGTGATCCGACCGTCTGCCGAAAAACTCACGACCGCATCAGTGCGCTGATCGCGACCGCCAAAGCGCCGGCGCCCTGTTGGGTCACTCCGGCGAAGATCTGGACCTGGCCGCCGTCGATCTCTTGCAGGGTGAGGGGATCGGACACGAACTTTGCGCAAGACGGTGCAGTTGACGGCGCCGTGAGGCAGCCCAGCTCATACGGCTGGGAAACCGTATCGACAAACGCCGGATCCTCCCACTGGTCGATGTCCGCTTGCGTCAGGTCGAGCCACACGGATAGATGGCGCTGCGGGCAGCTGGCCGCTGCCGACGTCGCGGAGTCACCGGGGCATGCCGCCACGTTGTCTCGCGTGAGTGTGGCGAAAAGGTCCGCGCCTCGGTGCGTGAAAGTAAAGTCGACGACCCACGAGGTACCACTTGCGTCGATGGCGGGGGTAGCAGTGAGAATGTCACGCCCCGACAGCCCGGAAAGCGCTGGTTTGTAGCCGGGTTCTGGGCCGTTGGCCACATTCGCGTCGGGAACCCACGTCGTGAACACGACCAAGACGCTCGGTGGCTTCGGATTCGGCGTCGTGGAGCGATCGCAACTCGCCGCGGTGACGGTTCCAAAGGCGAGGATCACCAGTGTGAGGAGGTTGACGTACCGCCTCATTGGTGGTCGCTTCAGATGGGGTCGCGCGACATCAGCGCTTGACCTCGAGCAGGCCGAGCTGCTCGAGCTCCTCCAGGTAGGCACGCACCTCGGCATCCGCCAGCAGTACCCAGATCGCCTCCACCGCTCGCCGCCTTTCGTTCTGGAGGTTCGCCAGGCCGACCGGATTCTTGGCGTGAGGTTGCTCCGCCGCCAGGAGTCCTCTCGCGTGACCCGCGATCCTGGCCAGCCGAAGAAGGGCTTCATCGGACGGTGCCGGGATCACGGCGCTATGAACTCGCACTCGTTGCCGTCCGGGTCGTTCACGTAGAAGGTCCGCACTCCCTTCAGGACCGGGTGCACGCCCGAGCGAACCTCGATGCCGACGGCGTTGAAGGCAGCCTCCAGCTCGTCGTAGCCCTGCGCGCTCAAGCGAAACGCCATGTGATGCAGGACGCGGTTGGCCTTCTCGCGCGGAAACTCGTGCGACCTGTCCGGGTGTGGGACCAGGACGATCATCTCCGGCACACCCCCGCCCGGATCGGTCACTTTCAGGAACTTGTTGGGCAGCTCGGGCGGCGACATCACCTCCAGGCCGAGATGGTCGCTATAGAAGTGCAGCGCTGCGTCCATGTCGCGCACCCAGAGCACGACCTCGGCCAGGCCCTCGACGCGGCTCATCCCGCGGCGGCCGACGCCATCGCAGCCAAGTTGGCGTCTCGCGCGCGCGGCGGCACCGAGCAGCCCGGCGCGATCAATAGGCCGCGCCCGCCCGTCGATTCGATGGCGCTCCGGACCTCCGCCTCGACCTCGGTCGGTGGTCCGTAGAGCAGGCTATTCCTCTGGCCGAGCCCACCCATCACCGCCCGGCCCGCAATCGCCTGACCTTCGGCGAGTGACGGGTTGCCCTGGTTGTGGATGGACCAGCTGACGGCGTGTGCCGGAAGGTCCCGGGCGAGCCCGAAGTTCAGGTTGGACCCGCACAGGTGCACGACGTTGAACCAGGCGTCTTTGGGCAGCCGGGTCAGCACGCTCACATCGAGAGGCAGGATCCGCTCCCGATACGCCGCCTCCGGCATCACCCCTCGACCCGCGTAACCCGAGATCGCGTAGAAGATCCCCGCCGCTCCGGCCTGGATGGATCGGTGGCTGAAGTCGACAAGCGCGTCGGCGATCTTCGCCAGGGCAGGGCCGACCAGCTCTGGATGCTGACGCAGCTCACGCAGCACTCGGGACTGCGACTTGCCGACCAGGTAGCCCCCGACCGTGACCGGGCTGAAGACGGTCTGAATCACGGGCACGCCGGCGCCCAACTCTCGAGCGGTGATCCCAATCGCCTCCACCTGGTCGTCGAACGCCTTGCGGTTGACGAGCTCGAGCGTCCGCCACGCCTCGAGGTCGGGCACCGCCGGGCTGACGAGCACAGGACCTTTGAGCCGGTGTCCGGCGGGTTTGTAAACGGAGCCGAAGGCCTCGGCGAACGTGCTCGCCCGCGGCTGGAACTTCACGAAGTCCCAACCGAACCGGCGGGCGCGCTCCACCGTGATCGCCGCCAGGTCCTGCAGCGACCACTCCTCTTTGTAGGTGTGCCCCCACGCTCCGACCGGCGGCCGGTCGGCTAGGCCCATGGCGAGCGCGGCCTCCACCCTGCTGCGGCCGTTCATCGGTTCGAGTTTAAGCTGGAGCCGGTGCACGACATGGCGGTCGAGGCTGCGCGACTCAAGGCGGCGGCCGAGGCGCGTCCGATGAAGCTGCCAGTCAACCGTCGCGTCGACGAGACCCACCACGCGGTGACGCCGGACGGGCTTTCGATCTGGTTCACCATCCAGGTCTCCAGGCACAGTCGCATCCAGGAGGCCGTCTTCGAGCGAACCGACCGCGCGCCCACCGATGACGAATGCCGCCGCTGGCTCGAGCTGCTCATCAGCGGAGGCTCGGCTGTTGAAGCTCCCGGCCTGCCGAACTCCACGACGCGCCGCTTCGAGCTCTTCGAAAACAATCCGGATGGTGAGGCGCCGGTCGCCTGATGCCCCTGCCTCGCATCGCGATCCAAGAGCTCCGCGGCATTGTCGGCCGCGATTCGGTCGTCGATTCGACCAGCGATCTTCGGATCTTCGAGAGGGACGGATCGATCGTCGGCGCGTTGCCCGATGCGATCGTGCTTCCGTCGAACGCAGAGCAGGTGGCGGCCATTGTGAACGTGGCCGCGAAACACTACATCCCGATCGTTCCCCGTGGCGCAGGGACTGGTCTGTCGGGCGGAGCCGTCACGATCCGCGGCGGCATCGCGCTCCAGATGACCCGCCTGCGCCGGATCATCGAGATCGACACCGTCGCGCAGACCGCCCTGGTCGAACCGGGCGTCGTCAACCAGGAGCTCTCGCGTGTGGCCGCGCGCGCGGGCCTCTTCTACGCTCCCGACCCTTCAAGCCAGCGCGCGTGCACCAT
>JBIOJB010000064.1:0-17241 GCA_044450465.1 Candidatus Dormibacterales bacterium | reverse complement strand
GTCCATCACCATGCGGCGCATGCCGGCGCCTTCGAGCTGGAACACACCGTGCGTGTCGCCCGCCGACAGGAGCTCAAACGTCCTGGCGTCGTCGAACGGAATCCGCTCCAGGTCGATCTCCTTACCTGTGCGCTGCTTGATGAGACGCAGACACGTGGCGATGATGTCGAGGTTCTGCAGGCCCAGGAAGTCGATCTTGAGCAGGCCGATGTCGCCGACCGCTTTCATGTCGTACTGCGTGACAACCGCCTTGTTCCCGCCGGGGCCGTACTGCAGCGGGGTGTAGTGCACCAAGGGGTCCGGGGCTATGACGACGCCCGCCGCATGCGTGCTGACGTTCCTCGAAACGCCCTCCAGCGCGCGCGCAACGTCGATGAGCCGTTTGGCCTCCTCGTTCGACTCGTACGCCTCTCGAAACTCGGGAACCTCCTTGAGGGTGTCCTCGAGCGTTTTGGAGCGGCCCTGCCATACCGGAACCAGCTTGGCCAGCCGGTCGGTGTCGCGGAGCGGCACCTCGAGCACTCGGCCCACGTCCCGGATCGCCGCCTTCGAGGCCATCGTCGTGAACGTGATGATCTGCGCGACGCGGTCGGCACCGTATTTCTCCGAGACGTAGCGGATGACCTTCTCACGGCCCTCGACCGAGAAGTCGCAGTCGATGTCGGGCATCGACACGCGGTCGATGTTGAGAAACCGCTCGAAGATCAGCCCGTGCGCGATGGGATCGAGGTTGGTGATCCCGAGGCAGTACGAAACCAGGCTGCCGGCCGCGCTGCCGCGCCCCGGGCCGACCACGATCGCGTTCTGCCGCGCGAAGTTGTAGAAATCCCAGACGATCAGGAAGTAGGACGCGTAGCCGGTCTGGCTGATGACCGAGAGCTCGGTTTCGGCACGCTCGGTGACGGCGACGCTCGGCTCGCCGTACCGGCGCTGCACCCCCTCGAGCACGAGCTTGCGCAGGTACTGGTCCGGCGTGAGCCCGTCCGGAACGTCGAAAGGCGGCAGCAGCGTGGCGCCGAGGTGCAGCTTCAGTTCGCACAGGCCGGCCACCTCGAGCGTGCTGGCCAGCGCCTCGGGCATGTCGGCGAACGCCGCGATCATCTCCTCGGGCGTCTTGAGATAATTTTCCTGGGTCGAGAAGCGCCACCGGTTCGGGTCGTTGAAGCGGGCGCCCGTCTGCAGGCAGAGCAGGACGTCATGGGCCTCTGAATCGTGGCGGTGCACGTAGTGGAGGTCGTTGGTCGCGCACAGGCGAAGTCCGAACTCCTGGCCGAACCGGGCCAGCGCAGTGTTGACCACCTCCTGCTTGTCGATGCCGTGGCGCTGCACCTCCAGCAGGAACCGGTCGGCGCCGAAGATGTCGCGATAGGCGGCGATGGATTCGCGCGCCCCATCCATGTCGCCGTCGGTAATCCGGCTCGCGGCCTCGCCCTGCAGGCAACCGGAGAGCGCGATCAACCCTTTCGAGTGCTCGCTCAGGATCTCCTTGTCGACCCTGGGCTTGTAGTACATCCCCTCCATCTGCCCGGCCGAGCACAGCTTCATCAGGTTCAGGTAGCCGTCCATGTTCGACGCCAGCAGCGTGAGATGGTTTGGCTCTCGATCGACCCGCCCTTCGCGCAGCAGGCGCGACCTCGGCGCGACGTAGACCTCGCAGCCGATGATCGGCTTGATCCCGGCCTCCTTGCAGGCCTTGTAGAAATGAATCGCGCCGTACATGACCCCGTGGTCGGTCAGCGCGAGCGCAGGCATGCCCAGCTCCGCGGCGCGGGCGACCATGGCCGGAATCCTGCTGGCTCCGTCGAGCAGCGAGTACTCCGTGTGGTTGTGCAGGTGTACGAAGGTGTTCGGGGCGTGCGGCATCGTTTGGCTGGGTTGGCGGACCCCGGACGTAGTCTAGTTGGCCCTGGCGCCCGGGGCGACGCGCGCTTGCCGCAGCGTCGAACGGCGGGCCGTCCGAGAAGGGACAATAGGCCGCGATGGCGCGCTTGAGTCTGCCGGCGCTGGCTGAAGGGCCGGCCGAGGTCCACCACTCCGGCATCCGCGAGATCGCCAACCTCGCCATCGTCACCCCTGGCGCCATCCGGCTCGACGTCGGCCAGCCGGACTTCGCGACTCCGCAGCACATCAAGGACGCCGGCAAGCGGGCGATCGACGAGAACAAGACCTTCTACACGCAGACCCAGGGAATCGCCTCGCTGCGCGAGCAGCTGGTGGAGAAGCTGGCGCGGGTGAACGGGATCGATTCCGCTCCAGATCGGGTCGCCATCGGACCGGGAGGCGTCGGAGCCATCGCATCGGTGCTCGCGTCGGTGCTCGAGCCGGGCGACGAGGTGCTCCTGCCCGACCCGGGCTGGCCCAACTACCTGATGATGCTGTCCTGGCTGGGCGCTCGCGGAGTGCCGTACTCCTGCCCGCCCGCGAATGCCTTCCAGCCCGACCTCGACGTCCTCGCCGGTCTGGTCGGCCCTAAGACCAAAGTCATCATCGTCAACAGCCCCAACAACCCGACCGGCGCGGTGTATCCGCGGCAGACGATAGCGGCCTTGATCGACCTGGCCCAGCGGCACAACCTCTGGCTCCTCAGCGACGAGTGCTACGACCAGGTTGTCCTCGACGGAACATGGACGAGCCCGGCCAGCATGGCGCCTGACGACCCACGGATCGTTACCGTCTTCACCTTCTCCAAGACCTACGCGATGACAGGCTGGCGGATCGGCTACATGACCGGATCAGCCCAGCTGGTCGACACGGCCACCAAGGTGCTGGAGTCGAACTCCTCCTGTGTCTCGACGATCACCCAGGTTGCGGCCGAAGCGGCCCTGGTCGGGCCGCAGGACTGCGTCACCGAGATGGTTGGCGCTTACCGGCGCCGGCGCGACCTCGTCGTCGACATCTTGAAGGAGGCGGAGCTCTTCATCGCGGAGCCGTCCGGAGCCTTCTATTGCATGGCGGACATCGCGCCGAGCGGTCTGGGCGCGCGCGACTTCGCGTTCAAGCTGCTGCGCGAGAAAGGGGTTTCGGTCGCACCCGGAACCGCGTTCGGCCAGGTCGCCAGAGAGGCGGTCAGGATCAGCCTGGCGAGCTCCGATCTGGACCTCCGGGAGGGCGTTGGCCGGCTGGCGGCGTCCGTCCACGGCCGTACGTGACCCCGGGCCGGTCGTTTAAGCTGCCGAGGTTGAACTCAGGCGTAACCGTCCCCGCCCACGTCCCGTTAGCCTGACATGCCGCTTCTGAGACCGATTCTGACCATGGTGGTGAGATCTTTGGGTCCCGGGCGGCTCCGGCTCGTGGTCGTCAAATTCGCTCAGCGGCTCGACCGGGCCTAGCCCGAGCCCCGTTCCAGCAGAGCCACCGACTCTATGTGGTAGGTCTGCGGGAACATGTCGACGACAGCGGCCCGGCGTACGCGATAGCCACCCCTGACCAGGGCTACCAGGTCCCGGGCGTGGGTCGAGGGCTCGCATGAGATGTAGACGAGGCGTCCGGGACCGAGCCGGATGAGCTCCGCCAGCGCGGCCGGCTCGCAGCCCGCGCGCGGTGGGTCGAGTATCACCGCCTCGTGGCTCCCAATCCGCACCTGGCGCAGGATCGTCTCCACCTTCCCCGGCATGAATTCCACTCGCGCGGAGTTGATTCGGGCGTTCAACCGGCCGAGCTGCACGGCGCGCGGGTTCTCCTCGATCGCGGTGACGCTTGCGGCAGAGCGCGCCGCAGCCACCGAGATCGTGCCGATCCCCGCGTAGAGATCCAGGATCCGGTCGCTTGAGCCGGCGCCGAGCATGTCCAGAGCGGTCTCGTAGAGGACGAGCATCTGTTGGTAGTTGGTCTGAACGAATGTGTCGCTGCGGACGCGAAAGGTCATGCCCCAGAAATCGAGCGTCATCGCGTCGTCTAGCAGCACCATGTCGGGAAGCAGCTCAGCCGTCCTTCTGGCGAACTCGTCCTTAGGCCAGGCAGGTTCGCGCCCACGGAACCTGAGACGCCAAAGCAGACCAGGACCTGCCGGTTCGACGGTGAGCAGGATGTTCTGCAGCGCGGTCAGGCCGAGCTCACGAGCTGCGCTGGCGAAGGCCGGAAGCGCCCGCTCGATGCGCAGGTCGTGGATTAGGCAGCTGTCGATCGGCAGCACCGAGTGCGAGCGCTGGCGGTGGAAGCCAAACCGCCATCCCGGCCCGTCCGGCACGGCTTCGAACTCGCCGCGGATCCGGTACCTCCAGGGATCGGACATGCCCAGCACCGGGGTGTCCGGTGGGAGCCGGAGGCCGGCGCGCGCCCACGCCTCCTCGACGACCTGGCGCTTCAGCGCCAGCTGATGCGCGTAGTCGGCGTGCTGCAGCTGGCAGCCGCCGCACTGGCCGAAATAGGGGCATGGCGGGTCGACCCGGTGCGCCGAACGCTCGAGAACCCTGGTCGCCGAGGCCACCGCCACTCCACCCTGGCGGCCGCGCGGCTCCGCCTCTACGACCTCGCCTGGAAGTGCGTAGCTGACGAGCCAGACCTTGCCCTCGTCTCGCGCCACGGTGGTGCCCCCGTGCGCCGGGGCCGAGGGCCGAAGGATCAGCGGTGCCAAAGCGCCACGGGATCGGGCGCGGGCATGAATCCTGCGGCCTCGACCAGCTGGGTCGCCAGATCGAACCCGCCTGCGATCCGGTCGGGGTCGTGGGCGTCGCTCCCGAACGAAACAGCCTCGCCGCCCATCTCGTACCACCAGCGCAGAACCTTCAGGCCAGGGCAGAAACGCGCCGTCCCCCCATCCCCGCGCGTTGTGTTCGCCTCGAGCGCGCAGCCCCGGCGGGCGGCGGCATAAAGCACGGCGCGGATTTCCTCCTCGAAGTCCTCCTCGCGATACGGCGACAGGACCGCCGGCCAGTACCGCTTGGGGTAATCGAGATGGCCGAGCGCTTCGAAGGGCTGATTCGAGTCCAGCATTGCCAGCACCTCGCCGAAGTAAGCCCGGACCGCACCGGGCACGTCGGCTGGAGTCCTGGTCGCGAGCTGGCTCATATCGAGCAGGTCGCCGCCGGCGCGCACGCAGTGCACCGAGCCGATCACGCGGTCGAGCGGGCCCGCGGCGAGAACCGCCGCCGTCTCAGCCGGGAACCAGTGAGGCTCGCCCAGCTCGACCCCGCTGAGGATGCGGAGCTCCGGGTATCTGGCCCGGCACCCGGCCACCGCCTCGAGGTAACCCACGATGTCGACGCAGTACTGCCCCGGCTGAACGACCACGAAGTCCGCGTGGTCGGTGAAGGCGATCGCAGGAAGGCCCAGCTCGATGGCGCGCCGGCAGCTGCGCTCCATGTCGCCGCGAGGGGCGTCGTAGGACCACTGGGTGTGTACGTGAAGGTCCGGCGGGAGCGCCACGCGCGGCTATCCGAGGCGCTTCAGCAACAATTCGGACGCGACTTTCGGGTTGGCCTGGGGCGCTCGCTTGCGAAGGTCCGCCATTAGGGCTTGCATCGCCTGCTTCTTGCCCGCCCGGTAGTCCTCGACCGCCTTCGGGTTAGTTGCTACGACAGCATCGACGATGGCCTGGAGTTCTGATTGGTCGTTGACCTGCATGAATTTGAAGTCACCGATGACCTGCAGAGTTGGCGTCCCCTGGGTGCTCGTGACCTTGAGCACCTCACGGCCCTGGTCGCGCGTGATCCTCTCGTCGACGACCTCCTTGATGAGCGCGGCGAGATTCTCTGGAGTCGGCTTGTAGCCGAGGGGCGCGGCCTCTCGAACCCAGTTGGCGGTGGGTCGGGCAGGTGCCCCCAGTTTCACCGTTGCTTCGAACAGGTCGGCCATGTCCTTCTCGGCCGCGATGAACTCGGCGTCGGCGGCGGGCAATCCATGGTGAGATTCGAGCCTGGCCCGTCGCAGCGACGGCAGCTCCGGCAGCGAGCGGCGCAGATCTTCGATCCATGCCGGGTCCAGTTCGATCGGCGGGAGGTCCGGCTCCGGAAAGTACCGGTAGTCTTCCGCGAACTCCTTGCTCCGCTGCGAGAAGGTGCGCTGTTCGGCCTCCGACCAACCGCGCGTCTCCTGGACGACGGTGCCGCCGGACTCGAGGACCTGGGTCTGGCGCGCCACCTCATAGAGGATCGCGCGATGCAGCGCCCGGAACGAGTTGATGTTCTTCAGCTCGGTCTTCACGCCGAGCTCGTCGGAGCCCGATCGCCTGAGGGAGATGTTGGGCTCGGCCCTGAGCTGTCCCTTTTCCATGTCCGCGTCCGCCACACCGATCCCACGCAGCAGCGTCTGAAGCTCCTCCGCGTACCGGCGCGCCTCGTCGGCCGACTGAAGATCCGGCTCCGTCACGATCTCCATCAACGGCACGCCTGCGCGGTTGAGGTCGACGTATGACTCCCGTGCCTTGTGGAGCTTGTCGCCGGCGTGAATCAGCTTGCCTGTGTCCTCCTCGAGGTGCACCCGGCGAATCCGAATCCGCCGGCCGTCCAGGTCCAGGTGGCCACTGACGCTGAGCGGCAGGTCGTACTGACTGATCTGGTAGCCCTTCGGGAGGTCGGGGTACATGTAGTTCTTGCGGTCGAACTTGGTGTGTCGCGGGATCTGGCACTGCAGCGCCAGCGCGGTCTTGAGGCAAGCTTCGACAGCCGCCCGGTTGATCACCGGAAGCACGCCGGGCATTCCGAGGCAGATCTCGCACACGCTCGAGTTCGGCGCCGCGCCAAGCTGGCTCACCGCGCAGCCGCAGAACATCTTGGAGCGAGTGCGCGGCTGCACGTGCACCTCCATCCCGATCACCACGTGCCACGGCTCAGGCAATCGGAGCGACCTCCGCTTTCATCCCGCTCACCTGCTCATAGGCGCGGGCAACCCTGAGCGCGATCGTCTCCCCCCATTGCGGAGCCAGCACCTGGAGCCCGACCGGCAAACCCTGAGAGGTACCGCACGGGACGCTAATCCCGGGCAGCCCCGCAAGGTTGCCGCCGAGCGTCAGCACGTCGCACAGATACATGGACAGCGGGTCCTGCGTTCGCGAGCCGATGGGAAACGCGACCGTCGGCGAGGTCGCGCTGATGATGGCGTCGCATTGCTCGAACGCCGCGTCGAAATCGCGCTTGATCAGCGTGCGGATCTTCTGCGCCTTGAGGTAATACGCGTCGTAGTAGCCGCTCGAAAGCGCATAGGTGCCGAGCATGATGCGGCGCCTCACCTCCGTCCCGAATCCCTTCCGGCGCGTGCGCAGGTAGCCCTCGGTCACGTTTTGAGCGTCGATCTCCGACATTCCATATCTGACGCCGTCGAAACGCGCCAGGTTGGACGAGCACTCGGCCGGGGCGATGATGTAGTACGCGGCCAGGCCGTAGTCGGTGTGCGGCAGGGTCACGTCGACGATCTCGGCGCCGGCAAGAGACAGAGCCTTGATCGCCTCGTCGATCGCTGCCTTCACCCCAGGCTCCATTCCCTCGACCCCGTAGTACTCGCGCGGCACTCCAAGCCGGATTCCCTTGATTTCGGCTCCGTAGCTGTTGAGGACCTCGCGCCCCGAGCGCTCGGAGGAGGTGGCGTCCAGTGGGTCGTGGCCCGCCATCAACGCCAGAGTGATCGCCGCGTCGTCGACGCAGCGGGCGAACGGCCCGATCTGGTCGAGGCTCGAGGCGAACGCGATGAGCCCGTACCTGCTCACCCGTCCGTATGTGGGCTTCATGCCCACCACGCCGGTCAGCGCGGCCGGCTGGCGGATCGAGCCGCCCGTGTCGGTGCCCAGGGAGATCACCGCCTCGCCCGCGGACACGGCCGCGGCGCTGCCACCCGAGCTGCCGCCCGGCACCCTGTCCAGCGCCCACGGGTTGTGTGTCGGGAAGTAGCTCGAGTTCTCAGTCGAACTGCCCATCGCAAACTCGTCGCAGTTGGTGACCCCGAGCATCACAGCCCCTGCCTCGAACAGCCGGGCCACCGCCGTGCCGGTGTAAGGAGGCTTGAAGCCATGAAGGATCTGTGACCCCGCCGTCGTCTCGACGCCTTTGACGCACAGGACGTCTTTGATCGCGATCGGGATCCCGGCGAGGGGTCCCGCCTCGCCGGCCTTCAAGGCCCGGTCCGCCGCGGCAGCCTGCCTTGCCGCGAGCTCCGGTGTGAGCCGGACGAACGCTTTGACCTGGCCGTCGACCGACTCTATGCGATCCAGGTGGGCGGCCACGACCTCAGCGGCCGAGACCTGTCGCGAGCGCAGCATGTGCTGCAGCTCGTTGATGGTCATGCCGATCGGGTGGGTCACGTCTCTTCCTGGATCGACGGCACGCGGAACGATCCGGCGACCGACGCCGGCGCGTTGGCCAGCGCCTCGGTCGTGGTGAGGCCAGGCCGCGGCACATCCTCTCGCATCAGGTTCGTAACCTCGACGACCTGGGCGGTCGGCGGGATCGAATCCGTGTTCAGCTGCTGGAGCCGGTCGATGTGGCCGAGGATGCCGGAAAGCTGTTCCGCGTAGAACTCCTCGTCTCCGGGCTCGAGGCCGATTCGCGCGAGCATCGCGACGTGACGGACCTCATCCTTCGAGAGCGGCACGGAACTAGTGTCCTGCGCCAGAGGTTAGTGAGCAAAGTCGCGGCGCCGGCGGTCGGTGCCAAGGCAGGGGTGGCGCGACGAGGAGTGCGTCGGTAGACGCATGACAAGGAGCGCCGGGCCCCCTAACGCAGGCATCAGGGCTGCAAGCCCCCGACCGACTGGGCCGTGAATTTGCCACGAATTTCTGGTGCAGGACACAAGCTTAGTTTGAGGGCGAGCGCGGGCTCGGCGAGCGCGGACTGGGCACGACGCTGACCAGCACGGGCACGCCGGCGATGGCGCCGACGCAGGTCAGGCTCATCGCGACCGCGGCCACGGCCGCCCATCGCCTGCTTCCACGGGCTCCACGCGCCACGCCGAAGGCCGCCGCCAGACCACTCAGCGCGGAGACTGCGGTGTAGGCCACGTACGCCAGGAGCACCAGACGCGATCTGCCGGTCGCCGAGGGTTCCGAGCGAAACCCGAGAAGGAACCACGCCCAGACCAGGAGCCCAAGCGCGCCCACGACCAGGATCCATCCCACCCACCTCGAAGCGGGACGGTCCCGATCTGGGGCGCCGCCTGGCTCAGGTGTCGACTGCACCGCCGGAGTCTAGCCCCCAGCGCTTGACGCTTGATCGGGTGACGAGCGACGCCGGCTAGACGGGTGGCGCCGCCGCTTTCGGCGGGCTACCGCGCCACAGCGCGTTGAGCACGAGGATCGCAACCGGCAGGCCAACGCAGGTGATGCTCCACAGCACGCAGGCCGCCGTCGCGACGCCTCGGCCCCACTCCCTGCCGCGGACCAGGCCCGCGATCGCTACGCTCTGAAGGATGCAGAGCAAGCCGACGCCGACCCCGAGAACCATCGAACCCGTCCTCAGGGTGGACGGATCCAGGTTCGACGATGCCGCTGACGGGAACAGGGCGATTGCGGAATACGTCGTCGCCACGAGCGCCGTCACGACCACGCCGATTCCAAACACAACGACCACCCAGACAGCGACTGGCCGTCCGGACTGTGGCTGTGGGACGCCGCAGCGGGCGCAGAAACGCGCGCCGGCCGGCAGGACCATTCCGCAGGCCGGGCATGTCATTTCGGCAGCAAATCCAGAAACTGGCGCTCATCCAGGATGGTGAGCTTTAGCTTCTGAGCCTTCTCGAGCTTGGATCCTGCGCCCGGACCGGCGACCACGAAGTCGGTCTTGGCGCTTACGGCCGAGCCGGCCTTGCCGCCCAGCTTGCGCACGAGTTCCTCGGCGTCGGGCCTACCCATCGTCTCGAGGGTGCCGGTGAAGACGAAGGTCTTCCCGCTGAAGGGCCCGTCTCCGCGGCCCTCTGCAACATCGGGATGGACGCCCGCCGCCTCGAGCCTCCCGACCAGCTCGCGGCCGTGGCCGTGGAAGTACAGGCTGATCTCGCGAGCCATGTTCGGGCCGACACCATCGACCTTCTCGAGATCTGCCTGCGTCGCGTCGCGCAGCCGGTCAAGGGTCCCGAACTCAGCCGCCAGCAGGTCGGCTGTCGCCTCTCCCACCTCGGGGATTCCGAGGGCGTACAGGAAGCGTCCTAGCGCCGGCCTGCGGCTCTGCGCGATGCGCTCGACCAGGTTCTGGGCCGACTTCTCGGCGAAGCCGTCGAGCTCCGCCGCCTGCGACGCGGTCAATCGGTAGAGATCGCTCGGGTCTTCGACTAGGCCGCGTTCCAACAGCTGGTTCAGGGTCGCGTAGCCCAGCCCCTCGATGTTGAGCGCTCCACGGCTTGCGAAGTGGCGCAGGCGCTCGAGGCGCTGCGCGCCACAGAACGGATTGATGCAACGGTGCGCCACATAGGGCTCTTCGCGGACGACCTCGCCTCCGCACACCGGGCATCGCTCCGGCATCTTCCATCCAGGTCTCGGTTTCTTGACGCTCACGATCTCCGGGATCACGTCCCCGGCGCGATGGATCACGACGCGGGCACCGACGTATACGCCCTTCTCGTTCACCTGTGCCTCGTTGTGCATCGTCACGTTGCGCACCGTCACGCCACCGACGATCACCGGTTTGAGGTGCGCCACAGGAGTGAGCACGCCAGTCCGGCCGACATAGCACGCGATCTCCTCGACCTCGGTCTCGGCCTCCTCGGGCGCGTACTTGAACGCGATCGCCCATCGCGGCGAGCGCGCCACGAACCCGAGCTCCTGCTGCTGGGCGAACGCATCGACCTTGACCACCACACCGTCGATCTCGTGCTCCAGCTCGTGACGCTTGCGCTGCCACTCGGCGTGGAACTCGATCACCTCGTCGATCGACTTGAGCCGGCGCCGATGTTTGTTGACCCGGAAGCCCATCTTCTCGAGCGCGTCGAGCACGTCCCATTGAGAGTTGCATCGCCCCGGCGGATCGAGGGTGTACATGAACGTCTGCAGGTCGCGACTCGCCGTCACGCTGGGGTCTATCTGGCGCACGCTGCCCGCCGCCGTGTTGCGAGGGTTTACGTAACGGGGGCGCGCGGCGGCTTCCATCTCGCGGTTCAGCTTCTCGAACGCCGCGATTGGGAAATAGACCTCGCCTCGCACGTCGAACGTGTCGGGAAGTCCGGCGGCAGGTTTCAACGCGAGCGGCACGCTTCGGATCGTGCGCAAGTTCGCGGTCACGTCCTCGCCGACGTCTCCATCGCCGCGCGTCGCTGCCCGCTGCAGCCGGCCACCGGCGTAGGTCAGGCTGATGGCAAGCCCGTCGATCTTGAGCTCGCAGCAGTAAGTGACCGCGTCGCCCACCGCCGCGCGGACCCTCTTGTCGAAGGCGCGAATCTCCGCCTCGTCGAATGCGTTTTGCAGGCTCAGCATGGGTGAGCGGTGGCGCACTTTGGCGAACTGGTCCGAGGCCTCGCCGCCGACGCGCTGCGTCGGCGAATCGGGCGTTACGAGCTCGGGATGCTCGGATTCGATCTGCCTGAGCTCGAGAAAGAGGGCGTCGAACTCCGCGTCGCTGACCTCGGGCTGGTCGAGGACGTAATAGGCGTGCTCATGGCGGCGGATGAGGTCGCGCAGGACGCCGGCCCGCTGTCCCGGGTTCCCACGAGCCGCAGCGTTTCGCGTGCCAGCCGCCCCTTTGCGCTTGGTCATTTAGTGAGCGGCGCGAGCATCCCGCTGAGAATCTTGAGCCCAGCCTTGTCGAATTTGATCACCAGCTCTTCGTCCGTCCTGGTGAGGGTGCTTTTGACCACCGTGCCGGGGCCGAACGCCGGGTGCTGGACGCGGTCACCGCTCGAGAATCGCTGGACCGGCGGGGGCGCAGGGGCCGCCTCCACCTGCCGCTCCTGGTATCGCTCCTTGTAACCCTGGCGCGGCGGGGCGACCGGCGCGCTGCCCCGCGGCGCTCCGAGCAGCGACTGCGGTATCTCGGTGAGGAAGCGGCTTGGAAATGCGGGCTGCGAGCGTCCATAGAGATGCCGCCTGAAGGCGCAGCTCAGGTAGAGACGATCCTTGGCCCGGGTCATCCCGACGTAGCACAGGCGCCGCTCCTCGGCCATCTCAGACGCCGCCCCCGTCGCGGACGGATTCTCCTCCCGCTCGTCGAGCGCCCGCTGATGCGGCAGCAGCCCCTCCTCCATTCCCACCATGAAGACGACGGGGAACTCGAGGCCCTTGACCATGTGCAGCGTGATCAAAGTCGCGCCCTCACCGTTCTCGTCGTAGGCGTCGACGTCCGAGACGAGCGCGACCTCGGCGAGAAAGTCCTCCAGGCCTTGAACGGGCTCGCGATCGTCAAAGCTCTCGGCCAGGCCGCGCAGCTCGTTCAGGTTCTCCATCCGCGCCTCGCCCTGCGGAGTCCCGTCAAGGTAGTGCTGGCGAAGGTTCATCACCTCGATGATGTGATCGAGCATGTCGCTGGGGTGCATCACGCCTATGACGGATCGCACGGACTCGATCTGCGCCCTGAAACTCTGAAGCGGCGCAACCGCGGCCTTGGGCACTCCTGGAATCCGGCCCGGCTCGGCCAGCAGCGAAAGGATGTCCGAATCACTTTCACGCGCGAACGAGCTGAGCGCGTCGACGGTAACGTTTCCAATCTTGCGCGACGGCACGGACACGATTCGCGAGAAGCTCAAGGAATCACTCGGGTTGAAACAGAAGCGCACGTAGGCGACCACGTCCTTGACCTCTCGCCGTTCCCAGAAGCGAACACCGCCGACAAGCCGATACGGAATTCGCCTGCGCGCCAGCACGTCTTCGAACGAGCGCGACTGAGCGTTCGTCCGGTAGAGCACTGCGAAATCGGAGTACCCGCGCTGCTCGGTGCGGC
Source organism: Candidatus Dormibacterales bacterium (assembly GCA_044450465.1). Taxonomy (GTDB): domain Bacteria; phylum Chloroflexota; class Dormibacteria; order Dormibacterales; family Dormibacteraceae; genus JBIOJB01. The sequence continues at coordinate 4,453 of JBIOJB010000064.1, read as the reverse complement.
GCAGACGCTCGATCTCGTCGGCCACGAACTCCGCTTCCTCGACCTCGTTGTAGGCCTGCATCGCGAGCACCTTCTCCCCACCGACGCGCTCGGTCCACAACCTCTTCTCGGCTCGCTCCGGGTTGCTGCGGATGACGCTGTAGGCGGTGTCGAGGATGGCCTGGCTCGATCGATAGTTCTGCTCCAGGTGCACAACGTGCGCATCCGGGTAGTCCTTCCGGAAATCCAGGATGTTCCGTATGTCCGCGCCCCGAAACCTGTAGATGGACTGGTCGTCGTCGCCGACAACGGCGACGTTTCGGTGCTCCTGTGCAAGCAGGTTCACCAGGACGTACTGTGCGCGATTCGTGTCCTGGTACTCATCGACGAGGACATGACGAAACCGGTCGCGCCACTTGGCGAGTGCTTCCTCATCCGTCGTCAAGAGCTCGACCAGCTTCATGATCAGGTCGTCGAAGTCGAGACCCCCTGAGCGCCTCAGCACCTCCTGGTAGGACTCGTAAACACGGCGCACAACCTCGTCCGCGTAGCTGCGGTTGGGGTAGTCCTGCGGCCGCTTCAGCTCGTTCTTGGCTTGCGAGATGGCATTGCTCAGCGCGCCCACCGGGTAACGCTTCGGATCCAGACGAAGCTCATCCAGCGCTCGCTTGAGCGCCGCGCGGGTGTCGTCCTCGTCGAAGATGACAAAGCTGTTCGCGATGCCGATTCGCGGCGCCTCGCGGCGCAGGATCTTGACAGCCGTCGAGTGAAACGTCCCGACCCACATCTTCTCTGCGCCTTCGCCGACCAGCGCCGCGACCCGGCTCTTCATCTCGCGAGCCGCCTTGTTCGTGAACGTGACCGCCAGCATCCGATCCGGCCAGACTCGATGGGAGGCGATCAGGTAGGCGATGCGGGCCGTGAGCACGCGGGTCTTGCCGCTGCCGGCTCCGGCGAAGAAGAGGCCCTTCGCCGTGTGTGACAGCCTCCTGCTGGGGCGGGTTCAGGCCGGCGAGCAGGGCGTCCACGGAGGCCGGGGAGGAGTCTGTGGAAGCCACCAGAGGTCGAGTGTACCGGCGAGAAGGGGGCCATCGACTGGCCGGCCCCTAGCCCGGCGGAAAACCGGGAGCCCGACGTTACACTGCTCCGTGCCCGTGACCCGTGAAGTAGACCTAGGCATGCGCGATCACCTGCTCTATGAGCTCGCGCGCGATCTCAGCTCGTCTCTCGAGCTCGACGTGGTCCTGCGCAAGGTCATGGACCGCGTGATCACGTTGATGAAGGCGATTCGCGGGTTCATCGTTCTCGTCGATCCGGCCACGGGCGAGCTCTCGGTGCAGATCTCAAGCGGCGAAGCCGACAGTGAGAAAGCGCGGCAGTTCCTGGGTTCGCGCACCGTGGTCGAGCAGGTGGTGAGGACCCGGGCCCCGGTCCTCTCGATCGACGCGAGACAAGACGAACGGTTCAAGCACCACGAGTCCGTGATCGTGCAGAACCTGCGGTCGATCATGGCGGTGCCGCTGGTCACTCAGGGCAAGGTGATCGGAGCGGTCTATGTGGACAACCCCTTCCAGGCCGGCGCCTTCGAAGAGAAGGACAGCGAATTCCTGCAGGCGATCGCGGACGTGGCCGCGATGGCGATTGACAACGCACGCCAGTACAAGCGCTCTGAGTTTCTTCGACAGCTGTTCGAGCGCTATGTCAACAAGCAGGTCACCGACTACGTACTGGCGCGCTCCGACGGCGACACCATCTTCCTCCCGGGCGAGCGGCGCGTCGTGACCATGCTCAATTCAGACATCGCGGGCTTCTCCAGCCTTCTGCAAACGATGCGCGCGGAAGAGCTGGTCGCGTTCCTCAACGACTACCTCGAGCGGATGATCGAGGTGGTGCTGGCACACGGCGGCAACATCGACAAGTTCCAGGGCGACGGCATGCTGGTCGTGTTTGGCGCTCCAAACGAGATGCCGGACCACGCGGCCGAGGCGGTCAAAGCCGCGCGCGCCATGATGAAAGAGATCGACCGGTTCAATCGCGAACTGGTCGCGGCGGGAAAGCCTGCCATTTCGGTTGGAATCGGTCTTGACACCGGCGAGGTCGTGGCAGGGCACGTCGGCTCGGACCGGCGTCTCGAGTTCACCCTCATCGGGCTGCCGGTCAACAACGCCGCTCACCTCTCCAAGGTTCGGCCCGCCAGGGTTCTCCTCTCGGAGTCGACCCTTGAGCACCTCGGTCCGGATGTCGAGGTGAGGAAGCTTCCGGACATGCAGTTGAACGGGATCGATCGCTCACTCGCTGTGTTCGAGCTCGCCATCGCCGTCACGGCTGAGAGCTAGCCCCCGCGTGGTGCGGCGGCCGGATTCATTCCGGCCGTTTTTCGAAATCCTGCCGACGCTGTCCTAGGCCGGATTTATTCCGGCCGAAACCAAGACATGCCACGTTCCAAACGCCTCCGGACAAGGTCGCACGCGGAGGGGGTCCCACGGGGGAGGCCTGACTCCCCCGTGCCTCTCTATTTACACGCCCACCGGCCCGGACCGTACCGGTTGTACAGCCAGGCCGCGGCCTGGGCGTTGGCGACCGGGTCGAACGGCGACTGGTTGGCCCATGGCGTCCCCGACCAGGTGCTCGGCAGGAACTGGAACAGGCCGGAGGCGCCGCTCGACGAGTTGACCGAGTTCGGGTGATAGCGAGACTCGCAGTAGGCGATCCGCATCGCCCACACGACGGCGTCCTGGCCCAACGGGCTGAACGCGTCGGTGATGATCTTGGCGATGTCCGGTGGAGGCGGCGGGTGGTTGTTCAAGGCCGCGATCCGCGCCGCCTCGGCCTGAGCGGCGGCTATCGCGTCCTGCTGAGCCTTGTACTCGGCCAGTCCCTTCTGCAGTTCCTGAGACCAGGCGAGCACCTGGGCGGTCTGGGCTGCCTGGACCCGCTGGCGACGGGTCTGATCGAGCACGGACTGCCGGTCGTACAGGCTCAATTGGGTCACCGCGACCGGGGGTTGGGGAGCCGCCTGGGCAGGCGGGGCCAGGCGCGGCGCCAGCACGCTGATCAGGACGACCGTCCAAACCAGCACCGCTCTGAAAAGTGGCAGCACAGCCCTGTCGCTCCTCCTGTCTTGCCCAACCTCGGGCGCCTCATCGATCTGAGCTCAAGGCTTGGGCGTATGGAGGACCGCTCAGGAACCGGGTAGGCAACTTACCAGAAGGGCGGCGACTTTGGGTAGCCTTAACAGCGCAAATCACCCTTGAAAGCGGCGTCGAGCGCGCAATTCCAGGTCGTCAAAACAGGTGGGTTAGCCGGCGCCGCAACAGCTTCGGCCCGGATGGCTCTGCATACACCGGCATCAGCGCCTTCATCCTCCGGTGCGCGAGGTCGGTAAGTCCGTCAGGATCCTCCCCCTTCGTTGGCAGGGCCTCGCCGATGACTACCCGGATTCGCTTGCGAAACCACAGGTCTTTTGTCCCAGAAAGAACGACCGGCGCGACGGGCACGCCGGCTTTGATGGCGAAGTGCGCAAAGCCCCGGTGAAACGGCATCAACTCCCCCTCCCTGGGCCCGTAGTTGGCCTCCGGAAAGATGGCCACGGCGCCGCCGAGCTCGAGGCAGCGGTCGACATGTTCGAACAGCACTCGATCGAGCTTCCGCTCGCGGACCACCGGCACGTAGCCTCCGATCGTCCGGATCAACCACCACTGGAATCTGCGTGTGACGAGGATCGTGGGATCGGCCAGGAAGTGGAGCCTCGGCTCCACCGGGAAGAGATAGGTGAGCGTGAACTCGTCCAGCCAGTTGAGGTGGTTCGCGATCACCACGTAGCTACCGGATCGCGGTATGTTCTCGCGCCCGGCGACGTCGAACTTGAAGCAGAGGCGCAGCAGCGGGATGCCGATCATCCGGACGATTCGATACGGCACGTTTGCGCGGGGGCCCACCGGCAGCAGATCGGCGGCGGGGAGAGGTGCGCCGGCCATCGGCGGTCGAGTCTAAATCCTGGACTGTGACTTGAACGAGTGCCGCAGAGACCCTCCAATGAACTGGAGCTTCCGACTTTGCGCCGGTCAGGCGTTAACTAAAGTCCCGTCGTACGAGGGAGCGACAGAAGCACCGGGCTTGGCGCTTAACTCGTCAAATTTTGACCTCGTTTGGGCCAAAATGGAGGGCAATAGCCGGCGGCTCAGGGGACTGCGTGCAAGGCAAGTTCCCCGTCAGGATTTCGTTGGGTTAACAAAGGGAGTGTTGGAGTCGATGAGCGTTTCCAGGGTTGGGATGGGGGTCGTGGCCCGCCGCGATATACGGCGGGAACAGCCCCGACGGCGCCGGCTCGGACTCATGCTCCTGCTCAGCATCGTGGTCGGGGGAGCGGCGGGCGTGGTCGCCTTCATCGTGATCTGGATGCCCACACTGTTCGGCTCGTTCCAGGACACGCACTCGACACCGCCTCAGATCGCCGCCAACGTGCTGTTTCCGC
>JBIOJB010000063.1:0-17658 GCA_044450465.1 Candidatus Dormibacterales bacterium | reverse complement strand
GTCGCGGGGGGCTTGCCTGGGAGCCTGCGCCACTGACGCGGCCCGACGCCGTTGTTGGGATTTCCAGGAACGAACGCGACGGCGGACAGCTTCACCATGCAGTTGTCTTTCCGCACCACGCTGCGCTCCCCGCCTTCCTGATGCTCGATCACGACGGTCCGCTCGAGAACGGCCCGTACCCGGACCGGCTTCCCGTTGACTACGGCGATGAACCCTCCGCTGACCTCGTGGTTCGGGGGTGGAACGATGCTGGCCAGCGAAACGAGTTCAATCGACTTGCTCATGTGGTGGCTATCCCCCGATAGGCGGCCTCGCTCAGCCGCTTGGAATTGGATCGACGCAGATTTCAGCAGCAGCGAATGTTACCAGACTCCCACCGAGGGGCCGTCAGGAGACGCTTAAGCGGCTGAGCTCTGCTCCTGCGCCCTGAGTTGCCGGGCGGCCTCCCGTCCACGACGGGCGGCTTCCTTGCTCGCCAGGTGGCGCATGCGGAGATGTGAGGGGTTGACCATCAGGCGCCGGCGGTTGACCAGCACTTTCGGCTCGCCAGGGGCTGGCTCGACGACGGCGGTGCGCTCGAGCACTGCCGTGACCCAGACGCGTTGCCCATCCACCTCGGCTTCGAAGTCCGGGAGGATCTCGTCGTCCTCGTCGATCGAAACGCTGTCCAGCTGAACAAGTCCAACCGGCGTGGTTGGCAGGGTCTCGGTGTGCTTGCGGTTAGTCGTCATTTTCATAAGTTCAATACCCGAATCAGTTACGTGCCAAACCGGATGGTGCTCCGATTTCAGGCCGCATGTATCAATACCTTGTAAAGGGGGCTTCGTATTCCAGATAGGGCCGAAAGCCCTGACTGGCGCAGGCCAGAAGGACAATCCGCCGCGAGGTTAAGTCGCCACCTTCGGAGGGTTAAACGTGCGTAACGGCCGGGGCGTTTCGCTGGTCATCGACGGTTGCGGCCGGCACCCAGTCCAGTTCGGCTCCCATCGCTGCGGCAAAATGAGCCGCGCATCCGCGCGCCGCCACATCCACCGGAATCGCTCCACCGGCTATGGCCTCGATGGATGTCGGCCGCTTGTCCAGATGACCGCATGGCACGATGCCGTCGAAGTAACTCAAGTCAGTGCAGACGTTCAGCGCGAATCCATGGCTCACGACTGAACGGTTCAACTTGATCCCAATCGCGGCGACCTTCTCGCCCCGAGACCACACTCCGGTGAGACCTGGCTCTCCAGGAGTGGAGTCGATGCCAAGCTCGCGAAGATAGCTGATGAGGGTCCGCTCGAGCGCGTCGACGTATTGAGGGATCGTGAGGTCGAAGTGAGCCAGGTCGAGCACTGGGTAGCCGACGAGCTGGCCAGGCCCGTGGTACGTGGCCTCGCCTCCACGATCAGACCACACGACCTCCACGCCGCGGCGCGTTCGCTCACTTTCCGGCCATAGGAGGTGGTCCGGCGCCGCCGCCTTGCCCAATGTGAACACGTGAGGGTGCTCGAGAAGCAGCAGGGCGTCAGTACCTGAGCCGTCGCGCAGCGCCCCGACCAGCCGTTCCTGAAGGTCCCAGGCCTGACGGTAGGGGACGCTACCCAGCCAGCAGGCTCTTACGGTCCGGTATCTGTTCATCTGCGTGATATGAGGAGCGCACGAGGGGCCCTGCCTCGACGTGACCAAACCCCATCGCTTGGGCCTTGGCTTTCAGCTGTTCAAACTCGGCGGGATGGTAGTAACGCACCACCTCGGCATGCTTTCTCGACGGGCGGAGGTACTGGCCGACGGTCAACACGTCGATGTCATGAGCGCGCATGTTGCGGAACACCTCGAGCAGCTCGTCTTCAGTCTCTCCCAGTCCGACCATCAAGCCGGACTTGGTGACCATCCGTGGCGCGAGCGCTTTGACATGTCGGAGCAGCGCGAGGCTGTTGGCATAGACCGCTTTGGGTCGAATGTTGGCGTAGAGGCGTGGCACCGTTTCCGTGTTGTGGTTGAAGATGTCGGGCTGTGCCTCGACCACGGTGCGAACCGCGTCGAGGTTGGCCTGGAAGTCGGGAGTCAAGACCTCGACGGTAGTTTCGGGACTTCGCCGCCTGATCGCTCTGATCGTACGGGCGAAGATCCCCGCCCCTCCGTCTCTCAGGTCATCGCGGTCGACAGATGTGATCACGGCGTGCTTGAGACCCAGCTGTGCCACCGAGTCGGCGACGCGCAAGGGCTCGCCCAGGTCGAGCTCCACGGGCCGCCCTGACGTCACAGCGCAAAACCGGCAGGCTCGGGTGCAGACGTCGCCGAGGATCATGAATGTCGCTGTTCGGCGGCTCCAGCAGTCGTAGATGTTTGGACAGCGGGCCTCCTCGCACACCGTGTGGAGGTGGCGGTTGTGGACCAGCTGCTTGAGCTCCTTGAAATCGTGACCCTCGGTGACTCTCACGCGAATCCAATCGGGGATGGGCGCTTGGGTCAGGGGCTGTGCGGTGGTCACAGGCGAATGCTACCGGGCGTCCATTCCTCGAGCTTCTTCTTGACAAAGCCAAGGAACTGGCCGGCCATCATCCCGTCCACGATCCGGTGGTCGAAGCTCAGGCACATGTTCATCATGTCCCTGACAGCGATCGCGTCATTAACGACAACCGGGCGTTTGACGATCGACTCGGTGGTCAGGATTGCCGCCTGTGGTTGGTTGATGATCGGCTGGCTCGCGATCGACCCGGTTGCCCCCGTGTTGTTGAGCGTGAAAGTGCCCCCCTGCACATCGCTTGGCTTGAGCTGCTTGCCACGCGCCCGTTCGACAAGGTCGTTGATTGAACTCACCAGGTCTGTGAACCCAAGCTGGTCCGCATCCTTAAGCACCGGCACGATCAGCCCGTCAGGTATCGAGACGGCCACCCCGAGATTCACGTAGCGCTTGAGCAGAATGCCCTCGTCGGTCCACGACGAGTTGAGCCACGGGAACTGTCTGATGGCGTCACACAGCACCTGGACCACAAAGGGGAGGTACGTGAGCGAGATGCCGTGGCGCGTTCGAAAGCTTTCCTTCTCCGCCTCGCGGTAACGGACAAGGTTGGTCACGTCGACCTCCTGCAGCGTCCACGCATGCGGTGATGTGGCGAGGCTGCGCACCATGTGCTCGGCGATCGTCCGCCGCATGATGCTGTGCTTCACCAGCTCTTCGCGAGCGCCCGTCACCGGCGCGGGCGCACTAGCGGTTGGCGCGGGGGCAGCGGGCACTACCGCGACCGATTCCGATGCGGCGACAGCGGCCGGCCCGCGGCCGCCGATCGCGGCCAGGACGTCGTCGCGAGTCACGCGGCCGCCCAGGCCAGTGCCGTGAAGCGTGGCCGGGTCGAGGTGGTAGTCGGCCGCAAGCTTGCGGACGGCGGGCGAGAGACGGGGCCGATCGGTGCTTCCGTCGGATCCGGCTCGGGCAGTCGCTGCGGATGGCCCGATCGGGGCTTGAGCTCCCGCACTCGGCACTGGAGCCGCGGTCGCAACTGGCGGGGCCTGGGCGGGCGCGCCCGCCGCCGGGGCCGGTGTCGCCGCCGTGGCGCTGCCTGGCAGCTCGATCTGGGCGATCACAGAGCCCACACGAACGGTCTCTCCCTCGTGTGCGGTGATGGTGACGAGACGGCCATCGTAAGGAGACGGGATCTCGGCGTTAACTTTGTCCGTGACGACCTCCACGAGCGGCTCGTCACGCTTGACCAAATCGCCTTCGTGCTTCAGCCACTTGTCTACGGTGCCCTCGGTGACCGACTCGCCGAGTTGGGGCATCTTGATCTGGGCCAGGCCCATTGGGCGTCCTCCTGGTAGGCCGCGTTGTCGAGCGTTCCTGAATCGGGTGGTGGGGCTGATTCGTGACTCGAGCGCGCCTAACGACCGAGTGTAACCGAGGGCGCTGCGTTGGTGAACTCGCTCGAATCAGGTCTTGGAATGGAGTCTTCAGATGGAACCAGTCTTCTCATGCGATGGAGGTAGACTCAGGCGTGCCCCTGTCACCGATCACTGCGGAGGACACCCGTGCGAGAGTCCATGAAAGTGCTCATGGCCGGCTACTGGAAGCTTCGCGGCTGGTCCATGTTGGTCAGGCCACGCAACCAAGGTGGACAGGGGATGGTCGAGTACGCCTTGATCTTGGTGCTTGTTTCGATCGTCGTCATCGTGATTCTGCTCACGATGGGCCGGCAGATTAGGAACGTTTACTCGAACGTCGTCTCCGCGCTCGGCTGAGGGCAGCAGCCAGGCCTTAGCCGGCTACTGGCCCTGACCATGACCGCCCCCGCCGTTGCCCTGACCACCATCACCGTGGCCTTGACCGCCCCCGCCGTTGCCCTGTCCGCCACCGCCGTTGCCCTGACCACCACCACCGTTGCCCTGACCGCCGCCGCCGCCGTTGCCTTGTCCGCTCCCGCCCGCCTGTTGCTTGGCGCCGCCGGCGTTGCCGTTGCCATAGCCATGGCCGTTACCAGTGGGTTTAGGAGTGTTCTGGCGCGCACCGCTGGCCTGGTGTCCAGCGCCAACCTGCTGGCCGTGCTGCTGGGCGAACGTGCTGACGCACTCGCCAATCCCGTGCGAGCCCGGCGTGAGGGCGTCCTTGCAGGTCTGCACCTGTTGAACGACCTGCTGACCCCAGATCGCCGGGTTCAGGCTGCCGGTGATTGACGCTTCGCCGGCCACGCCCGCCGCGCTGACCGCCAGGGCGCCGGCCAGGATGGCGAACGCTCCGTTGGCGCCCACCACCGCCACCGCTTTGGCGAAAACAGAGACCTGCAGTTCGCGACGCAGGTAGGCGGCGTGGTACCGGGCCTGCCCCGGCGCCGGTTCAGGCCCCGGCACTCGCCTGGCCTCCGTGTGGAGCTGACGCTCAAGCCAGCCGTCGAACGTGTCACCGATTGCCACGTTCATTCCTCAAAGGAAACCAGCGAAGCCGGTGAACTACCCAATTCGACCCTGTTCTGGTCTCCCAGCCGGCGGCGCAGCCGGGCCTTGGCAGTGGCCAGGCGCGATGCGACCGTTCTTTCGGAAAGACCGAGCGCCGACGCGATCTCACGATTTGTATAGCCGTGCAGGTGGCGCAGCACGATGGCCGCTGCCTGTTTTGGTGGCAGAGCGCGCAGTTCCCGGATGAGGTCGGTGCTGACGAAGTCACCCGGGTCCGGATCCTTCGTACGGCCGAGTCTGCGGATCACCTCGCCCACCTCGTGGAGACGCTCCCTGCGCCGGTATGAGAAGGCGACGTTCAGCCCAATCCGGTGAATCCATGCCTCGGCGGGAGCCTCGGGTTTCCAGCGAGGCCACGACCGGAAGGCCCTCAGGTAGGCCTCTTGAGCGGCGTCCTCGGCCGCGGCGGGGTTGCGCAGGATGAGCATCAGCGTCGCGAAGATGCGCTGGTAGGTCTTTTTGTAAAGACGATCGAAGTCGTCTTTTGAACCGGCGTGGTAGGGCGGCTCGGCGGCCGGCCCTCCCGGCTGGGAGCGAGCTTGATCCTCAGGCTGATGCATCTGGAAGGAGCTAACGCCTGAGCGCCCCAAACCCGGCAGCGGAAACCGAACCCCTGTTCGGTCAGGGAAGAGGGATTGCAGTCTCTCCCGGGCGCCCATCCCGAAATGGGTACTTCTGCCCGCCCGACGGTTTCCCATGAGTACTCACGCCGGCATGAAGCCGGCTCTTGTCACAACAGAACATCGCGTCGAGTTCGGCGCGTTGGAGGAAACGTGAAAAGGCCAATTGGTTTGATAGTGGGAGGGGCGGTCGGGGCGTTCCTGATTGCCATGGTGGGCGTCTCCGCTCACACCGGTGGATTGAGCATCAATCTCGCCGGCGTGCAGCAGACTCGACACAGCGATGACGCGAGCGGCGCTCGCACCGAGCCCAAGGAGTCGCCGGAGGCATCGCCGAAGCCTGAACCGTCAGAGAAACCGGAGCCGACGCCGACGGCCAAGCCGACCGCGGAACCAACTGAAGCGCCCGACGAGGATGGCACCACGAACTCCGGGTCGGACGACCAGGAGGGGTCTGACGGCGAGGGCGGTCAGAACGGGAACAGCCAGGGCGGCTCGGGCGGCGGCGACTAGCGCCTAATAAAAGCTCATTTCAAAGGGCCGGAAACGCCTCCGGTCCTTTCTTTTCCACCCGCCACCAGCGGAGCCCGGAGCCGCAGCTTTGGATTCGCTCGATCTGGTGATGCGGAGTCTTTTGGAGGCGACGCCCAGAATCGAACTGGGGATGGAGGTTTTGCAGACCTCTGCCTTACCACTTGGCTACGTCGCCCTGAACCTCGGCGTCGATTCTACCGTCGACGGCTGACACCCCGGCCCGCCCGCTAGTCTGAGAAAGCTATGCCCGATCAGCGGCTGAGAGACGTGCTGGCTCGCCTTGCCGCCGCGGTTGTCATCGTGAGCACACGCGACGGTGACGAGTACCGCGGATTGACCGCGAGCAGCCTCGTTCCGATTGCCGCCGAGCCGCCGATGGTGCTGGTTGTGCTTCAGCACGAAAGCGCCACGCGGCAGGTTATCGCCCAGACGGGCGAGTTCAATGTGAGTGCGCTGACGCGGAGCCATGAGTTCATCGCCGACCGGTTGGCCGGGCGGGCTCCAGCACTGGATGCCAAGTGGTCGTCGCTTCCTCACCGGCTCGGCACCAACGGAATCCCCCTCGTAGAGGGAGCCATTGCCTGGCTCGAGTGCCGGCTGGTCCAGACTCACCATGTGGGCGACCAGGACATTTGCGTCGGCGCGATCGAAACCGCAGCAGCCGGATCCGGGAATCCACTCATCGTCTGGGACCGCGCGTACTGGACGCTCAAGTAGGGCCATCAGAAAGGAAGCTCGTCCTCCTCCATTCCAAAGTGATGCCCGATCTCGTGGAGGATCGTGCGTTTGACCTCATCCACCAGCTCGGGCATCGATTCGCAGCCCTCCTCGTGCGCCCTTTTGTAGAGAGTGATTCGTTGAGGAAAATCGTCGCCGCCGGCCAGGGCGCCGGCGCCCTCGTACAGTCCCATCAAGCCCTCGGCCGACTGTTCCTCGACGATGAACACCGTGTTCTCGAGGTAAGTTCGGAACTGCTCGGGAAGTGAATCGAGCGCTGCCTGCGCCGCAGCCTCGAATTGCTTCATGCTGACGCGCATGCATGAATTGAAGCGGGTGCTGGTGGTTGGCGCCGGAACCATGGGCTCGCAGATCGCTCTTCAAACGGCGCTCACCGGCCGGTACGACGTGACTCTGGTCGACAATCTGCCGGGTCAAGTGGAGCGGGCGCGCGCGCAGAACAGCCGCCTGCTGGACCGGTCGGTGGAGAAGGGCAGGCTCACCAGGGACGCCGCGAACGAAGCGCTGGCTCGAATCACCGATTCGGCCGACCTCGCTCAGGCAGCGCCTTCGGCCGACCTCGTCATCGAAGCCGTGATTGAGAATTTCGACGCCAAGAAAGCCGTCTTCGAAGCGCTGGGCAAGCACGCCAAGCCCGACGCGATCCTCGCGAGCAACTCCAGCACGATCGCGATCAGCCGGCTCGCCGACTTCACGGGCCGGCCGCAGCTTTGCTGCAACATGCACTTCTTCCACCCGGTCACCGTGATGCAGCTGTGCGAGGTGGTGCGGGGCCCCAAGACGTCCGACTCGACTGTAGACACGGCGATGGAGTTCGTCCGGAACATCGGACGCACGCCCGTCCTTCTAAACAAAGAGATCTGGGGCTTCATCGTCAACCGGATCCTGTTCGCCGCCTCCGAGGAGGCTCTGCACCTGCTTGAGGGCGGATACGCCACCGCCGAGGACATCGACATCGCGGTTCAAAAGGGCCTGAACTGGCCAATGGGCCCTTTCCATCTGCTCGATTTCAGCGGCCTCGACATCTTTTACGGCGCGATGAAGGACCGGCACCGGCAGGGCGAGGGCGCCGACGCACCCGCGCTGCTCCGGGAGCTGGTGGAGGCAGGTCACCTCGGCCGTAAATCGGGCAAGGGGTTCTTCGACTACCCGCAGTAGCCTTTCGAGTGCACTAGCCGCCGCGGTTTCGGCAGGGCAGAATGGAAGTGCCCCCGTAGCCCAATGGCAGAGGCAGCCGGCTTAAACCCGGTACAGCGCGGGTTCGACCCCCGCCGGGGGTATCGCGCGGATCATCCGCCTACAATCGTTTTGAGAGATGGAAGTCCGCGTCGAAGAGGATCCTGACGAGGAGCCCGATGACCCTCAGCCATCGAGGCCTGGCGATGGGGCGGCCGCACCAGGCCTGATCCCGTCGGTCGGACTGCCCGCAAGGGATTGGGAATATTCGACCAGGGTCCTCACCGTCGCCCAGGTCGCCGACGGGGTGACCCTGGTGAAGGTGCTCCAGGAATCGTCGACCGACGGTTGGGAGCTGGCCGAGGTTGTGGACGGAGGCGAGAAGCGCGTGCTCCTGATGCGAAGACCGAAGCGCGCGGGGCGAGAGTCGCGCCGGGTGGGGTTCGCGCCTCCGAACCACAGCTGACAGCTGCCGCCACCGGGCCGATGCGCCGCATCGTGGTGGTCGATCCCGCCGCCGATGACCGGCACGGGGTGGCTGACCTCTGCCGCCTGCACGGCCATGATGTCGTTGAGGCCGCCACAGGCGAGCGCGCGATCGAGCTCACCAGTGCAGGGCAAGCGGACCTTCTGCTCACGGAATGGGTGCTGCCTGACATAAGCGGCACCGAAGTCGTTCGTGAGCTGAGACGTCGTGGTCTCACGATTCCCATCGTCCTTCTCACGTCGCGATCCAACAGAACCGACGAGGTCGTCGGGTTCGAGGTAGGGGCGGACGACTACATCCGCAAGCCATACGATCCGCGCGTCCTGGCAGCTCGGCTCAGCGCGCTGTTGCGGCGAACCGCGTCGTCCGAGAGTGGCGCCGCTCGGGAGGGTGTCAGCAGAGTCGGAGGACTCCAGATCGACCATTCCGCCAGGCGGGTGAGGGTGGGCGACCAGGAGGTGCACCTCACCATGACGGAGTTCAACCTGCTCGACGTGCTTGCTTCGAACCCGGAACGCGTGCTGACCCGCGGCCAGCTGCGTGACAAGGTGTGGGGCAGCCCGCAGAGCCTGGACGACCATTCCGTCGATCCGCACGTTCAACGGCTGCGTCACAAGGTGTTCGGCCGGCCGGCATGCGGTTTGAGCCTGGAGGCCGTGCCGGGCCTCGGTTACCGGCTATCCGTGCGCCCGGCATGACCGAGACAGCCGATTTGTTCGGGCCGGTCGCAGCCGACCTGGAATTGATCGAGGGCGCGCTGATGCGGGCGATTGACGCCGACCCGGCCGTCGTGGCCGCGCCGATGGCCGCTCTTTTCGAGGCGGGCGGCAAGCGGATCCGTCCCGCGCTCGTGCTGCTGGCGGCTCGTTGCGGCGACTACGACCCCAACCGACTGACGCCGGCCGCGATGGCGGTCGAGCTGACTCACGCGGCAACTCTCGTGCATGACGACGTGATCGACCGATCGAAGGTGCGCCGCGGCCGCCCGACGGTGGCGGCGCGGCTGGGCGACGAAGCCGCCATCGTTGTCGGCGACTATTACTTCGCCAAGGCGTACGAGCAGGCGGCGCTCACCGCCTCGCCCGACGTCGTCGCGATCCTCGCCCGAACCGTCATGAAGATCTGCGCCGGTGAGGTGCGGCAGCAGGCGACCCGGTTCCGCTTCTCCACCGGAATCGCCGAATATATGGAGCGAATCGAGGCCAAGACGGCGACCCTGGTGTCGGCGTGCTGCGACATAGGCGCGTTGCTGGGCGGCCTGGACGGGAAGGAGCGATCAGCGCTCCACAGCTACGGCCGGCAACTTGGACTTGCGTTTCAAATCGCGGATGACCTTCTCGACTACACGGGAAGCGAAGGCGAGGTGGGAAAGCCGATCGGTCACGACGTCGCTGAAGGATTCGCCACCCTACCGCTGATGCTGGCGAGAGAAGACCCGGCTGTTGCTGCGCATCAGCTGGCCGCGATCCTCGACGACGGTCGCAAGCTGACCGAGAACCAGGCCTCCGATGTGGTGCGGCTCGTGCGGGCAAGCCAGGGACCGAAGCGAGCTCTCGAGCGCGCGCGCAACCATGCCGCCATGGCGCTTGGCGAGCTCGTGGCGCTGCCGCCGGGCGCGGTCACCCAAACGCTGGCCGGGTTGAGCGAGTACGTGGTCTCCCGAAAGCTCTAATGTGTCAGCCGTGTCCCGGGTGGGGGATCGTGGTATCGGCAGAGTAAGGCTAGTCGGCATCGGACCAGGGCACCCCGGCTTGGCCACCGTGCAGGCCGTCGAGGCGATCAAGGAGGCCGACGTCATCCGCCACAGCGACGGCTGTGGCGTGGGGCTGCTTCACCTCGCGCGCGCGGACGCGGACGTGGCGCCGCTCGAATCGCTCGACGAGGTGATCCGCTTGGCCCGCGGTGGAGGTAGGGTGGCCGTCCTGTACCCAGGCAACCCGTACGCCTTCTCCAATGGCAGCGAGCTCGCCGACCGGCTCGAGAGGGCGGGCATCGACTTCGAGGCCATGCCCGGCTTGATAGTCGAGCTGGCGGCCCCGGTGATGAGCGGCATCCCGCTGACGATCGAGGGGCTTTCCGCATCGGTCGGCTTCGGGTTGGTGCAGGGCGGCGAGACCGTGGTCCTACGGCTGGCGTCCGGCTGGTGGGAGTCAGGGATCGGCGCCCTGATGGCGGGTGGTCGGACACCCGAGACGCCGGCGTCGCTGATCTTGAACCCAGGCCTGCCCGGACAGCATCGGGTGAACGCGCCGCTCGGAGAGCTGGCGCGCAAGGCAGGGACCTACGGACTCCGCGGCGATGCACTCTTGGTGCTCGGGCCTGGCGTTGAGATGGCCGAGCGGCTCGACACGATGGCGCGACGCCCCCTCCATGGAAGACGCGTGCTCATCACCCGAGCCCGCCACCAGGTCGATCCCTTCCGCAGGGACCTGGTCGACCTGGGAGCCTCGGTGCTGGAGATACCGACTATTGAAATCGTCCCCATGCCGATCGACGAGCGGGTGCGAATCGCGATCGCCACGCTGAGGGACACCGCCCTGGTGATATTTGCGTCCGCCAACGCCGTCGACATCTTCTTTCAGATGCTCCTGAGGTCGGGCTGCGACGCGCGAGCGTTCCACTCCTCGAAGCTATGTGCCATCGGTCAGGAGACGGCGGAGTCGCTCGAGAACCATGGCCTGCGTCCAGAGCTCGTGACATCCGAGTACACGGCAGAAGGCTTGGCCAAGGCGCTCGAAGGCTGGGAGATGGAAGGAATGCGGGTGCTCGTCCCACGTGCGGAGGTGGCCCGTGACGGGCTACCATCGCTGCTTGCAAATCGCGGAGCCGTGGTCGAGATACTGCCCGTCTATCGCGCCGTCTGCCCGCCGGCCGCGGGCGCGGCCCTGTTGCGCCTGTTCGACGGCGAGGGCGCGGATGTTGTCACGTTCACCAGCTCTTCCACCGTGCACAACTTCGTCCGAGCCTTCCCCGAGGACAGGCTGCCCGCGATCCTTGGTGAGGCCGAGATCGCGTGCATGGGCCCGGTCACTGCCGACACCGCGCGCAAGCTCGGCCTCGAGGTCTCAATCGTCGCCCGCGAGTACACGACGCGTGGTCTCGTGCAGGCCATAGCCGAGGCCACGTCCAGCAAATGAGCAAGGCCAAACCGGCCGCCTCGGCGGCGGTGAGGGAGCCCGGCGACGAGGCCGTGACGTGGGGGCGGCAGACCTGGCTTGCTCTTCTGGTCATGGCGGTGGTCATCGCAGTGGCGCTCGATGCAGGGCTGCTCATCAACAAGGCGCTCGAGCAACCCGTGCCGCAAGCACTGGCCGGGTGCCGTACGTCCACCCAGATCGGCCCGCACGAGTTTCTCGGCCTTCAGCCGATGTGCATCACGGCGACCCAGACGCTCGACGCCACCGTGAACACCACGCAGGGAGCGATCGTGATTCATCTCTACCCGGAGATCGCACCGGTCACGGTCAACAACTTCGTGGTGCTCGCCACCCACGGCTACTTCAACGGACTCACCTTCTGGAAGACGGAGGACTGGGTCGTTCAGACTGGCGACCCTCAGGGAGACGGCACCGGCGGGCCCGGCTACGCGCTGCCGGAGGAGCCGAGCAACTCGCCCCTCTGGGGTCCCGGCGCGGTGGGCATGGCGCGTCCCGCCGGCGGACCGGTGAACGGAAGTCAGTTCTTCATCGAGAAAGGCAGCTGGCCGGCCCCCGGACCGACAGCGGTCTACAACCGGTTCGGAACCGTCACGACCGGGCTGGACAAGGTGCAGCTGCTCGCAGGAACCGACACGATCACATCGATCGTGATCAAGGTGTCCTAGCAGCGGTTCCGCGCCTCGAACGGGGCCTATAATCGGCTCGAAGTGCCATTTCACCCACTCTGGCTCGTCGTCATTCTCGTCATCGTGCTGATCATCTTCGGCCCAGGACGGCTGCCCGAGTTCGGTGGGGCGGTCGGAAAGGCGATGCGGGAGTTCCGCAAGGCCAGCAACGAGCTGACCAGCGAGGTCACCGCGGCCACCCAGGCCAAGCCGGAGACACCCGCGGCGCCGGCAGCGACCGCCGAGAACACAGCCCAGAGTTCCACGTCCGAGGCCAACTCCCCCAAGTCCTGACCCTCCATGGCCGTTCTAGATAGAGTGCTGCGGCGCGGCCCGCGCGCCAGGGCGCCACTCGAGGACGAGCGGATGTCGGTCATCGAGCACCTTGAGGCACTGCGTCGCGCCCTCATCGTCTCCCTGATCGCGTGGGCGGTGGCGACTGTGGCTGCCGCGTTCGTCTCGGGCAAGGTCATCGGTTTTCTCGTCACCAGAGCGGGCATCGGCCACGCGATCTTCCTGGCTCCGGCCGGCGGCGTGATCCTCCAGCTGAAGGTCGCGCTTTACATCGGCTTCGTGCTCGCGGCCCCGATCGTGATCCAGCAGATCTGGTGGTTTGTCAGCCCGGGGCTTCACCAGCACGAGCGACGGCTGGTTCTGCCCCTGGTGGTGTCCACCATCGTCTTCTTCGCCATCGGCGTCAGCGTGGCGATCTTCGCGCTCCCCCTGTACCTGACGGTGCTCAACTCGCTGTCCCCGCCGAACGTCAGCTATCTGCCGGACATCACCCAGCTCGTGAGCTTCGTGCTGATCATGGTGATCGGGTTTGGACTGGTGTTCGAGCTGCCGGTTGTGCTGTTCGTGCTCGGCATGGTTCGGATCATCAGCTCTAAGTGGCTGTACAAGAACCGGCCCTTCTGGTTCCTCGGCCTCGGCATCCTGGCGAACTTCCTGACGCCCGGCGTTGACCCGATCACGCCGCTCATCATGTTCATTCCGCTCTACGTCTTCTTCGAGGGAACGGCGCTATTGCTCAAACTACTCCGTAGATGACAACTCCCTCACGTAGCGGCGGCCGCAGTCCAGAGCAGCTTCGCCCGGTCAAGATCGAGCTTGGAGTCAACGTGCACGCCGAGGGGTCATGTCTTATCGAGATGGGGCGCACTCGCGTCTGGATCACCGCCAGCGTCGAGGATCGTGTGCCGGCGCACCGGCGCGGAAGCGGCCACGGCTGGATCACGGCCGAGTATTCGATGCTGCCCCGCTCAACTCACGACCGCGGCACACGCGAGGCGATCCAGGGCCGCATCGGGGGGCGGACTCATGAGATCCAGCGCCTGATCGGTCGTTCGCTCCGCGCGGCGGTGGAGATGGGGAAGATCGGCGAGCGGACGATCACGCTCGACTGCGACGTGCTGCAGGCAGACGGCGGCACCCGGACGGCATCCATCACCGGAGCGTTCTGCGCCCTGTACATGGCGCTCAAGAAGATGAAGGACGCACGCATGCTCGAACAGGTCCCGGTGCGGCAGTACCTGGCCGCGATCAGCTGCGGCATCGTCGACGGCACCCCGGTGCTAGACCTCGACTACACCGAGGACTTCAAGGCCTCGACCGACCTCAACTGCGTGATGACCGAGGACGGGCGCCTGGTCGAACTCCAGGCGACGGCGGAGGGCGCACCGTACACGCGAGGCGAGCTCGACTCGATGCTCGCTTTGGCCCAAACCGGCATCAAGGAGCTGATCGTCCACCAGAAAAGAGCAATCGCCACGCTTGGCTGATCGGCGCCTGGTCGTCGCGTCCGGCAACGCGGGCAAGCTGCGCGAGTACCGGGACCTCCTCGTCTCAACCGGCGTCGAGCTCATCGCCTTCGACAGCGAGGTGGACGAGGTGGGGGAGACCTACGCCGAAAACGCGAGGCTCAAGGCTGAGGTGGCTGCCGAGCGCTCGGGCCTGCCATCGCTGGGCGACGACTCGGGGATCGAGCTGGAGGCGCTCGGCGGCTGGCCCGGCATTAAGTCGGCACGCCTCGCGCCGGCCCAGGCTGAGCGCACGGCAGAGGTGATGCGCCGGCTCCAGGGCCATCCGCAGCCGTGGCAGGCCCGATTCGTCTGCGTCATCGCTCTGGCCGTTCCCGGCGAGACGACGCGGCTGTTCGAGGGCGAATGCCGCGGCGAGCTGGTGCCGGAATCGCGGGGCGAAAACGGCTTCGGCTACGACCCGGTGTTCTTGGTTCTCGGCACGGGAAAGACCTTCGCCGAGATGCCGCCGGAGGAGAAGAGGCTCTACAGCCACCGAGCCGCGGCGGCGCGCGCCTTGCTTGAATCCGGCGCGCTGAAGGCCCTGACAGGTTGATGATCACCCGGCGCGCCCACTGGATCGGGCCGCTGATCGCCGCGCTGGTCCCGGTCCCATTCGCGCTGACCATTCGGTACACGGCAGACTTCGGGCTGGCCTATCACGGCGGGCTCGAGGCCTGGTCGAGCGGTCACCCGGAGCGGCTCGCCACCTGGTTCTCGACGCCGTTCCTGGGGCTGGTGATGGCGCTGGTCACTCGTGTCGTTTCGGAGCAGCTGGGTTCATACGTGTGGCTCGGCGCGAACCTGGTGATGTGGGGCGCGCTTCTGCTCATCACGTGGGACCGCCTCCACGATCAGGTGCCGAAGACCCTGTGGTGGGGCACCCTGGTCGCGGCTGCAGCCTTCTCCCCGGGCATCTCGTCCATTTACTGGCTGCAGTTCAACCTGCTGGTCTTCGTGCTTGCGTTGGGCGGGTTCTTGCTCCTCGGACGGCACGACCGTCTGGCCGGATTGCTAATAGGGGCTTCCCTAGCCACCAAACCGATCCTGCTGCTGCTGCCGCTGTCAATGCTGATTCGCCGCGACACGCGCAAAGCCGGTGTCTTCGCGATCGCCACCGCGGCCGCCTTGACCATCGCCGGTTTCGTGTTCCTGGCCTGGCGCGCGGGCGATCCGGCTGCGTTGAATCCGTTGCCTTACCTGTCCGACTTCTCCGCCAAGGGGAATGGACCACTGGCGGCCTGCATTGTCCAGAACTACTCGCCGGTGGCATTGTGGTGCCGGTTCGGCCTCCCGCACTCGACCCTCGTGACACTCGGCTTCGCGGTGATCGTTCTGGCCGCCGGCTGGTTCATGGCAGGCCGCTTCCGGAATACCGCAGGTCGTCCCTGGGAGATCTTCTGCCTTGCGTGCCTGCTGTCACCCATGGTGGGGCCGGTCCAGTGGGCGACCTACCAACTTCTTTTCGCGCCGCTGATGCTTCTCCTTGCGTACCAGTTCTGGCATGAACGAGCGCCAAGACGGTTGTGGATCTACCTGGCCGTCCTCTTCGTGATGACCGACCTGGTCTGGGATCCGGTCGAGAGCCTGGCGAACGCCCCTGTGCTAGTTGAGGTCTGGTCGTACACCATCGCCCAGTTCGCGCAGTACCTGTTGCTCGGGCTCTGGCTCTTCTGGCTGCGCATGCGCGAGCTTGAGGGTCACCAAGTTGGGACATCTAGAATGAGCGCCGCCCAAACCGGCTCATCGGCCGGCTGACCGGCACTTAACGGCGGGCGGTAGCTTAGCTCGGCAAAGCGCCTGGTTTGGGACCAGGAGACCGCGAGTTCGAATCTCGCCCGCCCGACCAAAACTGAGTTCAGACGTGGGTCGAATCTCAGACAATCCCCAGCCAGTTCCCAGGGGGGATCACAGGGGGATCACAGAATCCACAATGAGCCCGTGCTGATCGGTTCATTACGTCGTTTCGAGACTCATTTGTCGCCCGAGCAGTGCGCTCAGCGGCTGGACGATGACCGATCTGCCCGTTGGTATGTCGGCTATGTCAGTCCCTCTGGGTTTCGACTCGCCAAGTACGGAAGGACGGCGATTCGGATTCAGGGTACGTTCAGTCCCTCTAGCGTGGGCTCGGTAGTCGAGTACCGGACTGAGTTCATCCCCTGGTTGCTCTGGGCAACCGTGCTGGGATTCGCAATCAGCATGGCGATGCTTCTCGGTCTCTTGTTGCTAGGCCTCGTTGCCCATCACCGTTTGGGTAGTGGATTCTGCTGGTGCCAGCCGTTCTAGCAGCGAACGTATGGATTTCGATTCGTCAGGCCCAGTGGTTGAGGGATTACGTGACCTCCGTGCTCGAAGCGCGATCCGATCAGGATCTAGACGCTCGCCATATCGACCCCGTGGCCTAACGAGACGCGCACTCGACGACTGCTTTTACATCGCAGACGACGCGGTCAATCCGTCTGTGGTGGCGGTGCTTCGGCGCGTCACGGTGGCGTCTGTCTGGCGCGTGGTCACTGTGTTAACGGCGTGAACAGCGAGTCTCTGGTCGAACTCATGAGTCAGCCTCCACCCGAGGAAGCCGAGCGCTGGCTCAAGCAGACCTTGCCTGCCGACGTCGAATTTCTGCGCTGGCGTTGGGATGACCTTTGGGCTCGCGGGAAGGGCCACACGCGGCTGATCGCGAATCACAAAGGCCTAGCGCCCACAGGTCGCGAGCGATGACTTGGATCACCATCGCGAGCGACGCGGAGCCTATGAAAGGAGCAGGTGCAAAAAGTCCTTTTCGGGAATGATCTCAATCTTGCCTCCAGCTTCTCGCAAACTGAGCGCCCTCAGAAGCTTGCCGGTTCGCCAGCCGTCAGCGAATTGCACAAAATCCCCATCACCGATCACCAGGTAGGTCAGATTCTTTGACACGCTGGTCTTGAAGTCGCAGCCCACGGCTGTCACACGCTCCATTGCTTCCCGCCTAACCATTGAGGCGAGTGTGCCGGTGAAGCAGATCGACTTGCCAAAGAGCGGATGGTTGGAATCGACATCTTCGCGCCCTTCGACCGTTTTGAGGCTTCGATTCTCCCGAAATGGGATGTACGACTCAGGCGTCAACCGCCCTGGCCAGAAGTCGTGCGCAGCAACTGCCTCGTGCAGTCCAGCGACCCCAAGTGTTCGGCAAATGGCCAACGCTAGAAATGCACAGGCGCGAGCATCTTCGCCGGCTTGATGGTGCACGAAGGTAATGCCAAGTGCGGGCGCAATGTAACCGAGGCTGTAGGAGGGAAAGTCTGGCCAGGTTGCTCGCGCCATACGATAGGTACACAGCACGTCAAACGCCGGACCGCCCAACAGGCTATACCGCGCCGCTGTGTTTCGCAGGACTGACATGTCGAAGCTCGCGTTGTGTGCGACGACAAGTTGCCCGTCGAGCAATGCGGACAGCGTCGGCCACAAATCCGGCAGCGTCGGAGCGCCCAGCACGTCGGCGTCTGTGATCCCGTTGACCGCCGAGCAATAAGGATTGAAGTACGTTTCGGGGTTGATCAGGGTCAGCCC
>JBIOJB010000062.1:0-18242 GCA_044450465.1 Candidatus Dormibacterales bacterium | reverse complement strand
TTCGACGCCCACGCCGTCGTCGAGACGTACCGGGCGGAGGCCGAGGAACGCGGCATCGAGATGCCAGCCGAATTCAAGGTCGCACACGAGTTCAGTGAGCGGATCAAAGCGGCGAGAGGACCACAGCAGCCGGTCCCGTGCCACAACGATCTCCTCAACGCCAACTTCCTTGATGACGGGGAGATTCGCATCGTTGACTGGGAGTACGCCGGGATGGGGGATCGCTTCTTCGACCTGGCCAACTTCTCCGTCAATCACGACCTGTCGGCCGCCGACGACGCGAGGTTTCTCGGCGCTTACTTTGGAGTTGAGCGCGAGGTGGACGTTGCCGCCCTTCGGCTGATGCACTTCATGTCCGACTTCAGAGAGGCGATGTGGGGGGTGCTGCAGGGCGGCATCTCAGAGCTTGACTTCGACTTCAAGCAGTACGCCTCCAAGCACTTCGCCCGAATGCTTGCGACCGCCCGGGACCCGGACTTTGACGACTACCTGACAACTGTCGCCGGCGTCACCCAGCGCTAGTTTGAGCGGCAGGGCGCCGGCGATCGCCGGGCTGGTGCTAGGCGCTGCGACCGCCGCCGCATTCATGATCGGCTCCGGCCGCTCGTTTGGTTTCGACGCCGCCGCCACCTTTGCCAACTTCGTGGCCACGCCTTCGATCTGGGACGCCTTCGCGGTCCACACCGTGCTGCCCAGCGTGCCTTTGAAGTACGTCGCCACCAACGATCACGTGCTGATATCGCTGCTGAGCCATCTGATCTACTCCGCCACGGGGTCGCGCAGCGAGGTCGCTTACAGGCTGATTCCGGCACTCGCCGGCGGCGCTACCGTGGGGCTGGCGACTGGCGCCCTCGCGCGGCGGTTCGGGATCGTGGCCGGCGTGAGCGCCGGCCTATTCATCGCGACCGACCCGCTCTTCGTCGACAACAGCCGCGATCTCCGCGGCTACAGCCTTGCGGCGGTCGGCTCAGTCGTTGCGACCCTGATCCTGGCGGGCAGGTGGACGAGATGGCGACTTGTCGCATACGCCGTGGTGATGGGCCTGGCCATCTCCGCTCACGTCTTCGCGGGCGTCGTCCTGCTGGCCCACGCGGCGTGGATCCTCTCGCGTAGGTCTCGACCCCAGCTGAAGCAGCTCGCGCCGGCCTGGCTCTGCGCCGGCGCGATCGGAGTTGCGGCCAACGCGAACATCCAGCTCGTCGAGATCACGCAGCACGGACTGCCGCCCAGCCTCTTTTACCCGACCTTTCCCCGAGACCTCGTCTTCTTCCTAGTCGGCGCGCCGGTTCTGCTGCCGCTCGGGCTCTGGCTTTCCGCGACCGCGCTGGGTCTGTTTGTATTGCGCGACCGCGTCTGGCTCTGGGCCATGGTCGCCACCGTCGCCGCGGTCGTGGCGGTGCTCTGGCTCGGCCCGCAGCCCGCATACCTCTATCCGCGTTTCTTCATCTTCCTCGTGCCGGGTTGCGCGTTCCTGATGGCGGCCGCGGTGCAGCGCTGGAAGGTGCTCGCACCACTCGTCGTGCTGGGCGCCGTGGTCGCGGCCGTCTCTCAGGCCAACGGGTACACCGAGGATCCGCTGGCCCTGCCGCAAGCTGCAGCGGCGATCGAGCAGGTCAGGGCGGGCGGTGGACGGGCCTGCGTGATCGCCTCGGACCAGGGGGTGATGGCCGCCTACACCACCGATTTCACTGTCGTCTCGACCGCCGATCAGCTCGCCGGCTGCGACGCCGTCGTCGTCGTCAGCTGGAATGTCGACTTGCGGCTCAGGGACCTGGCCGCCAGTGAGTTTCCTCGGGCCACAGTCCTACCGGCGGCCTACCCGGCGGTCGTCCTCCGGAGGGCTTAGGCGAAAACCTAGCTTCGGACCCTGGCGCCAGTCGGGTCGTAGAGCGGCTCCTTGGCCACCTTGCCCTTCACCCAGGTGCCGAAGATGTCCACCTCGACCGCCTGGTCGGTGGGTGTCCCCATCGGCACGTAGGCGTAGGCGATCGAGTGGCGGACGGTGTAGCCGTAGCCGCCGCTGGTCACCCTGCCCACGACCTTGCCCTCGATGCGGACAGGCTCGGATCCGAGCACCACCGAGCGGGAATCGTCGAGCACCAGGCAGGCGAGCTTGTCCGTGGGCGGCGCTTCGCGCTTCTTCAGAAGGGCCTCGCGGCCCATGAAGGACGGCTTGTCGAACTTCACGCAGAAACCGAGCCCGCTCTGGAACGGGTCGGACTCAGGGCCGATATCCGACCCCCAGACGCGATAGCCCTTTTCGAGACGCAGCGAATCGACGGCTTTGTAGCCACCGGCCAAGAGACCCCTGCCGCGGCCGGCCTCCCAGACCGTGTCCCAAAGTCGCATGCCGAACTCTGCCGGGCAGTACAGCTCCCAGCCCAGCTCACCCACGTAAGTAACCCTGAGCGCGACGCAGGGCACCGAGCCGATGGCGAGCTGTCTTGCGGTCATGAAGTGGAAGGCCTTGTGGCTCAGGTCAGTGGGGGTCAACGGCTGGAGGATGGAGCGGGCGGCGGGACCCCACAGCCCGACGCACGCGTAGGCCGAGGTCACGTCCTCCACCTGCACCGAACCGTCCATGGGAGCGTGGTCGCGGATCCACGACAGGTCGTGCTGGCCGAACGCGGTGCCGGTGATGACCCGGAAGCGATCTTCAGCCAGCCGGGTGACCGTGAAGTCGCATTCGATGCCGCCGCCCTCGTTGAGCATCTGCGTGTAGGTGAGGGCGCCGACGTCGCGGGCGACCCGGTTGTCCGACAGGTGCTCGAGGTAGTCGGCCGCTCCGCGACCCCGCACCTCGATCTTGGCGAAGGACGTCATGTCGAACATGCACGCCGTCGAGCGGCACGCCTCGTGCTCCACGCCGATCGCGGGCGACCAGAGGCGCCCCGCCCACCCGCGCGGCCGCAGCGAGTGGTCGCCGCGCGCGCCATTTGGCTCGAACCAGTTGACACGCTCCCAACCCGACTTCTCACCGAATGCGGCGCCCATATCCTTGAGCCGCGAGTAGATCGGCGAGCAGCGCAGCGGCCGGCCGGCGCTGCGTTCGTGTCCCGGATACTTCACGTCGTAGTAGGTCGAGTACACCTCGCGGGTACGCGCCAGCGTGTACTCGCGGCTCGTGTAGTGGCGGCCGAAGCGTCGCGAGTCCATCTCCCACGCGTCGAGCCCTGGCCGGCCGTCGATGATCCACTCGGCCATCAGGCGGCCGAGCCCGCCGGCCCCCGCGAGGCCATGCGCGCAGAAGCCCGCCGCGACCCAGAATCCGCGCACCTCGCTTGGGCCGAGGATGAACTCACCGTCAGGCGTGAAAGCCTCCGGCCCGTTCACGAGCTTGACGACCTCCGCGTCACGAATCGACGGGGTCCGAACGATTGCGTTCGTCATAAGAGGCTCGAACCGATCCCAATCGGGATCGAGCAGCTTGCCGTTGAAGTCGGGTGGGATTCCGTCCAGGCTCCAGGGCGCCGGGTCCCGTTCGTAGCCGCCCATGATCAGGCCGCCGGATTCCGGGCGGTAGTAGACCAGCAACGAGGGGTCGCGCATGGTCGGCATGTCGAGGGGTAGCCCGGAGGGCTTGGTGATCAGGTACTCGTGCGCCATCGGGATGAGAGGTACCGTGACCCCAACCATGCGCCCGATCTCCGGCGCGAACATCCCGGCGGCGTTGACGACGAGGTCGCAGTCGATGCCGCCCTTGTCGGTGACGACCCTGCGCACGCGCCCGCCCTCGACCTCGATCGCCGTGACGCGCGTGTCCTCGCAGATCTCGGCGCCGCGGCGGCGCGCGCCCTCGACCATCGCGAAGGTCAGCTGGCTGGGGTCGATGTATCCGTCTGTCGGCAGGAAGGCGGCGCCCAGCACCCCGTCCGTGGTCATGGGTGGAAACATCCGCTGCGCCTCGCCTGCAGAGACCAGCTCGAGCGGCAGCCCAAACGTCTTGGCCCAGGCCGCCTGGCGGGTCAGCTCCTCCATCCGCTCGGGGCTCGAAGCGAGTCGAAGCGATCCGACCTCGTGCCAGCCCGTCTCCATGCCGACCTCCGAGCTCAGGTTTCGATAGAGGTCGACCGAGTACATCATCATGCGGGTGAGGGCGAGCGAGCCCCTCAGCTGACCGACTAGCCCTGCCGAGTGGAAGGTCGATCCGCTCGTGACCTTCGAACGCTCGACCATCACGATGTCCGTCCAGCCGAGCCGGGCGAGCCAGTAGAGGATGGCCGCGCCGCCGACTCCGCCGCCGATCACGACCGCGCGGGCATGTGATTTCAAGTTGTCAGGTCTATTAAAGCCGCCCGGCTAGGCATCCTGTGGATGTCCGAATCTCGCCAGGTCGCGGACGTCTGCCTGGTCACCGGGCCGTTCCAAATGCTCTCTCCCTGTGAATCGGGCTCGCAGCCCGCGCTGGCGACATCTGGGTGCCTGTGCCGGCGCCCTCTCCGTGCGGACCTATTCGAAGCGGAGGGCCGGCTCTCGCCGGCCCTCCTGTAGGGACTACCTTGCCGACGCCTCGGCTGGTTTGATTTCGGCACTGTGCGCAGCGTTCCGCTGCACGATTACGTAGTAGATCAGGCCGACGATCAGAATGACTCCGAGGGTGGCCTCGAAGACCGGGATGTTGCCCAGAGTCCCGGTGAAGCTGACGTTCGGCAGAACGCTCAATGGAGGGTTCTGACCGCCGGCCGAGAGGCCGCGAGGCCAGAGGAAGTTGATCTCCATCGCAATGCCCCATACGAGGGCCAAAACGTTGACGATCGTGCCCCAACCGCCGAGCTTGAACGGCGTTTTCTCGGTGGGCCACCCGCGGAACCTGGCGAGCAGGATCGCGATGTTGCCCAGAATGTACGAGAGGTAGATCATCCCTGTGGCGCCGATGGCGATGAGGGCGGCGCCGACGTAGTAAAGAAGTGGGATGCCGGCCAGCACGCCGATCACGATGCAGGTGCCGATCGGAGTGTGAAGCGTCGGGCTGACCTTGTTGTAAACGCTTGCCAGCGGCAGCTTGCCGTCACGGCCCATGCCGAAGGCGAGCCTGATCGTCGCGGTCTGAATGGCAAGGCAGCAGACGTAGATGGCGGCGAACACGACGAAGAGGTAGACGTTCGCAAGCCAGCCTGGGAAGTTGGATTCGATGATGGTCACGAGCGGGAACGGATACTTGCCGGCGCCCACGTCGGACACGAACTTGCCCATGTCTCCGGGGACGGCGATGATCACGGCGATCAGGAAGATGGCGCCGATGATCGCGGCGCCGACAACGGCCGCCAGAACCGCTCGCGGAGCTTCGCGGCGTGGGTTCTTGGTCTCCTCGGCGAGCGTGCTCGCAGTGTCGAAGCCATAGATGACGAACAGCGACATGAACATCGCGCCCAGGAATACCCCAGCCTGGTTGCCGAAGCCCGAACCGAGGTAGCTGGTGTCCGTGAAGACCGACGCCGACTGGTGGTGGTAGAAGAGCAGGAGGATGAGTGCGAAGACCACCATGCCTAGGATCTCGAACACCACCCCGGTGTTGTTGACGAAGGCCACGATCCTCACGCCGAAGATGCTCAGCAAGGTCGTGCTGAGAAGCACGAGCGCCGCGATGTTCCTCTCGGTGTCGAGATCGGTTCCAATGGTCATGCCCAGGTTGTTGAGCAGCGGGATGAGGACCAGCGGCACGGTCGCCACCACGCCCGCAACCGTGAGCACCCCGGCAAAGAGGTAGATCCAACCGGTGAACCATGAGTAGTGTCGGTTGGACAGGTACTTCGTCCATTGGTAGACGGAACCGGCAACCGGGAAGTGCGAGCTCACCTCGGCGAAGTTCAACGCCACAAGCAGCTGGCCAACGACGACAATGGGCCAGCTCCAGAAGAACGCCGGACCGGCGAGGCTTATGCCGAGAATAAAGAGGGTGAAGATACCGGTCGACGGCGAGATGTAGGAGAACGCGACTGCGAAGCTCGAATAGACGCCCAGGACTCGCCTGAGCTCCTGCGGGTGTCCGAACCTCGCAAGGTCGCGGACGTCTGCATGGTGGCTTTGATCCTCCAACGGCTCCCCCCTCCCTAACTGAAACGCCGGGCGCATGACGCGGCACCCGGCTGTGATCGGTTGCGCAGGAACCTATCACTCGTGCCGCGTGCCGTCAACGAGCGGCCGAGGTTGCGACCCTCCTCGCCGCCGAGCCCAACCAGGCGCCTGTGACCCCGAGCAGTGTCCCGACCAACAGCGTCAGAACCACTGGGACCGCCCCCTGGTGGCCGAAGCCCATGATCGCGGCGAGGCTGCTCGCGGCAGGGCCGAGGCCGTATCGAATCTGCGCGGCCATGAGCGGAAGAGCCCAGGCGAGCAGGCCCGCCAGAGCGCCCAGCGGGATGGCGCGCCGGCCCTTTGGCTCGAGGATTCCGATGGCAAGCCCGATGGGATACGGAGCCCACCAGGCACCGACCAGCACGCCAGTGAGCGCGATGGCGCCGCCGACTACCAGCATCGCCGCCAGCCTCATGGCTCCAGGCTCCACGTCTTGCTGCCGGCCGCGGCGCCTGCCTGGTCGGCCGTCAACATGGGCGAGTAAAGTCCGCTCCACCACGTGTCGACGTGGTTCGTGTACCAGCTCGACGCCGGGTTCTCGCTCTGACCGCCCGGGTAGATCCCGCTGAACGAGCGGCTGCCCCAATCGACGACCATCCGCCAGCTGGGGCCTTCCCTGGACGGAAAGCCGGCGGCGGCAAGAGGCGTGTAAGCGTCGCCACGGTCGGGGCGGGGGCCGTAGCTCAGCCCGCTGATCTGGACCAGGTTGTCGAGCTGGCGGGTGTGCAGGCGGCCCCAGGTCCAGGTGGTCGGGTCGGTCCCGAACTGCCTCCCGAGCGTGGCCAGCGCAGCGTGAAAAGCGGTGATCATGGCCGGACCCACGGCTGGGCCTGGCGTCGGACAGCTGGAAGCCGTGGGCGCGCAGGGGGGCACCGGGCCGCAGCCCGAGGGCGAGCAGACCGTGCTCCCCTTCAGAGCGAGCGCCTCCAGCTCCTGGCCCAGCGAGTCGTTGACCTCGGACCGGTTGACCGTCACGTGGTCCGCCTTCCACCACGGATCGAACGTCTGCGAGATGTAGGTCTGCCAGAACGTCCACCAGATCGAGGCCGCGGCTGAGCTGACGTCCATGTGGTAGTTCCAGTTGGTGAGCAGGTTGCGGGCCTGCTGGTCCGAAGTGGTGAGCTGGTCGTTCGTCAACGCTTTCAAGAGGATCGGGACCATCTCCGAGGCCAGGTAGTCACGGGTGTCCGTCTGAAGGGCCTCCATGTCCGCGGCGCTCAGCTTCCCGGGCTGGCTGAGAGTGCGCTTGATCTCCTCGGCTCGGTAGCCGGGATCGAAGAAGTTGGAAGCCGTGCCGATGTAATAGGGGTAGTCGGCGGTCACCTGCCGCTGGTTGGCCGACCAGATGAACCCGGCGGGCGGGTTGTAAACCTGGGGGATGTCGTCGTAGGGGATGGTTCCTGTGACGTCGTACTCGCCGGTCCCCGGCATCGGCAGCCAGGGCTGCGGGCTCGCGACGCCCGAGCCGGGCGGAGTGGTGCCGATCTGGGGGTAGTAGCCGGCCGAGATCAGCCCGATGTTGCCCTGGTCGTCGGCGTAGACGAAGTTGTGGGTCGGCGAGTACCAATGGCGAAGAGCCTCTCGAAACTCCTGAAAGTTGCTCGCCTGGCCCATCTGAAGCACCACGGTGAAGTCCTGTGATGGC
This sequence comes from Candidatus Dormibacterales bacterium, assembly GCA_044450465.1. Taxonomy (GTDB): domain Bacteria; phylum Chloroflexota; class Dormibacteria; order Dormibacterales; family Dormibacteraceae; genus JBIOJB01. The sequence goes on along the minus strand of JBIOJB010000062.1, from coordinate 10,522 downwards.
AGGTTGCCGGCCCACCAGACCGAGGTGGTGAGGCCGCGGTCGGTTATCACCGGGCCGTGCACACTGAGCTTCACCGTGAGGTGGTCGGTGGACCCACCCAGCACGGGAATGTCGTAGCTGACGGTCTGGTACTGATGCCACGCGCCCTTCCAGAAGTACTGGTTCGGGTGAGAGGCGTCCTCCTGCTCCTCGTAGAAGAAGGTCTGCTGGTTCTGCGAGTCGGTGAGGCTCCAGGCGATGTGCTGGTTGTGGCCGATCAGGATGCCGGGGGTCCCGGGGATGCTCACGCCGCTCATGTGGTAGCCAGGCGCGTCCATCGTCAGCTGGTACCAGATCGCCGGGAGTGTGAGGTGAAGGTGCGGGTCGCCGCCGAGAAGTGCCCCGCCTGTTGAGCTCTTGGCGGCGGCCACCGCCCAGTTGTTGCTGGCCCCGCCGGTCGCGACCAGGCCCGCCGGCAGCGCCGCGAGCCTCTGGTACAGGGCGGCGGCGGTTTGCGCTTCCGCGCCGGACACCTGGCGCATGGTCTCGATTGGTGCGACGGTGGGGGATGGGTACGGCCCTGGGTCGTATGGCGCCTGTGGGTTGGGAGGCAGAACCGGGAACCACTGCGCGGTCAGGGCCGGACCGAGCGCTTTGTCGAGTTGCGCCATCAACAGCGGCGTGTCTGTGAAGTTGAGGGTCTGGGTCATGTCGCCCTTGACGATTAGCGTGTCGACCGGGGTCCAAGGCTTGGGCTCGTAGCCGAGGAGCGTGAACATCGGGTCCAGCTGGTGGAGAGCCTCCGCCTCCGTGATGCGATCGTTGACGCCCTGGGCATACGCCATGAGCGCGCCGCGCGTCGAATCGCCCACGGGAAGGGCGTTCCATTCGGCCTGCGCAGTGCGCAGCAGACCTAGCTGGAGCTCGAATCGATCTGTGTCCAACTCGGCCCCGCCCACGACCTCGGAAAGCCGGCCCTCGCCCTGACGGCGAAGGACGTCCATCTGGAACAAGCGGAACTTGGCGTGCACGTAGCCGGTCGCAAGAAAGAGGTCGTGCGCCGTCTGAGCCACGATGTGCGCGGTGCCGTCGCTTTCGAGGGTCACCTGGACCGGCTGTCCGAGGCCGTTCAGATGCAGAGTTTGGTTGTTGACCTGGGCGTCGGCCGCCATGGACCACGCGCCGGTGGTCGGATTGAACGCCGGGCCGAGCGCGGGCAGCGGACCGGCGCCGACGAACGATGCGTAAACGATCACAGCGGCGACGAGGACCGAGGCTCCGAGGTTGACGAACGGCCAGACGCGGCGCCGCGCCCGGCCGTTATTCAGATGTCCTGGGTCAGTCGGCATGACCGAAGGACTTGATCTCCTCCAGCTCGGCAGGCGTCAGCTCTCGAGGGGATTGCCCACGGTTGACCTTCTCCGCTTGAACCCTGTGCTTGATGGTTTCCACGATCTCGGGGTTGGCGAGCGTTGTGATGTCGCCGGTCGACGCGAAGTTTGAGATGCCGGCGATGACTCGCCGCATGATCTTGCCCGACCTGGTCTTGGGCATGTCCGGAACGATCCAGACGTTCTTGGGCTTGGCGATCTTGCCGATCAGGTTCTCGATCGCCGCCGAGACCTTGTCCTCGATCTCCTTGCTCGGTTTGAGCCCGGGCTTCAGCGCCACGTACATCTCGACCGCCCGCCCTCGCAGGTCGTCCATCACCGGAACGGCCGCCGCCTCCGCGACCTCCGACACGGTCAGCGTCGCGGACTCGAGCTCCTTCGTGCCGAGCCGGTGGCCGGCCACGTTGATGACGTCGTCGACGCGACCGATGATCCGGAAGTAGCCGTCCTCGGCCTGCAGCGCGCCGTCGCCCGCGAAGTAGGGCCAGTCACGCCAGTCCTTGCTGTTCTTGTCACGACAGTACTTCTCGTAGTAGATCTGGACGAAGCGCTCCGGCTGACCATAGATCGTCTGAAAGATTCCTGGCCACGGGTTTCGGATGATGATGTTGCCCGCCTTGCCGCTCCCGGCCGGGACGGGCTTGCCCTTTTCGTCAAGGATCTGCGGCAGGATCCCGAGTGCACCAGGCCCGCAGCTGCCCGGCTTCATCTTCTGCAGAGCCGGAAGCGTTGTTCCGAGGAAGCCTCCAGTCTCCGTCTGCCACCACGTGTCCACGATCGCGGCCTCGCGCTTGCCGACCGACTCGTAGAACCAACGCCAGACCTCGGGCTCGATCGGCTCGCCGACCGTGGTCATGTGCTTGAAGTGGTAGTTGTACTTCGCCGGCTCGTCCGGCCCCAGCTTGCGCAGCATTCGGATGGTCGTCGGGGCGGTGTGGAAGATGTTGACCCCGAGGCGCTCGGCTATGCGCCACGGCCGCCCTGGATCGGGGTAGGTGGGCACTCCTTCGTACATGACGCTCGTCGCGGCAAGGGCGAGGGGGCCGTAGACGATGTAGGAGTGGCCCGTGATCCAGCCGATGTCGGCAAAGCACCAGTAAGTGTCGTCGGGGTGGATGTCCTGGTAGTACTTCGAGGTGCCCGCGACGTATGACATGTAGCCACCGGTGCTGTGCTGGCAGCCCTTGGGCTTGGCCGTGGTGCCGCTCGTGTACATGAGGAACAGGGGCGCCTCGGCCGGCATCGATACCGGCTCGACCACGCGGCCTCGATAGCGGCCGAGCAGCTCGTTGACGAAGAAATCGCGGCCCTCGACCATCGGCGACTTCGTCGAGCTCGTGCCGGGGTGTCGTTGCCAGACGAGCACCTTGTCGACCTTCTGGCCCTGCTTCTCCGCGGCGGCGACCGCCTCGTCGGCTTTCACCTTGTGGTCCAGGAGGTCGCCGTTGCGGTAATAGGCGTCGCTCGTGATGAGCACGTGGCTGCCCGAGTCCGCGATCCGGTCGCCGCAGGCCGCCCCGCTGAACCCGCCGAACACCTCGGAGTGCACCACGCCGAGTCGGGCGCAGGCCAGCATGGTCACCGGCAGGTCGAGGACCATCGGCAGGTGGAGGGTCACCCGGTCCCCGGCTTTGAGACCGCAGAAGTCTCGAAGCAGGGCGGCCATCTCGTTGACGCGCGTGTAGAGCTCCTGGTAGGTGACGGCCTGCGTGGCCTCTGTCTCAGGCTCGGGGACCCAGATCAGCGCGGCTTTGTTCCGGTAGCCGGCCAGGTGCCGGTCCACGCAGTTGAAGCTGGCGTTCAGCCGCCCGCCGACGAACCATTTCCAGAACGGCGGGTTGCTGGTGTCGAGAGTCGTGTGCCAGTACCGATCCCAGGTCAGAAGGTCGGCGTACTCCTTGAAGCATTCGGGGAAGTTGCTTTCCGCGAAGCGCGCTCGAGGATGGCGGGGTCGCTCGCGTTCGCCTGGCCGACGAATTTCGGCGAGGGAGAGTAGTACTCCTCCTCACGCCAGTGAACCGCGATCTCCGACTCGGAGACCTGGACTTCGCTCATCGCACGACCTCCCTACCTACCAGCCATCCAGCGATCGGACCACGAGTATGAAACCCGGCCCGGTTCGCCGCTGAAGATGTCACCGCCGGAGAGCCGGTGTCAAATCGCGCCCCGAGACGGCGTGGAAGCCTCTTCGCGCAAATGGGGTTCAATGGAACGCAATGGCTGGATCGCGCGAATCAACTCGTGGTGCAGGCGCGTTCGTCGACCGCTACTCGGTCCTCCTCGTGGCGGTCGCCGCGACCCTCTGGGCTTCGGACGCCTACTTTCGAAACCAGCTCATCAGCCATCTGGAGCCCACGCAGATCGTCGTCGCCGAGGACGCCCTTGTCACGCTGTTCCTGATCCCCGTTCTGATCAGGAGCCGGCGGGAGCTGCGCAACCTGGGCCCGCGCGGCTGGCTCGCGGTTGGACTGATCGCAGCAGGGGCGCAGTCAATCGCCACCATCCTGTTCACGGCCTCGTTCTCCTACCGCATATACGCCGAGACGTTCGTACTGCAGCAGACGCAGCCGCTGATGGCGATCCTTCTGGCCTGGATCGTGCTGGGCGAGCGCCGCCGTCCATGGTTCTGGCCGGCGGCGGCCGTGGCCCTGATCGCGGTCTACATGGTCGTGTTCGCCAAGGACCCGCAGGACCCGATATCCGCGCTGCAGAAGGGCCGCCTCGAGGCGGGGCTGCTGGCGCTGGGCGCCGCGGCGCTGTGGGCCGGCGGAACCGTGTTCGGCCGTTTCGCCCTGGGCTCGATCAGCTTCTGGAGCATGACCTCGCTGCGATTCACCCTGGCGCTTCCGGTGCTGATCACCATCTCGCTCGTTCAGTACGGACCCGCGGGCTTCACGCACTACCAGGTCAGCGATTTCGTGCCCAACCTGCTCGCCATCGCGCTGATCCCGGGCCTGCTGGCGCTGCTGCTCTACTATCGAGCGCTTTCAAGGACGCCCGCCTCGCTGGCCACACTTGCCGAGCTCGCGTATCCGGTGGCGGCGACGCTGATTGCTTCGGCACCGCCCCCGATGGGGTTCAACCAACCGCTTTATCCGGCGCAGGTCCTGGGCACCATCCTGCTGCTGGCGGTGATCGCCTTCCTCAACTGGACCAAGGAGAAGGCGTCGCCTGTCACTCAAGGAGCGCTGACGCTCGCCGAGAGCTAGTAAGGCGCGGCCCGGTCGTTCAGCCCCACAGCTGCTGGGCGCGGACACCAAGACCGTGAACCACGGCGGTGAATGCGTCGCGCTGTTCGAGCCTCTCAGCTCCAAACGCATCCACCAGGTCCTTGCGGAACGCGGGAATGTAGGCCGATCCACCCGTCAGCAGCACCCTGTCGACGTCGGCCGTCTTCACGCCCGCCTGCTTCAAGGCCTCCTGGACCGTCTTCTGGACGAGGTCCAGCTCTGGACGGATGACGGCCTCAAACGCCGAGCGGCGCACGGCCACCTTGAGTCCCAATGGAGCGAACTCGAGATCGGTCTGCGCAACACTCGACAGCTCGATCTTGGCCGCCTCGATGGACCGATAGAAGTCGTAGGCGTTGCCTTCATAGAGAAGTGAGTGGACGAGATCCGCGGGCTCACCGCCGATCCGGGCGAGGATGGACGGTATACCGGGGTCGGCCATGAGCAGGCGTACGGAGCTCGCAGTGCGCAGCTCGTTGAAGAGCCAGTTGGGCAGCACCTCCAGGCCCAGCGCCGGTCCGACACTAGTCTCGAACAGGACGCCGTCGAGCATCTCGCCACCGATCGCGATGCCCGCCATGCCCGCGATTCGCGGATCGCCCTCGCGGGAATCGAGCACTGCGACGTCGAACGTCCCGCCGCCAAAGTCGACCGCAACCTCCACGCCCTTGTGAACAGGCTCGCCGATCACGGCCGCGGTCGGCTCGGGGAGAAACGCGACCGTCGCGAAGCCCGCCTCGGCCGCCGCGTGCTCCAGCCGGCGAAACGCCTCGGCGTCGCCCGCCTCGCGGTTGGCCGGGTCGGCTCCGGCGAAGACGACAGGATGGCCGAGCACCACGGCGCCGACGTCCTGGCCGGTCGCCGAGTCCGCCTCCTGCTTGAGCCGGCGCAGCACCACGCTGACAAGCGAGCCGACGCTGAAATCGGTGGCCCAGGAGTTGGTGCCCGCGAAGCCCAACTTCGCGAGCTCGTGCTTGACGCCTGAGAGGAGCCGGGCGTCACTGCAGCCGCCTCCTTTTCGGTACTGGCGGCAGTCCGTGTCCCAGCCATAGGGTGCGAGCGAGCAGTTCCAGCAGTCGGTCTTCTCGTGCCCGGACTTGAGGAATGTCTTCACCGCTTCGTCTCCCGCTTCGCGCCCGCCGGCGCGGTGGAGGTAGACAAAGGATGGAAGCGTCATCGACGACCGCGACCCGCCCAGGGCGAGCACATCTACCCGGTCCGGATACGCGATCGATACGGCGCTGTTGCTGGTCCCGAAGTCGATGCCATACCCGAGCGGCTCTGCGGATTGGGGCACGACGCGACTATAAATGTCGCCTGCGAACCACGGGTTCGTTTCAAGCGGAGTGTGAGAATGGGCAAGGAGTACGGGACGTCGGTGGAGACCTCGGCGTCCGCGGAAGCGGTCTGGAAGATCTGGTCGGACATGTCCACGTGGGGCGAGTGGAACCCGAACGTCTCGACCATGGACTGGTCGAGCGGCTTCACATCGGGAGCGACCGGTGTGATGAACACTCGCGCCGGGCAGCATCACAAGATGCAGCTCGCCGACGTTCAGGCCGGCCGCGGCTTCGCGCTTCTGACCAGCGTCGTGCCAGGCACCCGGTTTCGTTTCAACTGCCGGATCGAGCCGGCGGGAGCCAAGACGAAGATCAGCCAGACGGTCGAGGTCGGGGGACCGCTCGGGCCGGTCATGGGCGGGATGCTAGGCCCGCAGGTGGCGAAAGAGTTCGGCACGCTGCTGGCCAACCTGGCCAGGAAGGCCGAAGGAGCCTGACCCGGAAGACCTAGACCGGTTGGGCGTCTCCAAGTCGCGACAGCGCGGCGTGGATTTCCTCGGCGTCAGCGCCGTTCAGCTGGCGACCGAGATTTCGGTCCAGGCTGGCTACGAACACCGCATGCGCCTTGCCATAGGCACGATTTCCCATAACGGTGACGTGCGCGTAGACGCCGCGCCGGTCGGTCGGGCAGGAGAGGCGTTCGATGAGCCCTGCCTTGAGCATCTGCTCGAGCCGCCTAGAGGCGCCGCTCTCGGTCAGGCCGGCTTCGTGTGCGAGGTTCTGGAAGCGAAGCATCTCGCCGGGGGCCTGCTTGAGCTTCGCGAGCACCTCGTACCAGGCCAGTGTGATCCCGGCCCGGGGCGGCATCTCCTTCTCGAGGGCGGCCGAGATCGAGCTGTGCATTCGAGAGAGGCACTCCCACACCTCGAGCGCGCGAGCCTGGCTGGCCTTGGTCACGTCACACATGGTATTCACCGAGGGAGTCACATAGATATAGGTAGATAAGGAAGGGCCGGACCATTTCGGCCCGGCCCTTCGATGTGGGAGGGGTTAGGCAGACTGCGCGAGCTCGGCGACCTTGGCCACGACCTCGGCCTCGATCGTCAGCTTGACGTTGTGGCTGGCCAGCGGGATCGCGCCGGCGAGGCCGTCCCAGTTCAGGCCGAAGTCCATGCGGTTGATCTGGCCGCTCGCCGTCACTCCAAGCCGCTCCTTACCGCCGAACGGGTCCGCGACCCGCCCGTCGAGGGTGGCGTCGAGGGTGACCATCTTCGTCGTGTCCTTGATCGTCAGATCGCCGCGCACCTTGTACTCGTTTCCGTCGATCTTCTCGATACCAGTCACCTTGAAGGTGACGTAGGGGTACTTCTCAGCCTCGAAGAAGTCTGCCGAGCGCAAGTGGTTGTCGCGCTGGTCGGTGTTGGTCGTGATGCTCGAGACGTCGATCTTGACTTCGCCTCGCGCCTTGGTGAGGTCGTTCTCGGGTCCTTCGAATTCGCCCTCGAACTTGGTGAAGTGGCCGCGGACGGTGGACACCGCCAGGTGCTTGGCCGAAAAGCCGATCGTCGTGTGATATGGGTCGAGTTCGTATCTGATCATCTGGATCTCCTCCCGAATTTTCTGGAACCGCTACCAGTGATACTTGCGTGCGCAAGCATCTATTCCGCGAGGGGCGGCCGGACGGTCGATGTGAAGCCGGCCGGTGGGGCCTTACACGGCCTTGGCGGCTCGGCGGCGGAAAGCGTCGCTGGAGCGGCGCCAGCTCAGCCAGATCCCGACGATCATCGCCGCCAGGAAGATGGCCAGGCCGGCCGCCAGAAGCAGAGGTCCGATCTTGCCGGAGCTGATGGCGGAGCCGAGCGGGCCCCAATCGACGGTGGCCGCGGCGTTGAGCCAGGCGATCAGCCCAGTGACGCAAGCGGCGAGCGCCAGCGTCCAGCGCTTCTCCGACGTGGACATTTGACCGAGGTCGAGGCGTCGTTGGCGTGGGGTGACCGCTGCACGCGAGAGGCGTGTGAGCAGGAACAGCCAGACCACGAGCATCAGGAGGCCGATGGTCAGAGCGATCCACGGATAGGCCGTCTTGTCGATGGGCGAGAGGTCGGCGGATCCGGCCCAGGCGGCCATGGGGACGGCCCAGATAAGGCTGGTCAGCGCAGCTGCGCCCGTTCGCCCGAAGCGATCGGCCAACCGGCTCATGACGTGTAGTACCTCGCCGCGAGGTATTGCTCGAACGTGATCGCCCCGTCGCGATGTTCGGGACAGAGCAGCTTGCCCGAGGCGATCTGCCGGCTGGCCTTCAGGGGCAGTGGCAGGTTGACGAGCCACCTGTGGAGCCCACGCGCCGCCAGCCAGGAGCGTGCGATGCTTTCGAAGCTGCGCACCTCGGGTCCTCCGAAATCTGGCAGCATCCCGGCCGGCTCGTGGCCCGCGATTTCGACCAGGCGTCGCCCAACGTCCCTGGTGTCGACGGGTTGAAACTGCCAACGGAAAGGCACTGAGGCCAGCCCGGGCACGCGGCAGAACCCACCGAGGAACACCTCCATCAGGGTGTGGAACTGCGTCGCTCGGAGGATGGTCCAGGGAACAATGCCCTCGCGTACGACCGCCTCGGCCGCCAACTTGACGCGGTAGTAGGGATACGGGACGTCCTCGATGCCGACGATCGAGACCAGAATTGCGTGCCGGACGTCGGCCGCGCGTGCGAGCTGCAGCAGACGGCGAGTGCCCGCGACGTCGATGGCCTCGCCCTTGGTGAGCTGGGTGGTGGCTGAGGCGGCGTGAACGATGGTGTCGATTCCCGCGACCGCTGTTTCGAGGCCTGCCCCCGACACGAGGTCCCCAACCACGGCATTGGGGTCCTTGTGGGCTCTGCGGCTGAGCACCCGGACCACGTGGTCGGCTTCTCTCAGCTGCGGAACCAGGGCGCGGCCGAGGGCGCCGGTCCCGCCCGTCACCAGAACGTTCACGAGGCGCTTGCAGCCAGGTGGTTTCCGAAGAATTCCAACACGCGGCGCCACGAGTCGTCAGCCGCTTCCTTGTCAAAGGCTCTTCCCGTGTCGTTGAAGAAGGAATGCCGAGCTCCGGGATAGACCTTGATGTCGTGCTCGATCTTGAAGCCGGTGAGGGCCCGATCGAGGGCCCGGCCCGCGCCGGCCGTGAAGTCCTTCTCGGGGTACGACCCGACGACAGGGCACATTCGTTGCACCACCCGATCGAGCGGCCGCGGGTTGGAGCCGTAAAACGGCGCGATAGCCCGAAGCCGAGTGTCCGTGCACGCCCAAGCGATCGCAAAACCACCACCCATGCAGAAGCCGATCGCGCCGACACGTTGGGGGTCGACCGCCGGCAGCGATGACAGAAAGGTGAGTCCGTCCTTCAGGTCGTTCACGCCATAGCGGTCGACTGAACCGCGGAGCATGCCGGCCATGTAGCGGGTCATGCAGACGGCGCGATTACGACCCGAGAAGAGATCGACCGCAAGAGCCACGTGCCCGGCCTCGGCCAAACGCCGCGTGATGTCCCTGATGTTGTCGTTGAGCCCGTACGCCTCGTGGATGACGACCACGCCGGCGTGAGGTCCAGGAGTACCGGGTACTGCCAGGTAGGCCCCGCCTTTGAGCTCGTCGCCGGTGATCTCTCTGGTCTGCATTCGGCCGTGTTTCCGCGATTGATGGTAGCCGCGCTATCGGGGCGGCCGGTGGTGGGCGGTATCCTTAACTACTCGCTGGGTGCGCGTCGTGGGCCCGTGGCGCAGTTGGGAGCGCGTCTGAATGGCATTCAGAAGGTCAGGGGTTCGAATCCCCTCGGGTCCACCAAATTTCCGAATACAGAATGGCGGTCGGGTCTGCCGGCATGGTTGGCTGGAGACTCGACTGACACACTATTTGACACACTATTTGACACACTAAGTGGTCGCACGCCGGTAGTGAAGGTCACGGCCTGAAACTACGCCCAGGGCGGCCGCAAGGGTCTTCGGGCGATCCCCCGGGATTCAAGGCGGCGCTAAGTAGCCAAGGGCCTGACCGGCGACGTTGCGAGCTAGACCGCTTCGCGACTGAGGTTGAGGTCGAGTAGGTGCCTCAGCAGATCCTCATCGGAGATGTCTGTCGGCAAGCCATATGCCTCTAGAAGTCGGTGGTTAAGGCGCTCGTGGACCTGCCGCAGCCATGCCGGACGTTCGTTGTAGAGATTCGTGAGGGTTCTCTTCTCGAGCTCGTCGGCGCTTGCGCCGGCTGGGTTCAGCCACCCCTCTCGAAGCCGATTCAGCTCGGCCCCCTCCTTCGCAATCGCATCGGCCAGTGTCGCAGTGGGGCGCGGAAATGGGAACGTTTCAAACGTGGTCGTCGGTGTGTAACGAAACCCGCTCTCGACTTCTCGAAGTTGGGTGCCCAGTCCGCGCGCCCAAACGTCGTGAATGCTTGACTGCAGCAGTGCAAATATGTAGTCATCGTCTCGAGCGACGACGATGACTGCACTGTCTGCAAGCACCGCTGCGGGTTGGAGTTGACCCGCTTTCGTGGACACGCTCTGGGTGGACGGCGATAGGCTCAAACATCACCTCCGGCGTGGCGGCTTGAGCGCCGCACTGAGAATCGTAGCGAGGTCGACGATGTCGTCCGGATCGGGATCGGGATCGCTG
>JBIOJB010000061.1:0-18701 GCA_044450465.1 Candidatus Dormibacterales bacterium | reverse complement strand
GTGGTGATCACCGCCGACGGGTTCCTCGTCACCTCGGCTCACGTCGTGGCGCAGGGCGGGTCGGTGAGCGCCTCATTCATCGACGGCAGCGAGTACGACGTCGATGTCATCGGCGCGGACCCCTTTTCCGACCTGGCCGTGGCCCGGGCTCGGTCAGCCTCGCTGGTTCCGGTTCGAATCGGTGATGCAGATCAACTGCGCGTCGGCCAGCTCGTCGTCGCCATCGGCAACCCGATGGGGTTCACGGGATCCGTCACGTCGGGGGTCGTCAGCGGGTTAGGCCGCTCACTGGCGACCGCCGACGGGAACGGAAACCGCCGCTTCGTCGAGGACGTCATTCAGACCGACGCCGCACTGAACCCGGGCAACTCGGGCGGTGCGCTGGCGGACTGGCGTGCTCGGCTGGTCGGCGTGAACACAGCAGTCGCCGGCGTTGGCCTGGGACTGGCGGTGCCGATGAACGCGACCACTCAGAAGATCCTCGCCGCGCTCATGCGCGACGGCCGCGTCCGGCGCGGGTACCTGGGTCTGGCTGGAGGGACGCGTGCCCTGCGCCCTCCGGCCGCGCAGCGCCTGGGCCGCAAGTCAGGCGTGGAGGTCCAGGAGGTGGTGAGCGGAAGCCCGGCCGCGAAGGCGAAGCTTGAAGCCGGAGACATCATCGTCTCGGTCGGCGGCACACCGGTGGCGAAGACCGGCGACCTGCAGCGCCTCATGGTCGAAGCCGGCATCGGCTCGCGCATCGTGGTCACGGTTTTGCGTGGCGATCGGCAACTCGACCTGGAAGTGGTCCCGGCTGAGCTGACGTAGACGCGGGTGAGGCAGGCCTCCCCCGCGGAACCCCCCTCCACTCCGAGCAGTGTCAGGGAGCATGAGCAAGGTGGAGACGCGGCCGGAGTAAATCCGGCCGCCCCAGCGACGCGAGGTTCTGTCCTCACACGCGCCTAGTTAGACTTCGGCACGGTGGCCAAAAAGCAGATCCGCGATCTCCTGCGCGCCCAGGTGACCGACGGCCGCTTTCGGATGGCCGATGTGGATCCTGCATCAGAGCCCGGCCTGAAAGGCGGCAAGCGGCGCTTGCTGCAGGACACCAAGGCACACCAGGCAGCGCTTTTCGAATTGCACGAGCGCCTCTACGCCGAGCGAAAGAGGTCCGTGCTGGTGGTCCTTCAAGCCATGGACACCGGCGGCAAGGACGGCACCGTCACCCACGTGGTCGGACATTTGAACCCGCAAGGCGTGCTGATCACCCCATTCAGAGCACCCACCGCTGAAGAACGCCGGCATGGGTTCCTGTGGCGGATCCGCCGCCGGCTTCCTGTCGCAGGCGACATAGGTATCTTCAACCGTTCTCACTACGAGGACGTCCTGATTGCCCGGGTGCACAACCTCGCGTCACCCCAGGTCATCGATCGGCGATATGGACAGATCAACGCCTTCGAGAAGAGCCTCGTACGAAGCGGCACCAGGGTGGTCAAGCTGTGCCTGCACATCTCGTACCAGGAACAGCGCCGGCGCCTGATCGACCGGTTGAAAGACCCCGACAAGCACTGGAAGTTCAGCGAGCACGACATCGACGAGCGGGCCTACTGGGACGATTACATGGGCGCGTATGGGCTTGCCATCACGCGGTGCTCGACGCCATGGGCGCCGTGGTACGTGATCCCGGCCGACGACAAGGCCTACCGGAACTGGGCCGTTGCCAGGATCCTGATGGAGACGCTTGAGGAGATGAACCCGCAGTATCCCCACCCCAAGCTCGACATCCCCCGCCTCCTGAAACGCCTGAAAGCCTAGAAACCAAGAACTAGGCACGGTGCTAGGCGGGATTCATTCGGGCCGGTCGACCGCACGTGCCACCAGTCCAAACGCCTCCCAGCGTGGTGCAGGAGAGGAGGGGGTTCCGCCGGGGAGGACACCTGTCCTCACCCGCGCCATAAAAAAGAACCCCGGGCGGTTAGGCCCGGGGTCCTTCTGGTCTCTGGATTACAGAGTTCGGACGCTCTTGGCGCGCGGCCCCTTGGGGCTCGCCTCGATCTCGAAGGAAACCTTCTCGCCACCCTGGAGGCTGTCGAAGTCGCCCTCGGTGCCGCTCCTGTGGAAGAAGAATTCCTTTCCGTCCTCGGCCGCGATAAATCCGAAGCCGCGATCCGAAACCAGTTTCTTGATGGTGCCTGTAGGCATTTCCATCTCCTATCTCTCGAACTCAAGGCCAACTCAACTAGCGGGCCTGTTCGAGAAATCGGAGCCTGCGCGTGAGCGCCGGCGCTTCGCCGGCTGAAGACAGTATACCCCAGACGGTCAGACTCTAATCCCAGCCGATTCTGCCGTCCTGCGAGCCCGAGATTGGTCGACTTCGGTCAGGTGGCGTTTTCGAAGCCGCAAATGCTTCGGCGTCACCTCGAGCAGCTCGTCGTCCGAGAGAAAATCGAGGGCCTGCTCCAGGCTCGGCCTCGAGGCGGGCGTGAGCCGGACAGCGATGTCCGAGGTGGATGAGCGGATGTTGGACTGCTTCTTCTCGCGGCACACGTTGACGCGGATGTCGCCGGGGCGCTTCTGAATGCCAACGATCATCCCCTCGTAAACCTCTTCGCCAGGCTCGATGAAAGTGGTCCCCCGCTCCTGGGCCCCGGCCAGTCCGAAGGCAAGCGTCGTGCCTGGCGATGACGCCGTCAGCGCCCCGTTGCGCTGCTCGCGGAAATCGCCCGCCCACGGCTTGTAGCCGATGCCAATCGAGCCCATCAGCCCCGTGCCGGCGGTCTGGGTCAGGAAGGCGTTGCGAAATCCGATCAGCCCGCGCGTCGGGATCAGGTATTCGAGTCGCACGCCACCCTTCTTGTCGTAGACGATTTCGATCATCTCGCCGCGGCGCTTGCCCAGCGCTTCGGTCACCGCGCCCAGGTGCTCCTCGCGCACGTCCACGGTCAGGCGCTCGACCGGCTCCATGCGCTTGCCGTTGATGACCTTGACGATGGCTTCGGGCCGCGACACCTCGAACTCGTAGCCCTCACGCCGCATGGTCTCTATGAGCACCGCGAGGTGGAGCTCGCCGCGCCCACTGACGAGGAATCGCTCCGCCGCGTCGGTGTCCTCGACGCGAAGCCCGAGGTTGACGTCGAGCTCTTTGTACAGGCGCGCCCGCAGCTGGCGGGTGGTCGAGAACTTGCCGTCGCGACCAGAAAGCGGCGAGGTGTTCACTCCGAACGTCATGCGCACCGTGGGTTCGTCGATCTCGATGCGCGGCAGCGGATCCGGCGATTCCGGGTCGGCCAGCGTGTCGCCGATGGCGATCTCTTCAAGGCCGGTCAGAAGGACGATGTCGCCGGCGTCGGCTTTCGGCACCGCCACACGATCCAGCCCGCGGTAGACCAGGACCTGAACAACCTTCGCCCGGCGCGTCGCGCCGTCTGCTCCAAGGACCGCGACCGCGTCGCCGGCCGCGACGCTGCCGCGCGAGATGCGGCCGATGGCCATCGTTCCGGTGTAATCGTCATACGCGCGATTGGCAACGAGCATCTGGAACCCGCCCTCCTCGACGACGGGCGGCGGCACGTGTTCGATGATGGTCTTGAAGAGTGGCTCGAGGTCGGCGGCAAGATTGTCGGGATCAGCGCCCGACCTGCCCTCCTTGGCGATGGCATAGATGACCGGAGCCTCGAGCTGGTCGGCGTCTTCGGCGAGCTCGAGGAACAGGTCGTGAACCTTGTCCAGCGCCTGCTTTGGCTCCGCGTTGGCGCGGTCGACTTTGTTGATCACGACGACGATCCGGAGACCGACCTCGAAAGCCTTGCGCAGCACGAATCGCGTTTGTGGCATCGGACCCTCGGCCGCATCGACCAGGAGAAGGCAGCCGTCTGCCATGTTGAGCACGCGCTCCACCTCGCCGCCGAAGTCCGCGTGACCCGGCGTGTCGATGATGTTGATCGTCACGTCGCCATGTCGGACTGACGTGTTCTTGGCGAGGATGGTGATGCCCTTCTCGCGCTCCAGCTCGTTGGAGTCCATGATCAGCGAGCCCACGTTCTCGTTGTCTCTGAACGTGTGGCTCTGCTTCAACAGGGCGTCGACCAGCGTCGTTTTGCCGTGATCAACGTGGGCGATGATCGCCACGTTGCGAATGTCATGACGGAGGTTGGCAGTGGTCATCGCCGCACGAGGAATATACGGAAGACAGAGCGCGGGTGAGGACAGTCGTCCTCCCCCGCGGAACCCCTCCTCTCGTGCACGACGCCTGGAGGCGCTTGGAAAAGTGGCGCGCCCGGAGCACGGCCGGAGTGAATCCGGCCGGTGCACAACGCCCGTATCTAATCGGTATTGGCGGGAAATCCGGCCTAGGGCTACCTCGGCATGAGATTTATGCGGCCGGAGTGAATCCGGCCGGTGCGCAACGCCCGCATTAATGGATGTTGGCCGGAAAAGATCCGGCCTAGGGCAGCCTCGGCATCGAATTGGTCCGACCGGTGCACAACGCCCGCGTCTAATGGATGTTGGCCGGAGTAAATCCGGCCTAGGGCGGCCTCAGCATCGAGATCTGGCCGGTGCACCTCGCGAAGGAGGTCCTTTTAGGCTTGCGCTCGCGCGGCGCGCAGCGGGGCGCCGATCTCGTTGAGAAAGCCGAGCAGCTCGCGGTAGGACTCGATGAAAGAGGTCTCGTGGTAGTCGATGCCGCGCTCCCGGCAGAACGCGCGCACGATCGTCTGAGCTCGGCGCATGTTCAATCGCGGCATGTTCGGGAAAAGGTGATGCTCGATCTGGTAGTTGAGCGAGCCGTACCACAGGTCCGTGACCGGGTGGCTGCGAATGTTGCGCGCGGTCAGCACCTGCGTCCTGACGAAATCCCACCTGGTGGTGCCATCCGTCTGTGGCATGCCCTTGTGGTTGGGAGCGAAGACCGAGGCCAGGTACGCGCCTCCCACGCCTTTGTGGATGAGCACGACAAGCAGCGCCGACCACGGGCCTAGGAAAAAGACCATCGCGCTCAGGTAGACGACTGCGTGGACGCCGAGCAGGACGAACTCGAGGCGACGGTAGCGCGACGGACCGTGGATGAGGTAGCTCAGGCCGGTGACATGCATGCTCCAGGCGAGAAGAGTCGTCAGCGGGAAGAAGAGGTACGCCTGGTACATCGCGGCGAAGCGGCCGAGTCCCCGCCTGGCCATGGCGTGCTCTGCGGTGTACGCGATGGCTCCGACCTTGATGTCGGGGTCGAGGTCGACGTCGTTGGGGTTTCCATGATGGAGGTTGTGCTTGTGCACCCACCAGCCGTAGCTCATTCCGAGCAGCAGGTCTGCGGTGACAAGCCCGACCAGCGCGTTCTTGCCGGCAGAGACGAACATCTGGCGGTGACCCGAGTCGTGGAGCTGAAAACCGAGCTGGCCCGAGATGATGCCGAGCCCTACAGCGACCAGCGCCTGGAGCCAGACAGTCCTCACGATGAACAACAGCAGTAGACAAGCCGCGAACAGCACAAGGTTCGTGGTGATGCTCAGGACGTAATACTCGGGCCGCTTGTCGAGCAGCCCGGCATCTTGAATCCGTCGTTTGAGCACCGCGTAATCGCGCTCGACCGTGGCGGGCGACTCCGCCCGCGGCTCCGGGAGCTGGATGAGCAAGATGGCCAGCCTACCAGACCACCGAATCTGCTGCCCTACGATCTCAAGGATGTCTGCGCGTCGGCAGTGGCGCCGGATCACTCCATTGGGTGTCGTGGTGGCCGCCGCGGTGGTCGCTGCGTTAGCCGCACCCTGGTCGAACAGCATCCCGCCGGCCAACCTCGTCCAGAGCTTCGGCTTTCAGACGCCGCTCTGTTGGGCCGAGTGCGTCGGCCTGGTCCTCGCGGTCGTGCTGAACCCACGCCCGGCCGTGCTGGCGGTCGGCCTGTCGACGGCGCTCCTCCTCGCGTGGTTCGCCTGGGCGATGTGGATCGTGACCACCCCGCCGTTCGCGCGGCTCCCGTTCCAATTCGTCGGCACAGATGTGGTCGGTCCGGGCTGGTACGCCGCCTCCATCGGCCTGCTGGTGGCGGCGGGCGTGGTGGTCAAGGCGCTGAACGACGAACATGACGGCGCCGGGGCCGAGCTCTGGATCCTCACCGCACTCCCCGGGTACGGCCTGATGCGGCTCGGGCGTTGGGCCACCGGCCTGGCCTTCACCACACTGGTCGCCGGGTCGATCTATTTCGGGTCGACCGACTCTCCCGACTCGAACCTTTTCGTGGAATACGGCCGGAGCAACAACGTGCCGCCGGCGATACCGCGCGGGCCGGAGTGGGTGCTGCTCACCATCGGGGCCGCCTTGTGGCTCATGAGCATCGTGGCCACCGTCATCGAGCGGCGACGCCCACCCGCCCGCTGAGCAGATCAGCCCAGCTTGCTGGCGACGCCCTCAGCCACGACCCGGCGACGCTCCAGCACGGCGATGGCTTGCCGCAGATTCTCCTCGTCGTGTATGTATCCCCGCGCGTCCGCCTCCATCTGGTTGAAGTGCGCTGCCAGCTTCCGCACGTTCTCCGCATAGCTCCGCGCAGCGGTGGGCGCTGCCGAAATCGAGCGGCTCGCGACCTCCCATTCCTCAACGTCCATGCCCGTGCGCTGCTTCAGCGTCCGCCTGTACCACTGGCGTTGGAACATGCCCAGGGCGTCGAACTCACCGCGCAGGTCAGTGACCGGGCTTTGAACCGCTTGGGCAGCCTTGCTCCAATCATCGTCGAGCTCGGCTGACGGCTCAAACCGCGCTTCTTCCGGCCGGCGTGCCGTCACAGGCGAGGTGGACAAGCTCAGGCCCAGCATCGAGAGGCCAGTGGGTGCGGTGACCTCCTGTCCGTGAAGGCTCTCGGCGTGCAGGACACAGCCGGCGAGCCCGGTTCCGCAGTCTTCCGCGGTCATCAACACGCCGCCCGGTGCACTCTGTTTGACGAAATCGCCCTCGCTCAAGCCGTAAAGCGGCCCGAGTCGAGGCAGAGCCGACTTGAGGCCGGGCGTGTCAACCATGCCGGCCCCGAAGCAGAAGACAGATACGCGCGACTCGGCGCCGAGCTCCTGGCTCAAGGACATCGCCAGCGAGCGAAGACCCACCTTCGAGGCGAAGTACGGAGCCATGAACGGCATGCCGTCGCCCGATTCCATGGTGACGAAGGTGCCTTTGCCGCGAACCAGCATGGGCGGAATGAAGAGCTTCGCGGCGAGGAACGCAGCTCGCAGGTTGACGGCCATGACCTCGTCCCATTCTTCAACCGTGTACTCGAGAAGTGGTTTGGCATAGAAGGCGCAGGCGTTGTTGATCACGATGTCGACCTTGTTGAACCACGCCAGCGCCTGGCCCTTCAGGTACTCCATGGCGATTGGATCCGAGACGTCCACCGGGATGTGCACCGCGTGACCCCCGGCCTCCCTGATCGCCGTCTGGGTGTCGCGCCCCGAGGGCGCGACCTCCGCGATCACGATCGAAGCGCCGAGCCGCGACAGTGCGAGCGCGGCTGATCGCCCGATGCCCCTACCGACGCCCGTGATGAGCGCCACAACACCATCCAGTGGCCGCCCCAGCTTGGCACTGTCGATCAACATTCCAGGCTCCTTGCGCCAAGCCTGTATCGGCGCGGCTGGGCACGCCAGGGTCGAAGGGCATGCAGGCCCCGGAACTGATGGCCCGAGAGACGCTGACGTGGTGCCGAGAGCGGGAGTCGAACCCGCACGTCCTTGCGGACATCGGTTTTTGAGACCGACGCGTCTGCCATTCCGCCACCTCGGCGCTGTCCCGGCGAGCCACGAACATACCATTGGCTCATGCGACCCGCCCTGATGCTGTGCCTGATCCTGCTCGTGAGCGCCTGCGGAATCGGTGCGCCATCGGTGGCCGGCACCACTCCGGGCGTTTCTCCCGGCTCGGCCGCATCGGGACCGAGGATCTCGCCACCCCCGGTCACCCCTCCGACGGCGCCCGGTACAAACCTTCCCGCGTTCGCGTGCGCCAACGCCGGCGGCGGAGCGACGGGAGTGGCCGACACCGCCGTCGCCCGAGTAACCGAGCAGCAGGGTTACGACCGCTTCGTGCTTCAGCTCGACGCTCCGGTTCCGACCTACACCGTCACGCGGCAGCCGACCGCCACCTTCCATTCAGGCGCGACCGGTCAGACCGTAACGCTCGCCGGAAACGCTGGAGCGCTCGTTTCGGTCCACTCTGCGACCGGCGCCACGACGTTTAGCGGACCCACCGACTTCGTCCACCCCGAGTTCCAGGTCTTGCTCGAAGCACGTCAAACCCAGGATTTCGAAGGCACCGTGTCGTGGGGCCTGGGCCTCAGCCGGCCCGCCTGCCTCCGAGCGTTCACGCTCCAAAGTCCGTACCGCCTGGTCGTCGATTTCATCACGAGTTAGAGCTAACCTTCCCGGCGATGGCCATCCAGCAGCCCCCGGCAGCCCCAACGGTTCCAACGCAATCAGCCCCGCCGTCCACGCCGCCACGCTCCGGGTGCGGCCGCGGCTGTGGATTTGGCTGCGGCGGCTGCCTCTTGAGCGTGGTCGTGGCCGTGCTGCTTGTGGTCGGAGGCAGTTACTGGTTCCTGGTCGTGCAGGCGTCGGCTGCGATCGACGCACCGGCGACTCTGATCGTGATCAATCAACCAGTCACGGTCAATGACAACCCTGCCATCCCCGGCCAGGCGGTGAATGCCGGGAACACGGTCAAGACCGGCGCGAGCGGCCATGCGTCGATCCAGTTCCCGGATGGCTCATTCGTGCGGATGGCGCCGGGCACCTCGGTGACGCTGACCGCCGTCCAGCTGCAGAAGAGCGGGAACCTCCAGACGGCGAGCGTGCTGGAGAACGTCGGCCGGACCTTTGAGAGCGTCGAGCACCTCGCTTCCGGCGCGAGCTTCAAGGTGGCGAGCCACTCGGTCACAGCATCGGTGCGCGGGACCAAGTTCGAAACGCTGGTCAGAAGCGACTACTCGAGCCGGATCTGGGTCTTCGAAGGGGTCGTGACGGTCAGCGGCAAGACCACCGTCCAGCTCCATGCCGGAGACGAGATCGATTCCGACCCGGACGGCAATCTCTCCACACCACGCGCCAATCAGTTCGACAACACTGATCCATTCCCTCTCGAGTCCGAGTGCGGGCAGGCTGCGGCCGGCAACAACACTGCGGGCACGCTCAAAACCCTGACTGGTGAGGGACTCACAAGCGGCCACGGTGATGAGGCGGACTACTACTCGCCGGGCGGAACGCTGACCGTCGCGCTTTGCTATCCCGGCAGCCTGATGCGGCTGACCGTGGTCGCGCCCTCCGGAGCACAGGTTGCCCGCCAGCAGGCCGCGCCGATCAAGATCACCATCTCCGACGCCGCCCCTGGTCTCTACCGAGCACTGGTGGTCGCGGTGAGCGTTCCCGCAGGAGGCGAGGCCTGGGCTGTCACCTTCGCGACCAACGCCTCGTGCTCGCCCGACAACGTCGACACCGCCTCGGCCGTGCGCCAGACGCTCAGCAGCGCCCAGGTCGCCGATTACCTGTCCAAGGCCGGCATCTCCGGGGTCTCCGTGCAGGTGCAGGGCACCTCCCCCACATCGGCCCGGATCGTCGCCTACTCCGACAAGCTTGGCCAACCGGTGCAGTTGACGATCGACGTTTACGCCGCCACTCCCAACCTCGGGGCGGTCATCACCCAGGTCATGGTTCGAGGAGTCAACGTGACGACCCAGGTCATCGCCAAGCTGTACTCGTTAGGAGGGAACTCGATCGCTTCGATTCCGACCGATTTCATCGTCGACCGCGTTTACTCGTGCGTCCAGTCCAGCGGCGACGACATGATGGTGATCGAGGGCCACCGCTGAGCGCCTGAAAGCAGTACCAGGAAGGCTGCGTTGACCAAGACGTTCAGCTATCTTTCGCGGGCCACATGTCGGTCGTAGCCGCGCGCCACCAACCCCGACGCCGGAGCGGCCGCCGCCTCCTGATCATCCTGCTTGCCATCGTCATCGCGGTAGCCGGCGCGTTGTTCTGGCTCAACGAGGTGGCGCAGGCAGCCGTGGACGCATCCGCCGTGCTCACGGTCTATCAGCCGGTCACGACGCTGGAGCCGGCCGGCTCCAAGACGTTCAGCACCGCCGCCACCGGCTCCCTCGTACATCCGGGAGATTCGGTCTCGACCGACCCCCAAGGTCGAGCCTCGCTGACCCTTCCCGACGGCTCGATCACCCGCCTCGCCGGCAACACACAGATCAAGCTCGATTCAGCGCATTTTGCCAAGGACGGCACGCTGCACGATGCGAGCTGGTTCCAACAGATCGGACGCACGCTCACTCATGTCCAGCACCTCGTCTCGGGAGCCAGCTTTCAGGTCGCAGGGCAGTCGGCGGTGGCCTCCGTACGCGGGACGCTGTTCGAGGTCCTGATCAATGCCGACGGTTCGATGACGGTGAAGCTCTTCGACGGGACGCTTTTGTTCCACGGAAAGAACGACGTGACGCTTGTCGCACCGGAGCAGGCCACGGCCGACCCACAGGGCAACATCGGCGCGCCGACAGCCATACAGCCGGATCCGACCGACCCGTTCGGGCCCCAGGTCGACGCCGCAAAGTCCGCCGAAACGGACACGACACCAGGCACGGAGCAGGACTTCATCGGCGCCCCGCTTCACGACGGAGACCAGCAGAAATACACCTACAGCTACGCCGGCGGGTCGCTGGTTAAGGCCGTCCTCGGATATCTCGGCAGCTCCATGAGCCTCGAGGTGGCGGCTCCAGACGGCACGAAGTACTCGGGCAGCGGCAAGTCTCCGATCGAGGTTGACGTCAAGAACGCGCCGGCGGGGATCTACACCGTGACCATTGCAGGCGTGAGCGGGCTGGGCACCGCTGGCGAGGAGCCATTCCTCGCAGTCGCCTCGGTGGAGAACTGTGTCAGCGCCGACGTGGACGTAAATGGGGCGGTGCATCGTGCCTACTCGTCATCGGATCTCGAAAGCGCGGTGCAGGTGGCCGGTCTTTCGAACCTGAATCTCAGCATCACGGGCGGCTCGACGAGCGGGGCCATCGTCACAGGCACGGGCACTTACAACGGCGTGAGCTGGGGTGGGACCATCGTGCTGGTGAATCACGGTGGCGTCCTGATGGTAGTCGCCATCGAAGCCACGGTATTTGGGATTCACATCCCGGCCGGGCAGATCCTGCAGCAGATCGGCGCTGCCGCTCGGCAGGATCCCTCGACCATCAACCCAGGGTTTACCGTCGACCGCCTGTTCACGTGCAAAGCAATCCTCGTGATCGACGGCCACCACGGCTGAACCGATGGCGGTTTGGTCGGTTCGGATCCTCTAGCGAAACAGGTGGAGTGCAAACGCAAGGCCTGAGCCAGCAAGCATCCAGGTCGCCAGCGAGATTCCGACCACCACGAGCAGCACAACCACGAGGCCGATGCTTCCCCGATGCAGGAACGGCTGAAGCCAATGCACCCCGGCGCCCGGTTCATCTACGGGGTGCAGGGTGCCGTCGAGCTCGTCCAGCAGCTGACCGGCTGTGGCCGGCCGCAGGTTGGGATCGCGATCCATCGCCTTCTTCAGCACTCCGGCAAAAGCCTCCGGCAGGTCCGGCACCACATCGCGCACGCTGGGCGGCGGCTCGTACAGACGGCGGCTGAGAGTCTCGATCCAACTCTTCGAAGAGAAGGGCCGCTGGCCCGTCACCGCCTCGAAGATGATCGCCGCCAGCGAGTAGACGTCGGTGCGGCCGTCGATCTCCTTACCGACCAGCCGTTCGGGCGCCACATAATCCGGCGCCACTGAACCGCCATTTGCGTTGGGACCGTGGTTGAACGAAGCGACGGTGCCGAGACCGAAACCCGTGAGCATGGTCCGACCGTCGTCGGCGAGCAGGATATTGGCCGGCTTGAGATCTCGATGCACGGTCGCCCGAGAGTGCGCGTAGTCGAGAGCGCTGGCGATCGGTCGGAACAGCGCGACGATTCCACGCGGCTCGTAACGCACGCCGTCCCCCAGCACCTCGGCCATGGTCTTGCCGGGGATCATCTCCGTGACGAGGTAGGGCCGTTCGCCGTCGTACGCCAGCTCGTACAGGCGCGGGATGGCCTGGTGCTCGAGCGCCGTATATGAACGCAGCTCTAAAAGGAATCGCCGCGAGAAGCTGACGTCACGTGCCAGGCCGGCGTCGATCGTCCGCACCGCGACGCGCCGGTGGAGCCTTGGATGCTCGGCTTCGTAAACCGAACCAAGGCTGTCCGTCTCCAGCTCGCGAAGCATGCGATAGCCGCCGACGCTCAGATGCCCATTGCTCTCGCCATTGGGCCGGGAGCCATTGCTGTGCGGGCTTTCTTCTGCCACGAACCTTGAACTTTAGGCTACGAGCCCAGAACCGGGGCCCTCGCAAAGCTCCTCCGGGGGTTCGAAATCGCCTCCGGACGCCCGTCTGGGAGGCAGGACCGGTCAATTCTGCCCATCAAACCGGATTCCCTCTCATACGGAGTGTCGGCGAGAGGATTTGAACCTCCACGCCCTTTCGGGCACCAGCTCCTAAGGCTGGCGCGTCTGCCATTCCGCCACGCCGACGCCAGGCGGAAACGATAAGCCCAGGGACGTCGCGCGAGGTGCGGGGCGGCTTTTTCCTCTTGCGACACTCAGGGGTTGAGGTTGCGGATCTCGACCGGCTCGATGTGATCAGCCGGGCTGAAGCCGAATATCCGGGCGAGAAAGTACATCTCGCCTTCGATCGACCGGCGGATGTTCTTCTCACGTCGGAACCCGTGCTGCTCGCCCTCGAAGGGAACGTACGCGTACGGCAGCTTCTTCTCGTTGCACACCGCGACGAATTCCTCCGCCTGGCTGGGCGGGACCACCTTGTCCTCCAGGCCCTGGAAGAGCACGACCGGGCAGCTGAGCCGATCGGCGAAATTGATGGCCGAGCGATCTCGATATAGATCTGCGCGCTCCGGATACGGACCTACCAGCGTGTCGATGTAGCGCGATTCGAACTTGTGCGTTTCCTTGGTGAACCGCTCGAGATCCCCCACACCGTAGTGGCTCGCGCCCGCCGCGTAGAACTCGTGCTTCGTGATCGAAAGCAGCACGGTGAACCCGCCAGCCGAACCGCCCGTGATCGAGACGCGTTCGCCGTCGGCGAGCCCTTGCTCGACGATATGCCGCGCGGCGTTGATGCAGTCATCGACGTCGACCACGCCCCAGTTGCCGTTCAAGCGGGTTCGGTAGGCACGGCCAAAGCCCGCCGAGCCCCCGTAGTTGACGTCGACGATCGCGAAGCCGCGGCTCGTCCAGTACTGATACTCGAACGGATAGACCGGGCCGGCAGTCCCGGTCGGTCCGCCATGACAGCGCACCATCAGCGGCGGTTTCTCCGCTGCCGGCGCTTCGAAGTCCTTGTTCTTCGGCGGGTAGTAAACGGCGTGGGCCCGCACACCTCCCGTCGTTGGGAAGTCGATTGCTTTGGGCAGGCTCAGATAGCCAGGGTCGATGTGCGCAGGGTTGGAGACCTTCACGACCTCCTGCGCGCCTGATGCCAGCTCGACCGTCAGCACCCGCTCGGCAAGAGAAGGCGAAGCTGCGAACACGGCCACCTTTCCTCGAGTCGACTGCACGCAGGCCAGCGCTGAATAGAGGAGCTCGAGCTGATTAAGCGCCCCTGTCTCGAGGTCGATGCAGCCCAACTTCGCAGCGCCGGCTTCCGACCAAACGCAAACGATCTGGCCTGGACCGACAAAGTCGAAAAAGCGCATGCCGAACTGCCACTGGGGGGCGCCGAACTCGGCCTCTCGCGGCAAAACCGCCTCGTCGTGGTCGCCGGCCAGGCGGTAGAGATTCCACCAGTCGGTCCGGTCTGACAGGAAGTAGAGGCGCCCGTCCGGCGACCACTCGGGCTGGAGAATGGACTCGGCTGGGCCACCCGCCACCTTGCGGGACGAGACCACATGGCCATTGCGCGCCAGCTCGCCGACCCAAAGCTCAGTGCCGTCCCACGGCATGTTCGGGTGATTCCAGGTCGTCCAGGCAAGACGGCCTCCGTCCGGGCTCAGCCGCGGCGACGAGTAGAAGTCGTTGCCCGATGCAATCGTGAAGGCCGGCGATTCGCCGTGCAAATCGAGTGCAACGATCGTGTTGACCGCCTCCTGGCCATCGCGCGCGTGATCCTCTCGCACGGCATAGAGCAGGTTTCGCCGCTGGTCGATCTCCATGTCGGCGTGGCGGATGTCCCCTTCGGGCGAAATCGCCCGAGGCGCTCCGTCCGGATCCTGGCGGTAGAGGCACTGGTCGGCGTAGTTGGTGAACCAGACGGTTCCGCCACGAACGGCGAAATGGCCGCCTCCATATTCGTGTGCGCGGGTCCGCGCATTGAACCCCGGCGGCGTAACGTCGGCGATCGTCCCGTCGGCGGATCGCCGGCACACGACCATGCGCCCAGCTTCCGTCGGCCGCAGCTCGGACCAGTAGAGGACGTCACCGTCCCACCGCAACATCATGTTTCGCAGCTGGACGCTGCCTCTGAGCATCAGCTCAGGGGTGATCGGCGAAGCCCACGATCCGTAGGGCGCGGTCTTGCGGGTCACCTGGGTTGGTCTCCGGCCGTTGTGAGGCGAAGCGGGCGCAACTCCATCAGGGGCGCTGGACTATCAACGCGTCGCCCTGGCCACCGCCGCCGCATAGCGCCGCCGCGCCGGTTCTCAGGCCGCAGCGCTTCAGCGTCGTGGCGACGGTGAGCACCAGCCGAGCGCCACTTGCGCCAATCGGGTGACCGATCGCGACAGCGCCACCATTGACGTTAACCCGTTCCTCGTCGAGCTCGAGCATGCGGCTTGCATTCAAGGCCACGGCCGCAAATGCCTCGTTGATCTCAACCAGGTCGAGGTCTTTTGCCTTGAGCCCAGCCTTGTCGAGCGCGCGACTCAGGGCGAGCGCGGGAACGGTGTGCAGCCAGGCGAAACGGTCGGCGCTCATGCCGTGCGCCACGATCTCGACCAGCGGCTCGATGCCTAGCTTGCGGGCTCTCTCCTTCGACATGACGACCACTGCCGCCGCGCCGTCGGAGATCTGCGACGCATTGCCCGCCGTAATGGTTCCATCTTTGCTGAACGCGGGGGCGAGCTTGCCCAGCGACTCGGCCGTCGTCCCGGGCCGCACCCCTTCGTCACGCTCCACGATCACCGCCTCACCACGCTTTTGGGCAATCGTAACGGCGGCCACTTCGGCCTCCATTTCACCGTTTGCCCACGCTCGCTCGGCGCGCTGGTGCGAGCGCGCGGCCCACGCATCCTGCTCCTCGCGACTCAGCTCGAGCTCGCGGTTGACGTCGTCCGAGCTCGTTCCCATGTGCTGCCCGGTGAACGTCGACCAGAGCCCGTCATGAACCATCGAGTCGATCATCTCGCTGTTGCCCATTCGGGCCCCGAACCGCGCCTTCGGCACGAGGTAAGGCGCTTCGGACATGGATTCCATCCCACCCGCGACCACGACCTCGACCTCGCCCGCGCGGATCAGCTGGTCGGCGAGTGCGATGGCGTTGAGGCCCGACAGGCAAACCTTGTTGATCGTGATGGCTGGCACCTCCTGCGGGATCCCCGCTCCGATCGCCGCCTGCCGGGCTGTGATCTGTCCCGCTCCCGCTTGCAGGACCTGGCCCATGATCACGTAGTCGACGTCCGAGCCCTTGATGCCCGAGCGCGCGACTGCAGCTCGAATGGCGCTCGCGCCCAGGCTCGTTGCCGGCAGATCCTTGAAAGCCCCGCCGAATTTTCCAAAAGGGGTGCGCGCGCCAGCTACTATCACGGTGCTCACAGAGGCCAGTCTAATTAACCCACCCGGCGTGGGAAGTGAGGATTGGGCATGCGGAACGCGCTGCTCGCGGTCGACTTGCAGGTCGACTTCATCGGTGGCAGCCTTCCGGTCCCAGACGGCCTTCATGTAGCGGCCCAGGTGGCACGACACATCCGCCACTTCCGCACCGAGTACCAGCTGATAGTCGCCTCACGCGACTACCACGAGGAAGCGGGGGACCACTTCTCGGCCCAGCCAAACTATCAAACGTCCTGGCCTCCACATTGCGTGGTCGGCACGCCTGGTGCAGCGTTCAGTCCGCCGATCGCCAACCTGGTGCGAGAGAAGTTCATCCAGGTCGTTGTCAGCAAGGGCCGGAACGGCGCCGCCTACTCGGCCTTCGAAGCCCTCGACCCCCGCGGTCACCCGCTGATCGACGTCCTGAAGGAGGCGCGCATCGACCACCTCGACATCTGCGGGATTCCGACCGACTACTGCGTGTGCGCCAGCGCGCTCGACGCGCGGAACCATGGCCTTCCGGTCCGGCTCCTGGTCAACCTGTGCGCAGCGGTCACCGAAGCAACCGGGTTGAAGGCGATCGAGGCGATGCTGGCCGCGGGCTGCACGCTGCAGACGGCCACGGCGCCCTGATACAGGAGAGGGAGCCGCGCCCGGTTCCCTCTCCGGTCACTGGGTTCTTTGGACTTCAGCTTCCCCGGTCGTTACTTTCGGGAGCGCGTCCTGGCCGGCGAGCCCTCGTACTTGAACGAAACATTCAGCCTCACCCGATAGGTCGCCACCTTGCCTTTGTCGATGGTCAGGTCCTGTCGCACAACCTCTGCCACCCGCAGGTCCCGAAGCGATTTGGACGCGGTTTCGATGGCGCTCTTGGCGGCGGCCTCCCACGACGTGGTGCTGGTCCCCACCAGCTCGGTCACCCGGTAGACGCTGTCAGCCATTGCTACCTCCTCACTGAAGAACTGATTTCCTCCGTCATTGTCGCGTAGCCCTGTCGACCGCGCTGGCACGGAGACCTATGGTCGCGCTCTCCTGTCGAGGGCGCGCATCTCGGTCAGCAGCGCCGCGATCTTGGTTGCCAGCGCGACCGGCTCGTCTCCTCGCAGGTAGATGACTTGCTCAGTCACCCCAAGCTCGAGATACCTCCCGCACATGTCGAGCAGCTCGTTTCGATCGCGGCCATCCCAGCCGAATTGAATCGAACGCCGCACCTCGGCCTGAGGCCGGCCCACCGCCACGCATGCCTCCTCGAACAGCTTGCTCAGCTCCTCGACGCGGGAAGGATCTCCACCGGCGATGTTCCAGACATTGGCGTGGCGGGCGACGAGCTTCAGGGTACTGGACCCGGAAGCCCCGATCCAGAACGGTGGATGCGGTTTCTGAATCGGCTTGGGATTGGCGACCGCGTCCTTGAAGTGGTAGTAGCGGCCGTCGAAGTTGGTCCGCTCGGCGGTGAAGAGCGACTTGATGATCTGCAGCGATTCGCTGAGCCACCCCACTCGATGGTCAAGGCCGCCGAATCCGTACATCTGATGCTCGATCTCGGCCCAGGCTGCGCCGATACCGAACTCGAGCCTACCGGCAGACAGGTGGTCGACGGTCACCGCGAGCTTGGCCAGCAGAGCCGGATTGCGGTACGTGTTGCCGGTGACCAGGCAGCCGATGCGCGTTCGCTTGGTGGCCTGCGCCATGGCGGCCTGCAGTGCCCAGCCTTCGAATATCGACCGGTCCGGTCCACCCTCGCCGATGGAGGCCAGATGGTCAAAGTCCCAAACGTGGTCGAACCCTGCCTCGTCCGCGATCTGCCAGACCGCCCGCAAGGCTCCGATCGTCGTGTCCTGGCCCGACAGCTTCAAGCCAAAGCGAAGTGGATGTGTCATGGGTGGCAGATTAGCCTGCGTGGCGGTCAGTGAAGGCGAGCGGGCAAGATGCGAATGGCCACGCTGTACTCGCCGGAGAAGGTCTTGGGAGTCCAGCCGAGGTCTTTGATGTACGTGCGGTATTTGCGGACGTACGCGGGCACCCGAAAGGCTGGGGTCTCGTCGCGAGCGAGGTGGGCGAGGCCGTCGATCCGCACGACGTCGTTGCCTTCGGGATCTGTGTTGAGGTGCAGCTGAACGTTGGGATTGGCCTCGACGTCGCGCACCTTCTGACCCGGAACGGAATAGACAAGAAACGAAGTTCCGTCCCACCAGAACCACACAGGAACCGCGTGCGGCGTACCGTTGCGGCCGCTGGTCGCGAGCCAGATCACGATCTCCTTACGGAGCCGAGATCTAACATGGCTGCCGAACCTGACGGGCTCCACGAAGGTAGTTTGGCGGGTTGCGGATCGTGGCAAAGTAGGTCAGATGAAGAAGAGCCCGAGCGTCAACAAGACCGAGACGGACTGGAAGCGCGACCTGACCCCGATGCAGTACCACGTCCTCCGGGAGAAAGGCACCGAGCGACCCTTCACCGGCGAGTACTGGGACACGCGCACGCCCGGCGCATACCTCTGCGCGGGATGCGGAGCCAGGCTCTTCGAGTCAGAGACCAAGTTCGACGCTCACTGCGGCTGGCCGAGCTTCTACGCGCCTGCCGAGGCGTCGGCGATCGAGGAATCCGTTGACGACAGCCTCTTCATGGTCCGGACCGAGGTCAACTGCGCAAGCTGCGGGGGCCACCTCGGCCACGTTTTCGACGACGGTCCGAAGCCGACAGGGCTTCGCTACTGCATCAACTCGGCGTCGATCAAACTGGAGCCCAAGTAAGCCCACCGGCTCTACTCCGACGAGAGGGAACCATTCCGCGTTCCCTCTCATGAAACTAGCGTTGCACGGGCGGCCGGATTCACTCCGGCCGCAACTTTGTCCTCTATTCTCCCCACGCCGCCGGGAGTGGCCTTTAAGACAAGCCCTTCCCTATACCGGAGGGAGAGC
>JBIOJB010000060.1:0-19177 GCA_044450465.1 Candidatus Dormibacterales bacterium | reverse complement strand
GTATTACAAGATTACCAAGTAACAGATAGTTCTAAACGTTCGTGTCTTTGGCCTTCCGAAGCCCTGGCGCTTTGGCTCGCCTCCGGGGCAGCTTGCGCTGCCGAGCGGCCACCCTCAGGGCTTCGAACTCGGTTTCAAAGGCCTCGACGATTCGCTCGGGATCCGGCACCAGCCCCTCGTCGGTGGCGACGCCGAGCATCACGCCGCCCGCGTAGCTGAGGATGCTGATGCCGAGGCCGAGATGACCCGACTGCGGCACCCAGAACATGATTCGCTCGACCTTGCGTCCAGCCAGGTAGAGGGCTTCGCGCGGCCCCGGGACGTTGGTCAGCACTGCGGTCGCCTTGGCCCCGAAGAAGCGAAGGCCCAGGCGTTCGATCTCGACCGGGGCCACACCCATAAGACCGAGCACCCCGTAGGTCACCACCGACTCGGGCGAGCGCTTCAAGCCGTCGATCTCTTTCTTGATCGCGCGGAGGCGCTTCACCGGGTCGACCACCCCAACCGGAAGCGAGATGAAGACGAGGCCGAACGCGTTTCCGAGCTTGTGCGCCTGCTCCACCGGGCGGAGGTTGACGGGAACGGAGGCCCGGATCGCCAACCCGCGTGTAGGCTGGCCCCGCCCTTCCATGTAGCGGCGCAGCGCGCCGGCGGCGGCTGCGACCAGCACGTCGTTGACGGTGGCTCCGAACGCCTTGCCGATCTCTTTGAAATCCTCGAGGGGGACAGGCTCAGACCAGGCCGCCCGTTTGCGCCGGCCGAGCGGTCCTTTGAAAACGGTGTGGGGATCTGGTGGCAGCATCACGAGCCGGCCGAGGCGATAGGCTCCATGCGCTCCCAGCCGCGCCAGGCTGCCGAGCTTTTCGGGGTCGCTGACCAGGTCCTGGCCGAGAGCAACGCCTCGGCGAACGGCTGCGGGCAACCAGTCCAAGGCGGCGCCCGGCTCCGCTGGTGCCTCGTGGTGGGTCCGAGGCGGTCCGGTGGTGGCTGAGGGGTCCATCAGGGAGAGCATCACCCTGACCAGCGCAATGCCGTCGGCCACGCAATGGTGGATGCGCACCAGAACGACCGATCTGGCGCCATACCCGTCGATCGCGTGGACATGCCACAGCGGTTTGCTGAAGTCGAGCGGCGTGGCCATCAACTCGCTGACGAGGTCTCGCAGCACGCCGTCCGACCCGGGCTCGGGCAGGGCGACGTGGCTCACGTGGTTGGCGATGTCGAAGTCCGCATCGTCCTTCCAGTGGAGAAGGCCCCCGCGGGAGCGGGGCCGCACGACCCGCTGCTGGAACCGTCCGAAGGGGGCCAGCCGGCGCTCCAGGATGACCCGCAGACGCTTGAGGTCCACCTTCCCGTCGAGGGTCAGGACGCCCGTGACCATCATCAGGTTGGTCGGGTCTTCCATCCCCAACCATGCCGCGTCGACCGCCGACATCGGGACCAGAGCCATCGATCGTGATCCTACCCGTCTTGCACCGAGCTCCCGGTGCGGCCATTACGAATTCTTCACATCGGCGTAATGCCATGTGGTCCGGGCCGCCCTTCAATTGAGCGCGTGAGCGTGGGTCCTGTGAGCGAAACGGAGGAGCTCGTTGACTCGGCCGGGCCAAGGACGCGCCGCGGCCTTACGCGCCGCCAGGCGCTCGCCGCCGCGGTCGTCGCCGGGGTGGGAGTGGGGGTGGTCCGGCTGGTCGGTGGCTCGATGCAGAGCGTGGGCGGCCGGCGCGCACCCACCGGCCTCGATTGGGCATCGCCGCTCGGCTCCGAGTCGGCACGGGTGATGCAGCTGCTGCGCCGGACGACTTTTGGCTACACGCCAGCTCAGCTGGAGTCAGCCCTGTCGGAGGGCTTCCAGCGCACCGTCGACCGGCTCATCGAGACACCCCCGGCTGAGCCACCGGCGCTCGCGGCGGCAAACACTCCTGGGGGCCGGTTCGCCTTTCCCGAACTGCAGCAGTGGTGGATCGACCACATGCTGAGCACGACGACGCCGTTTGCCGAGCGCATGACCCTTTTCTGGCACGGCCACTTCACCAGCGACTACCGCAAGGCCGCGGACAACACTTTCATGTACTGGCAGAACCTGACCTGGCGCCGGGTGGCGATGTCCGACCTGCGCTCGATGCTGGTGCAGGTGACCATCGACCCGGCGATGCTCCGCTACCTCGACCTTGCGACCTCGACCGGCCAGAACCCCAACGAGAACTACTCGCGCGAGCTCATGGAGCTTTTCACGATGGGACCGGGCAACTACACCGAGGACGATGTGCGCCAGAGCGCGAAGGCGCTTGCGGGGTGGCAGCTGCCGCCGCCCGACTCGCTCGCAAGCGTCGCCGTCGACCAGGCGAACAAGGTCACGCAGCGCCTGCCGGTCTACTCGACACCGAAGACGGGTGTGTTCAACCCACGGCGAGCCTTCCGCGGGAGCGTCACCTACCTCGGCCAGACCGGGAGCCTCGATACACAGGGCGTGATCGACCGGATCCTGGCGCAGAGCGCCACAGCCCTTTTTATCGCGAGCAAGGTGGCACAGCATTTCGTGACGGCCAGCCCGAACGCCGGCTATGTCAACTCAATTGGCGAGGCCTTTCGGCGCAGCAAATACGACATGAAAACGCTCATGCGCGCGGTACTCATGAGCCCCGAGTTCGCTGCCGCTGAGAACTACCGCACCCTGGTCAAGTCGCCTACAGAGTTCATGGTCCATGCGGCACGCGCGCTTGGGGCCAGTGGGCTCTCGAAGGTAGTGGCGGCCTCAGGTGCGGGGATGGGCCAGAGCCTCTTCGACCCACCTGACGTGAGTGGCTGGCCCTACAACTCGTCCTGGGTTTCGTCGAGCACAGCGGTCGCCCGCGTGAATTTCGTCACCAATGCGGTAGGCCGGCAGAAGCAGGCTCTCCCGCCGGCTTCGAACGCCTTTCAAACCCACCTCGACGGCGTGCTCGGTCCCCAGACCGCGCACCTTTTGGGCCAGGCCGCCGACGATCGCGCTCGCTGGTTCATCACCCTGGCCTCACCGGAATTTCAGCTCAAGTAGGAGCCGCCACATGACTAAAGAGATCGGCATCAACCAGCTCAAGCGACGGGACTTCCTGAAGGCAGGCCTCGTGTTCGGCGCCGGCGCTGCGGGGCTCGCCGCCGGCTACGCGGCAGTGCCGGACGCGTTTGCGCGCGCGGTCTATGCCGCGAAGAGGGAAGGCGTGACGAACGACCGGGTCCTGGTCATGATCCAGCTCGCCGGTGGCAATGACGGGCTGCGCACGGTGGTCCCGCTTTCTGATCCTGCGCTGCATGACCTCCGGCCCAAGCTCGCGGGCCCGATGGTGTCGAACGCGCTTCCCATCAACAGCGACCTCGGTCTCAACCAAAACCTCACCGGGGTCAAGGGCCTGTGGGACAAGGGCAAGGTCGCGATCGTGCAGGGGGTCGGTTATCCGAATCCGACCTTCTCGCATTTCGAGTCGATTCGCATCTGGGAGACGGGCGACCCGACTCGACGGCAAGTGGACGGATGGCTCGGCCGCACCCTGGCGACCGCATACGACTCGAACGGCCATCCTCTCACCGGCTGCGCCTGCGGGGCGACCGACGTGCCGGGAGCGCTGCGGGACCTCCAGGCGACCCTGACCGTCATCGACAGCCAGAAGACGTTCGGTTTCACGGGCGGCACCGAGGTGGAGGCTGCGGTCGGCGCTCTCTACAAAGGCACGCCCGGCATCTACGGCGCGCTGTTCGACACGGCGATCGCAACCGCGACGGAGACGATGGCCACGCTGCGTACGTCGTCGTCTGAGTACCAGCCGATGGCCGACTACTCGGACAAGGTCAAGCTCGTCTACTCGTCGAAGAATCAGCTTGCGGCCGCCCTCCAGCTCGCCTCGGAGCTGATCGTCACCGGCACCGGCGTCAAGCTGCT
This sequence comes from Candidatus Dormibacterales bacterium, assembly GCA_044450465.1. Lineage (GTDB taxonomy): Bacteria > Chloroflexota > Dormibacteria > Dormibacterales > Dormibacteraceae > JBIOJB01. The sequence goes on along the minus strand of JBIOJB010000060.1, from coordinate 15,261 downwards.
GCACGTCACGCTTGGTGGATTCGACACCCACTACACCGAGCTGAGCCGGCACGACGACCTGATGGGCTATCTCGATTCCGCCGTCGGGGCGTTCTACCAGGACCTCGCGGCGCACGGCATGTCGGACAGGGTGCTCATAGCGACCTGGTCCGAGTTCGGCCGCCGCCCGAAGGAGAACGCCAGCGGCGGTACCGACCACGGCGCGGCCGCTCCACTCCTTCTGATCGGCGACCCCGTGCAGGGCGGCCTGTACGGCTCGGCACCCAGCCTCACGAGCCTGGACGCGACCGGCAACCTCGACTTCTCGGTGGACTTCCGGTCGGTGTATCAGGAGATTCTTAGCGGGCACCTCGGCACCGACTCGGCCGAGATTCTCGGCGCGTCATTCGATCGCATCCCGTTCCTCAAGGCGTCCGTCGCGGTCTGAGATGCGCATCCTCATCCTGAGAGCGGGAGCCACCCTGCTCAGCCTCGCCGCCGCGGCCGCCTCGGCCGCTTACGTGACCTCACATCTGAAGAATCCCTCGGCACCGTTGAAACCGCCGGTCGTCAGCGCCGGTGGGCAGGCCGGCTTCACCGCCCTGGATGGCCGGCTCACGATCGGTCCGTCGGTTCGCGCCGGCGACGTGCAGCCGGTCACATCGACCTATGCCTCGTAACCGCGCGGTTCAGGCTCGCCGGTTCGACGCCCTAGGCACCACGTGCGCCCTGTTCACGGTGGGACGTTCATCCGACACGCTCATGGCCGGTGAACGCTGGGTGCGCCGGCTCGGTGCCAGGCTGACACGATTCACCTCCGACAGCGAGCTTTCCAGGCTTAACTCGAGCGCGGGATGCTGGGCGGACATCAGCGCCGACCTGGAGTCCGTGCTCCGCGTTTCGCTGCGCGCCTTCGAGCTGAGCGGGGGCCGGGTGAACGCTGCGGTCTTGCCCTCCATGCTCGCGATCGGCTACACGCGCCCGCTCGCTCATGGGCCTGCCGTGGCGCTGCTGGACAGGGCAGCCCCGCTACCGCCCCTGCCGGAGGTGCTTTCACTGAGGCCTGGCGCGGCGCGACTCGAAGTTGGAACCGGGCTCGACCTCGGCGGGGTTGCCAAGGGATGGATGGCGGACCTTCTGATCGACCGGCTGGGACCTAACTCGGTGGCGAACCTCGGAGGTGATCTCCGCGCCGCCGGGTCAGGTCCACAAGGCGATGGGTGGCCAATCGGCGTCGGCGGTCGCATCCTCTTGCTGCGAGATTGCGGTGCGGCGACGAGCAGCGTGAGGCGAAGGCGATGGGGAGTGGTCCACCATCTCATCGACCCGCGCACCGGACGTCCCGCGCAGTCCGGCCTGGAGGAGGTTTCCGTCGTCGCGGTCGACGCCTTCCACGCTGAGGTTCACGCCAAGACCGCGCTCCTCTTGGGCCCTGACCTCGCTCCCGCATACTGCGCAGCCAACGCGTCCGCGTGGTGGTTGAGCCGGTGACAACCGATCAGTTCTTCTGGCTTCTGGCAAGGGTGGCGGGACTCAGCTCCTATGCGTCGCTGGCGATGGCGCTGGTCACAGGCATCGCGCTCAGAACGGCGGTGCTTGATTGGCTGGGCAGCAATCGTGCTGTGCGAGCTCTGCACGAGTACACGACGGTGCTGTGGGTCCCGCTGGCGGTGCTTCATGTCGCGGCTCTCCTGCTGGACGCGACCGCGCGGCTGGGCTGGCTCGACGTCGTCTTGCCGTTCCACGCGAGCTACGGAACACTTGGCGTCGGCCTTGGCGCGCTGTCCGCCGACCTGCTCACCGTGGTTAGTGTCGCGGCCTTGCTCAAGAGGCGGCTGAGAAATGGAACCTGGCTCTGGCTGCACCGGCTCGCCTACGCGGCGTTCGCTCTGATCTTCTTCCACGCGGTGCTCACCGGCACCGACTTCAGCGACCCGGCCGTCTCGTCGATCACATGGTCGGCCGCGGCAACACTGCTGGCACTCGGGCTCACCCGCGTGGTGTGGGGCCGGCTGCCGGCGTAGTCCGGCTCCACGGACCGGCGAGGCGCTGTCGGAGGGCGATCACGTTCTGCCGCAGCAAATCCTCGGCTTCGAGGGGGCTGTCGATCTCCTTGCGCTCTCGATGCCAACGCTCCATCGCGAGATCCAGCTGAGCCGATTGCAGCTTGGCGACCCTGAAGTAAGCCCTGAAGCCGCCGAAGCTCAGAGCGCGCAGCCTTGTCCTCAATCGCTGCCAGGGGCTGGCCAGGATGGCGACCTCTTGGGGCAGGATCGCGCCCCGTCCGGACTGAGCTTCCTGGTGGATCTGGTCGCGAAGGTTCTGGCCCTCGAACCGGATGCCGAAGATGAGCAGCGCGATCAGGGCGGCCGTGAACGGGCCGGTCATGATCAGCGTGCGCAGGTGGATTTCGACCAGGCCGAAGATGTTGCTCTGGATGGGGAAGAAGGTCAGCCACGCATCCCATGAGAAGTGCGCGGCGATCGCGATGAGAAATCCACCCACGATGGCAAATGCTTTCCGCCGCATCTGCGGCGTCTGGCGCGCGATGCCGATCCCGGCTCCGATGAAGGCCGTGTAGGTGGCGTGCCCGAAGAAAAGGCCCAATCCCTGGCGCGCGTACCACTGGAATCCGGCGGCGAAGCCGCCAATCCCCTCGGGAGAGAAGATCGAGTAGAAGTTCGTCATGTACGTGATTGATTCCATGAAGTTGAACCCGAGGCCGACCGCCGCTCCGTAGACGATTCCGTCCACCACGTCGTCGAAGTCGTCGCGCATGACCAGGAACAGCAGCACCACGGCGCTTCCCTTGGCCAGCTCCTCCAGCACACCGGCCATGAAAGCCAGCGACGCGTCGAGGCCGGGGCCAGGCACCAACGTGCGGTCGGCTGAGGCCTCCCAGAGGCTCTCGCCCCAGATCACGAGACTCGTCGCGACGATGGCGCCCCACGCCGCGGCCACCAGTACAAGGCGCCAGGGCTCCTTCTCGTTGCGATCCATGCGACGGACCACGTAAAGCCCGAAACCCGTCGTCGGGAGACACGCCGCAGTGCAGATCAGCGCCACAGACGGACCCGCAGACTGCGTGTAGACGAAGACGTCGACCAGCAACAGCCAGAGAAGCACTCCAAGTCCGATCAGGACTCCGGCGCGAATCAGGTGACGGCGGCGCATCTTCGGGTCGCGGTTGAAAGCCCTCACGAGGATGTAGGTGCCAAGCGTGATCAGCGCCACCGCGAGCAGGCCGTAAAGAGATGCGCGGCCTGGGATGCTGTCGAGGTAGACGTAGTTGAGGACCGAGCTCGCGATCAGCGCCAGGACGATGACCGCCGCGATGGCGACCGCGATGAGATAGCGGCTTGGCCGGAACCGCGAATGTGGATTTGCCGCCGCGGGGGCGATCACGTTCGCTCTACCAGGACGATGCGGCGGGCCAGGACCTCCACCGGCACAGAGCCCTGATAACGCTCGACCACGAAGAGGTAGCGTCCGGGCAGGCTGTGATGGAACCCGGAAGGCACGACGACGGGGATCGTGGAGTGGTCAAGCAGCTGATCCGGTTTGCCGGGACTCACGCGTCCAACCACATCGCCGAATTCGTCATACCACCGTGCGTCCACGGTCAGGTTCGCGGGCACGGATGACCAATCAACGACGGCGGCGAACTGCTGAGTGCGGGGGAATTGAGCATGGTCCCTCCCCGATGTGGTGCTCGTGCTCGGGTTGTAATCGAAGACGCCGACGATGTGAGCCTGGGCGCCGGTGTTCTGGCCGGGCGGCTCGAAGTACACGAACTCGACGAGGCCGACGACGAGGACGAGCACTGAGATCGTGGCAAAGACGAGCAGCGTTCTGTACAGGGTGCGGATCTGGTCGTAGGGGGCGGCCTGCAAGGCTGGTTCAGTCGACCCGATTGTCCCAAGGTTTGTCAAGGCGGAACACGCGATTCCATAGGACGCAGAGCGTGCCTTTTGGGAAGTCCGACCAGCGTGAAGAAGCGTGCTGCGACGACAACTCGATGAGAGTCACCCGAATCCCGGAAACCAGTACCAGTGGCCTGAGCTAGAGGAGTGGTGCGGCGGAGAGGAGTTGAACCTCCACGTCCTTGCGGACACTAGCTCCTGAAACTAGCGCGTCTGCCATTCCGCCACCGCCGCTCGCTGCACACGCCGTGCGCGCCCCAGACGTCGCGTAAGTATACCGGCGGCCTCCGGGTGCCCCAGAAGAGGCGTGCCCCCTCAGCTCGCTATGAAAAGCGTGTGCCAGGCCGCCTCGAGCAGGTCCGGGGTGAGCTTGGCCCGCGTTCCACGCGTCGACGACACGTCGACCAGTCGCTCGAGCAGGTCGCGAGGGTGGTTCCCGCGCAGCGGTCTTCCTTCATACAGACCGCGGATTCTCTCGAGCGCCGACGGATCGGGCGGGATGTTCAACCGCGCGCGCTCGCGCTCGAAGATCCGGCACCACATCTCCCAGGTGGGGTCTGGCATGAGGACCTTGTAGGCGAGTCGGCGAAGGTAGGCCTCGTCGAGCAGCTCGGACGGCTTCAGGTTGGTCGACAGCGCCAGCTGCGCGTGGAACGGAATCTCGAGCTTGCGCCCGCTCGCCGCTAGGTTCATGTAGTCCAGGTCCTGTTCGAGCGGGATAAGCAGGCGGTCGAGGATCTGCTTGGGTGACACGCGCTGTCGACCGAGGTCGTCGATGAGCAGCACGCCGCCGTTGGCCTTTACCTGCAGGGGTGCGTAGTAGGTGCGGCTCCCCTCATCCCAGGTGGGGTCGAACATGTCGAGCTGGAACTCGCCGCCGACCTGGACCAGCGGGCGCCCGATGCGGCGCCAGCGCTTGTCCGCCGGCTGGCTGTGCTCGAGGTGGTGGATGGCGCTGTCGAAGATCGTCATCACCTCGCCGCCACCGAGGTCGAGCGCGACCGGGATGACGACCGGCGCGCCCAGCAGCTTGGGGATGCGTCGGGCCAGGCTGGTCTTCCCGTTCCCAGGTGCACCGTATATGAAGATCGAGGACCGGGAGTTGACGGCGGCGCGCACAGCCTCGGTGACTCCAGGGGCGAGCTCGATGCCGGTCAGCGCGATGTTGACCTTGACGAGGTCCAGAGAGCCTGTCTTCGCCGCGTCGGTGAGCACAGCCCTGTACTCGTTCATGGACACGGGCGCGGGACCCATGTAGCGCGTCCCTGAGTTGCCGATCTCATCGCTGCGCGCGCGTCCTTGCTTGGTCAGCATGTAGGCCATCCGCTCGGGTAGAGGGCGGCCCTTTCCAGGCCCAGATTCAGGGGCTACGCCCAGCGCCTCGAGGAAGTTGGACGTGGTCAGCGACTTGAGAATCGGCTCGATCGACCCGAACGGCAGCGCCAGGTTTTCGGCGACCTCGAAGCCGGTGATCCGGGTGGCCAGCGTTGCGAGCCGCAGGATCATGCCCTCGATCAGCGTGCGATTGATCTCGGGCGCGGGCAGCTCGAGCGGAGGTGTGCCCGATCCGATCGCCGGGGTCGGCGCGGACGGAATCACCTGCGGCTCGTCAACGTGCTCGAGGATGGCGTGGAAGATCTTCTTGCCGAACCTCGCGCGATCCGCGTGGTCGGGCGGCTCACCTTCGCGGCGGCGGGCGATCCAGTCGGGGACTGCCTTGAACACGACGCTGTTGCCGATGAGGAGCTGCACGGTGTCCGGCTCGGCCGTGCTCACGCGCACCGCGATGCGGACCAGGTAGCCCTGGCTCTTGAGAGCGGCCCAGCTGCGCTCCCATGCCAAGTCACTCCGACCGGACCACGTCTGGCGCACCGTCCGATCGCGAGCGAGGGTGACGTCCTTCCGGCTCTGATACCGGCGTCGCACGAGCTCGGTGACGTCCTTGTCGACGTCTTCCGCCACGAGCGCCGCGAGAGGAAGTGCGCGGTCGTCAACGGCCGGCCGGTTCTTGATCTCGAAGATGGTGTTCGCGGTGGGTGCCAGCGCGCGAATGACGCTCGCGTGTCGAGGACAGAACGGGGTGCGCTCGATGAACTGGATGTGGCGGCGGCACCACCAGCTCTTGCACTCGCGCCCGGTCAGGTCCTTGTAAGCGCACGCCCAGCCGCGCCTCTCGCGGCAGTCGCTGTACGTGCACACGCCCGCCGGTTTGTGATCGTCGGTCTTGCCAGGGTCCGACTTGGTCACGTCGCTCGTGTCGGCGACGGCCATCTCGGTCGAGATCGCCTCGACCGGCGCAGGCGCGTTGCCCGGCTTGCTCATGTAGTGGAAGGCGCCGGAGAACGACTCGCAGGTCTGGAACCGCAGGTCGCGTTCTTTCGCAGTCGCCTTCCAGACGATGTCCATGATCGGAGGGGGGATGGCGGTCGAGGCGCGCGGGCGGTCGAACACCTGCGAGTGAAGCACCGCAGGCAGAGGGCCCATGAACGGTGGCTCTCCATGAAGGAGCTCGTAAAGGATGATGCCAAGCGAGTAGATGTCCGAGGTGGCGTCGATCAGCTCGCCCTTCACCTGCTCGGGCGCCATGTACGCGGGCGTGCCCACCATGCTGCCGGTCGCGGTCAGACGGTGCTTGTCGTCGATCAGCTTGGAGATGCCGAAGTCGAGGATCTTGGTCTTGCCGCGGTTGGAGATGAGGATGTTCTCGGGCTTGAGGTCACGATGGACGATCTGGTAGTCGTGCGCGACACCGACCGCCGACAGAAGCTGCTGGATCAAGTCCACCGAGACGTCGACGCTGAACCGACCGTACTCCTCCAGCCACGAACGCATGGAACGCCCCTCGACCCACTCCATGACGATGAAGAGGACCGGGCCGTCTTCGTCGAAGTCGTACACCCGAACGATTCCGGGGTGATTGAGCGACGCGACGGTGGCGGCCTCTCGGTGGAATCGCTGGCGGAAGCTCGGGTCGCTCGAGAACTGTTCGGCCAGAACCTTGATTGCGACGGGGATGTTCAGTCGGGGGTGTGTGGATCGGTATACCACCCCCATGGCGCCTCGCCCTAGCTCAGCCTCGATCGGGTAACGCCCTAACTGTGTCGTGCTCACTTGTGGCCTATGGGCTTGTCAGTATGCCGCACGGTACCCGCCAGCCTGTCCGGCGTAGCCGATCACGTTGGCCCGCGGAACGAAGGCGCAAGGCCACGCCCTCGGCCGCGTTTAACTGGAGCACCCAATTCGTCTCTCATCCCCACCCCGGTAACGCAGAGGCGGGCGCGTACCTGCGCCGGAACGTCCTCCAGGGGTCCGATCGAGATCGAGCGACCCGGAAAATCTGTTCGAACAGGGGTCCCTACGCTTGCTCTCCTAGCAGGAGCTCGCCCTATCTCTTGGCGGCATGCGCATCCTCGCGGATCGGGGCCGCGCTGGCTCGAAGCACCTTCTTGTCGAACTTGCCGACCGAGGTTTTGGGCACCTCGTCGATGAACCTCACCTCGTCGGGAAGCCACCATTTCGCCACGCGGCCCTGAAGGAATTCGAGCACCTCTTCCTGTGTGACCTGGCCTTTGAATTCGTTCTTCGCCACGGCGAACGCGACCGGTCGCTCATCCCACTTGGGGTGCGGGATGCCGATGACTGCGGCTTCCATGATCTTGGGGTGCGCCATGATGGCGTTCTCAAGCTCCACCGAGGAAATCCATTCGCCACCGGACTTGATCACGTCCTTGGTCCGGTCGACGATCTGGATGTAGCCCTCAGGCGTCATCTTGGCAACGTCGCCCGTGCGAAACCAACCATCCTCGGTCAGCTTGCCGGGGTCGTACCCGTTGTAGTACCCACGCGCAATCCAGGGTCCACGCACCTGTATCTCGCCGAAGGCCACGCCGTCCCATGGCAGCTCCACCCCGGTTGCAGGGTCAGTGATCCTGATCTCGACCGCGGGAGCCGGCCGGCCCTGCGTGAGCCGGACGTCGAGCTCGTCCTCGGGCTTGGTGAGGGAGCTGGGCCGGGCCACGCTGCCTAGCGGCGAGGTCTCGGTCATGCCCCAGGCGTGCAGGATGCGCATCCCGAGCCCGTCCATCGCCTCCATGAGCGCACGCGGGACAGCGGAGCCACCGCACACCACGGTGTGGACCTTGGGGAGGCGCTTGCCGCTCTCCTTCATATAGTTGGCCAGGCCGAGCCAGACGGTTGGGACTCCGGCCAGGTAGGTCGCGCCCTCGGACTCGGCCAGCTCCACCAGCGACTTGGGATCGGCCGAGAAGCGCCCGGCGAACACGATCTTGCTGCCGGCCATGCCACAGGCGTAGGGAAGACCCCAGCTGTTGGCGTGAAACATCGGCACCACCGGAAGGCAGACGTCCTTTTCCGTGATTCCCAGGTTCTCGCCCTGGAGGACCCCCATGGTGTGCAGGAACTGCGAGCGGTGGGAGTAGACCGTCCCCTTGGGGTTGCCGGTCGTGCCCGAGGTGTAGCACATGGCCGCGGCCATTCTTTCCGAGATGATCGGCCACGCGTACGTCTCGCTCTCAGCCGCGAGGAGCGTCTCGTAGTCGAGCATCTCGCCAACGCCGTTCTCGGCGGTGGCTTCCGGCGGGGCACCTTCGCCGATCAGAACGATGCGCTCCACGCTCGGGATCCGGCCCATCAGCGGCTTCAACAACGGGAGAAGTGACTGATCGACAAATAAAACCTTGTCTTCTGCGTCATTGACTATGAACTCGAGGTGTTGAGGGAACAAGCGGAGATTCAGCGTGTGCAGGACCGCGCCCATGCAGGGGACGGCGTAGTAGAGCTCCAGGTGCCGGTCGTTGTTCCAGGCGAGGGTGGCTACCCTGTCTCCCGGCCTGACCCCAAGCCGCTTCAGCGCCCCGGCCAGGCGGTTGATGCGGGGCACCATCTCGCCATAGGTCGTGCGGCGAACGCCATCGTCGCGCTTGGTGACCACTTCTTTCTTGGGGTGCAGCCGCTCGAGTCGCCAGAGAATGTGCTGGAGACTGAGCTCGTAGTCCTGCATCAAGCCTTCCACCGCCGACACCTCCAACTCAATTTGGTCGACAGGTCGCAATAGAAGCTTCGATGGTAAGGCCCTCAGGCGTAGGATGCACACCCTTGGCAAAGCTCGGTAGAGCCGACCTCCACATGCACACCTCGGCGAGCGACGGATGGCCCAGCCCGCTGCAGCTGGTCGATCACGCCAGGCGCCTCTCGCTCGACGTGATCGCGGTCACGGACCACGACACGATCGAGGGGGCGCTCCGTGCTTCGGCGCACGCGGCCGGCCAGACCAGGCTCCAGGTCATCGTTGGCGAGGAGGTCTCGAGCCTGGACGGCCACATCCTCGGACTGTTCCTCGAGCGCCGGATACCGCCCGGCCTGTCCGCCGCGGCCACGGTTCACGCCATTCACGAGCAGGGCGGGCTTGCCGTCGCGGCTCACCCGTTCTGGCGGACCCAGCGCCGAACGCGGTCCGGCGTGGTTCACGGAGTCGGCTGGCTCGCGGCCGAGCTGGCCTTCGACGCGATCGAGGTGGAGAACGGCACCCCGGGCTTCTATGTCTTCAACCAGATGGCGCACCGGCTGAGCCTCGGCCTCGGCGCGGCGGCGGTGGGCGGCTCGGACGCACACATCCTGGATGCGGTGGGCCGCGCGTTCACGGAGTTCCCGGGTCACGGTCCGGAGCAGCTGCGGGCGGCGATCCAGACCGGCCGAACACAGCCTGGACGGTGGCGCTACAAGGCGATGGGCCTCATGCGGTACGCGGCCTGGGGATTGAACCACCAGAGATACGCGGTCCAGCTGACGGCTTAGAGCCCCTCGGCTTCAGCGTCGGCGACTCGGGTTCCATAGGATGGAACTGCGTGCCCGCTTAGCTCAATGGATAGAGCGCCTGACTTCGGATCAGGAGGTTGCGAGTTCGAGTCTTGCAGCGGGTACCAAGGTCTCGGCGATCAGCCCGTGACGATCCCCCGCACGTACGCGACGGTTACGACCCAGAGGGCGATGGCAAGAATCAGCGTTTCGTTGCGGTGGGGCCGCGGCGACGACGAGATATACGCACCGGAAAGGAAGATGAGCGCGAAGAGCCCGTACGCGATGTGCACGAACTCGGTCGGCCGGCCGCCGAGCGCAAAGGCGAGCAAACCCAGCAGCCCTTGGAGCGCAGTGAGCCCAAACAGACCCCAGTAAGCCCTTCTGAAGATTCCTGGCAAGTCCTTGTTTCGGACGTATAGGTAGGTGCCCGAAGCAGCCAGCACAATGGCGTAGGCGACCAGCGCTCGAGCGCTGACAGAGTGAGCCGACTTCACCACGTCGAGAGGCGTGATGGCGTTCACGTTGAACGCTTCCGGGGCCTTGTGGTCCGGGCACCCATCAATTCGCGAGTCATCGTTCCCACGTACTGTGCCAGAGCGCGGCTGCGAGCAATCGGGGCGGATTCCTGCCGTAGAATCAACCGGCTTGCCGGGCGGCTGGCGGAACTGGTAGACGCGCACGTTTGAGGGGCGTGTGGGGTAACCCATCCGGGTTCGAGTCCCGGGTCGCCCACCAAAGTTGGACAACCTGTCGGTTCAGATCGCCGTGATCTCGGCGGTGCTGAGCCAGGGGACAGTCGGCCCGCAAGAGACGTACCTCTAAGCGGCTTAAGCTGGGCGTGCTCAGCCGCATAGTAGAAAGCGTGACCGACGACAGGGAGCTCAATCCGGCAACGGAGTTCAAGGAGCTCTACGAACAGGAGTACCGATCGGTCTACCGCTCGATCCGGGCGGTGGTCCTGGACGCTTCCGCCGCCGAAGACCTGACCCAGGAGACCTTCGTCCGGGCCTACAGGGCAAGACATCGCTACACCCCGACGGCCCCGCCAGGAGCCTGGCTGCGCCGGATCGGGATCAACCTCTCGATCTCGTACCTCAGGCGGCAGAAGCTTGCCAGGTTCTTGCCGGCCCGCCTCTACACCACGCCCGACCGCCGTGACTACGATCGGGCGGAGGCTCGGAACGTGGTCGGGAAGTCGATGGAGGCGCTCAGCCCCAAGCTCCGGGCGGCGGTGGTGCTCCACTACTACGAAGGGTTGACCCGAGAGGAGATCGCCTCCATCCTCGGTGTGCCGGCCGGGACCGTGGCTTCCCGGATCGCCAAGGCGGTGGCGATCATGAGAAAAAACATTGGAAACGATCAGGACGCTGAGATTGCGCGTTCGAGTAGTGAAGGTGCCCTACGTGGAAGATAACGCCACACAGGAGGGGTCTAACACGCCCCTCGAGGCAGACATCAGCCGGATGATCCGGGCGGAGGTCGAGACGTGGACCCCGAGGCGGGGCCCCGACTGGGCTGACATCCTGATCCGGCTGGCAGGCTCTGGGCCGTCGCCCTGGGTCATCTACACCGTCGCGAGCGCCGCGCTGGTGGTGATCCTGGTGACCGCGTTCATAGTCGGCTCTGCCCTTCAGCTGGGAGCCCTGGCCCCGCAGCCGGTTCCGACCAACCTCCACTAGGTAGGTCGCGGCGGCCGGTCTGACGGCTAGGTTGCCCTAGCGCATCGCGTGCGCGGCCGGGGTGGCCGGGTTCAACCCGGCCACGACTTTGTCTCTAGGCTCCCAAACGTGGCTAGGAGTGCCTCCTAGACAAGGTTCCTCCCTATGGCCGGAGGGAGAGCAGGCCCGTCGCGACGCGACCGGCCGATGAGAGGGAACCATTCCGGGTTCCCTCTAATAAGCTCAGAGGAGCGCCAGCTCCTCGTTCATGCCCCGCTTTCGGGCGGCGGGGAGGAGCACCGATCCGGCGGCCAGGTCCCACAGGGCGAGGCCCTGTGACTCGAAGAGCGTGATCCCAGAGCCGGTGGGCCGCTTCCAGCGTCCCGCCACGACCTCGCCGAGCTCGACCGCCCGGTCCCAGGTGAATCTTCCGGCTTCGTGGGCCAGGATCAGGTCACCGCACTCGATCTGAGCTGCGGCCAGCTGATCGACGATCACCGTCTGCGCCCGGGCGACCAGGTCCGACGGGATCTCGGCCCGGTTCTTGAAGTTGGATCCCGCCGCGATGACGAGAGCGTGAGGCTCCACCCATTCGTCCTCGATCACCGGGGTGGCGCTCGTCGTCATGGTGACCACCACGTCCGCCCCCCTCACGGCCAGCTCGGCGCTCGGGGAGGCGATCGTCTCAACGCCCAGCAGCTCCGACTGCTCCCGGGCAAACACGGCGCGGTGCTCGTGGTTGCGGTTGAAGACCCGGACCTCCTTGATGTCCATGACCCGCGTCAGCGCGAGCAGCTGCGCCGGCGCCTGCCAACCCGTACCGATGATCGCAACCGTGGCCGGGCTCGGCGGCCCGATGTACTTGACCGCCACCGCCGAAGCGGCACCCGTGCGGTAGCTGCCCATGAAGTCGGCCTCGATCACCGCCTGAAGCGCTCCATCAAGGCCGAACATGGTCACCATGAAGCGAACCCGGCCGTCGGCCACCGTGTAGGCCTTCAGCCCGGTGCAGTTGCCGCCAGGGTAGGAGGCGAACATCACGTTAAGGAGGCCCCCAGGGGCGAACACCCGCCGCCTGGGTTCGTTCTGGGCGATACCGTCGCCGAGCTCCTTCATGGCGGCCTCGACCGCCTGGATCACCTCATCCATCTCGATCAGCTCCTGGACATCGCCCTCGCGCAGGATCAGAGCCACGGCATGGAGAATAACGCTCAGTGACGCAAGTGCAGCTTAATGTCGGCCTAATCGGCCTCGGAACGGTCGGGGCCCAGGTGGCGGGCCGGATGCTCTCCTGGGGCCCCCAGCTTGCCCGGCGGGCGGGAGTCGAGCTCTGCCTGCGCCGGGTCCTGGTGCGCGATCCGGCCAAGCGCCGGCCACTAGAGATCGAATCGAGCTTGCTGACGGCCGACCCGAACGAGGTGCTGGACGACCCCGAGATCGACGTCCTGGTCGAGGTGGCGGGAGGCGACCAACCCATGCACTCCTACCTCGAGCGCGCCATAAGGGCCGGCAAGCACGTCGTCACCGCCAACAAGGTCGTGATGGCCAAGCACGGTCCGGAGCTGCTTGACCTGGCGGCCGAGCGCAACGTGGACGTCTACTTCGAGGCGGCCGTCGGTGGGGGCATCCCTTTGATCAGCACGTTCCGGACCGACCTCCAGGCGAACCGGATCGAGCGAGTCTCGGCGGTCATCAACGGCACCACGAACTACGTCCTGGGAAGAATGGGCTCGGCGGGCCTGACCCTGGCCCAGGCGGTGGCTGAGGCGCAGGTTGCCGGGTTCGCCGAGGCCGATCCCACCGACGACGTCGGCGGCTTCGATGCCGCCTACAAGCTGGCCATCCTCGGCTCCATCGCGTACGAGATCAAAGTCAGGCCTGACGAGATCTACCGCGAAGGTATCGAGGGCGTCGAGCCTGTCGATTTCAAGTACGCCCGAGAGCTCGGGTACTCGATCAAGCTTATCGCCCACACCCAGCGGCATCCCGGCCGAGTCGAAGCCCGCGTACATCCGGCGATGGTCCCGCTCGACCACCCCCTCGCGCGTGTGGAGGGCGCGGAGAACGCCGTCTTCGTCGAGGGGGACCTGGTCGGGCAGGTGCTGCTCGTGGGCCAGGGCGCCGGCGGCCGACCCACCGCGTCCGCGGTGGTGGGCGACCTGATCGACCTCGCGCGCTCGATCCGGCGCGGCGTGCAGAGCCGGCCGTCGTTCAGCTTCGATGACCGCATCGGTGTCATTCCCATGGGTGAGGTCGTGACTCGTGCTTACTACCGGATCCGAGTGGACGATCGGCCCGGGGTGGTTGCGGCCATCGGCCAGGTTTTCGCCGAGGAGGGCGTGAGCATCTCAAGCTTCATCCAGAAGGACGCGTGGTCGCAGGACCAGACGGCCGAGCTGGTCGTGACCACCCACCCATCTCAGGACGCCAGCCTGCAGCGCGCGCGGGAGAAAATGGCGAAGCTGCAGCCGGTTCGCACCGTCTCGTCATTCCTGCGCGTCTTCTGAGGCGTCGGGAATTGGGCGTCATCGCCCGCTATCGGTCGCATCTGCCCATTGGTCCAGCCACACCCGACGTGGACCTCAACGAAGGTTCCACGCCGCTGGTGCCGAGCCGAAACATCGGACGCGCGCTCGGGCTCACGCGCCTTTACTTCAAGTACGAGGGCGCCAACCCGACCGGATCGTTCAAAGATCGCGGCATGGTCGTCGCCGTGGCGAAGGCGCTGGAGTCGGGCAGCCGCGTGTTCATGTGCGCGTCGACGGGCAACACCTCCGCCTCGATGGCTGCGTATGCGGCGCGAGTCGGCGTGCGCGCCATCGTCGTCGTGCCGGCGGGGGAGATCGCCCTCAACAAGCTCTCGCAGGCGCTGATGTTCGGCGCCAAGGTCATAGCCCTCAAAGGCAACTTCGACTCGGCGCTCGAAACGGTGCGAGAGCTGTCCAGCCGCTATCCGATCGCGCTCATGAACTCGATCAATCCAAATCGCATCGAGGGACAGAAGACGGCGGCGTTCGAGATCGTCGACGAGCTGGGCGATGCGCCCGACTACCTGATGCTGCCGGTCGGGAACGCAGGAAACATCACGGCCTACTGGAAGGGCTTCAGGGAGTACGAGCAGGCTGGAAAGGCCACGAAGCTCCCACGCATGATCGGGGCCCAGGCGGAGGGCGCGGCGCCGATCGTCCTGGGAAGGCCCGTGGCCGACCCGAAGACCGTCGCGTCCGCCATTCGCATCGGCAACCCGGCGTCCTGGGAAGGCGCGACCACCGCGCGCGATGAATCCGGGGGGCTGATCGCGGCCGTCACCGACATCGAGATCCTGGCCGCCCAGATCCGCCTGGCCAACAGCGAGGGCTTGTTCGCAGAGCCTGCCTCTGTCGCGCCCCTCGCTCTGCTCTTCAACCTCGTGCGGGAAGGCAAGATCCAAAGGGACTCGACGACGGTCGTGGTCCTGACCGGCTCTGGTCTGAAAGACCCTGACGCCGCGCTGAAAAATGTCGAACCGCCGATTGAGCTTGACGGCGACGCGCGCACAATAGCTAAGGTCTTGAAGCTGTGATTGATTCGGAGCGCCCGTGAGGGTAAAGGTCCCCGGCTCGATAGCCAACATCGGCCCAGGCTTTGACTGCATGGCGATGGCGATTGACATGTGGCTCGAGGTGGAGGCCGTCGAGTCCGACACGCCTTCGTGGGACTTCGAAGGAGAGGGCTCCGACTACCTCTCGGCGCACGAGAATCCGTTTTCGCGGCTTCGCATGAAAGGTCGGGTCAAGAGCTCGATCCCCCTGGGGGTGGGCCTTGGAAGCAGCGCTGCCGCCAGGCTTGCCGCTTCGGCGCTCAGCAGCCCATGGGACGTGAAGAGCCACGTCATCGCGGCCGGC
>JBIOJB010000059.1:0-19397 GCA_044450465.1 Candidatus Dormibacterales bacterium | reverse complement strand
GCTCGATCTCTTCCCAGGTTGCATCCTGCTCCGCATCCGGCAGCGCGGCCAGCATCTGCTGCAAAGCGCCAAACGACTCGCGCTCGAAGCGGACGCACTCGGCCGCGGAGGCGAGCCGCAATGGCGTCCGCAAGGCCAGTGCGGTCGGGTCGGCGAAACCAGCGCGGCGAAGCGTGTCCTCCATCATCCCCGGAGCACCGAGGCCGAATGGGCCCGGTAATCCAGGCGCGGGAGGAGCCAATCGGGCACGCCGCCGGATGACCGAGATGGGGATCGAGAAGAAGCGGTTCTGCTCGGGTGTGGAGAAGCTGGCCAGCACTACACTGCCGCCGCTCTTGAGTATGCGGTGCGCCGAACGCAGCGCTCCCTCCCGGTCGGGGAAGTAGATCAACCCCAGTCGTGAGAGCACGACGTCAAAGGTGGCGTCGGGCAGGTCGGGCTTCTCGCCATCCATGACCCGAGTCTCGAGATTGGTCAGACCCCGGGCCCGCGCGGTCTGCGCGGCGAACTCGAGGATGTTGGACGAGATGTCCGTGGCCACTACCTGGCCGGACGGGCCGACCCTGTGGGCAGCCGACAGCGAGGGCTCGCCGGCGCCCGCCCCCAGGTCGAGGACCCGGTCGCCGACCTTGAGCTTCGCCAGATCGAGCATGGCTTCGGTAACCGGGCCCAGCCAGGCGTGAAGCGTGGGCGTCCAGCGGTGCCAGGCGGCCGCCGCGTTCTGCCACTGCTTCCGCGTTGTCTCCTTGAATGCGACCGGGTCGAAGTCCTGCGTCATGATCCGCAGGCAGAGTACACCCCCCCAACGGGCTGTTCGGCCGCGGCCCACCGTCCGCTGAGCCGAAGGCGATGGAATTGAATCCTCTCGACCTCCGATGTTGCCGCGGTCCCCGGTTCGCGGAATGGGATCAGGTGGTGGACTCGAGGGTGTGTGAGTTCACCGGATAGTTCTCTTATGTCGCGCGGCAGAGTTCCCGCCACCAAGCTCGGAGGTAGCGCATGTCGTCCACCAGAGTCCACCGAAGTCCACTGGATAAGGTGTCAAAGTCGGCAATCGGAGGTTTCCCCACCTCCCTACGGCGCAGCTACGCTTCCTCCCTCAGCCTGACTCGCATTTCTGACCTGGGTGATGAGTTCGCTGCCGTTGCGGCCCGCCTCATGCGGAGCGAGCGGTACCGTGAACGCAAAGGTACTTCCCATGCCGAGCTCACTCCGAACGCTGATCGTGCCAGCATGCAACTCTACAAATGCCCGGCACAGGGCTAGACCCATTCCCGTGCCGGCGAACTCGCTCACGGTGCCCTTTACCTGCTGGAAGTCCTGGAAGATGCGCTCCTGATCTGCGGAGGCGATTCCCGGTCCGTTGTCGTCCACCCAAACCCGCGCCAGCCCGTCGGCAGCTTCCAAGCCCAAAAGCACTCGGCCCTTCGGAGGCGTGAACTTGACCGCGTTGGAGAGAAGGTTGAAGACCACCTGCTTGAGCCGCCTTTGGTCCCCGACGACCACGACGTCGTCATCGGGAACCACCACATTCACGACGATGTGTTTCTGCTCGGCCATTCCCCTGATCACCGCCGCCGTTTCCTCGAGCACCTCCTTGAGACCGAACCGCTCATGTCCGATCTCCATCTTGCCCGCCTCGACTTTGGCAAGGTCGAGGAGGTCGTTGATCAGTGAGAGGAGGTGGCTGCCGCCGGAGCGAATGTGCGACAGGAAAGCTCGTTGCTTGTCCGCCGCGTACCGTCGATCCGGGTCGAGCAGCAGGTCCGTGAAGCCGAGGATTGCGGTCAGCGGTGTCCGGAGCTCATGCGACATCTTGGCCAGGAACTCGGATTTGTGCCTGGTCGCCTCTTCCAGCCGCTGGTTTGCCAGTTCCAGTTCCCGGTAGGCATCTTCAAGCTCCTTCGTCCGGCCCATCAGCAACCCGGTCATCCGCTGGATGGAGCTGACCGCTGCTTCGGCTCTGCCCGGCCCGGCGTCTCGCAGCACGACCGCCATGCGGCCTATGAGCCCTGCCGGCGTCCAAGGCTTGAGGATGAAGTCGTCGGCGCCCACCTCGACGCCGCGTACAAGCGCCGTCAATTCCTCGTGGTCGGTCAGGAGAACGAACGGAGTGGGTCTTTCCGTCGCATGCGCCTTCGCGCGCCGGCAGAGCTCATACCCATCGATCCCGGGCATGTTGATGTCGGAGACGATGATGTCGAACCGCTCGGCGCCGATTCGTTCCCAGGCCGCCTCACCGTCCCTCGCGACGGTCACGCTATATCCGGCGTCTTCAAGCACCAGCTCTGCTCGCGCGGCCTGGGTGCGGCTGTCTTCGACCAAGAGTATGTGACGCTGAGCGGAGTCGGTCATGCCGCCCTGGCCAGGACGGCCAGCCTTTTGGCCAGCGCCGAAGGGCGCAGCGCCATCTCGGCCGCCCCGATCTCGAATGCGGCGCCGGGCATCCCGAAGACTACACAGGTCTCCTCTGACTGCACCATGGTTCGGCCGCCCAGTTCGCGTAGCCGTGCGAGGCCCTCGGCGCCGTCCCTCCCCATGCCGGACAGCAGGACCCCGGCGCAGGCTCGTGGACGCCAGCCGGCCATCGAGTCGAAGAGCGCGTCGACCGAGGGCCGGTGGCCCTGGCAGGCTGGGGTCGACGTGAGCCTGACCATGCCTTTGCCGTCCACCGTCAGGTGAACGCCATCGGGCGCCACCAGAATCCCCCGCCATGGCAGCCGCATCCCTGACACTGCAAGCCGCACCGGAAGAGGACTCCCGCTCGCCAGCCACTCCACAAGGCCATGCCCGAATCCAGGCGTCATGTGCTGTACCAGAGCGATGGAAGGAGCGAAACCTTTGGGCAGGCTGCGGAGCAGCTCCATCACCGCCCCCGGCCCACCGGTCGAAGCACCGACTCCGACGAGCATTAGGGGCGACGAAGGCATCGCGGCCGCGTCCTTCATACGATTCGACAGTTGGGGCCTGCGCACCAGAGCGATTCCGGCCACGGTCTTCACCGCACCGAGGAGCTCCCGGCAATGCGCACCGAATTCAGGATGCGTCCTCGAGGGCGGGCGCCGCACAACTGCTACGGCGCCGGCAGCGAGGCCATCGAATACGGCCGTGTCATTGGCCTGGCTCGCAAGTGCGCTCACGATGACGATTGGAGTTGGGACCTCGTCCATGATCCGCCGGATCGCTGTCACACCGTCGCGTGGCATGACCAGGTCCATGGTCACGACATCCGGCCTCAGAGTCTTGCACGCGCGCAGCGCCAGTTCGCCATCGGCCGCCTCCCCGACAACCGAGATGTCGAGATCCTCCTCCAGGAGCGCGCGCAAAAAGATCCGGATAGTCGACGAGTCATCGACCACGAGCACTCGGATCACACGCTCACCTCGAGGTCCCGCAGCCGGGCGCGCCCGAGCAACCGATCCACCATCTCTAGGAGCTCCGACTGCCTGAATTGGCGCTTGACGATGTAGGCGTCCGCGCCCGCGTTCAGCCCGCGTACGCGATCGTCAGCGTGCGCGCCGGCCGTGACCAGGACGACCGGCAAAGTGCTGATCTTGGGCTGTGCTCGAATCCACTGGGTCAAGCCGATCCCGTCAAGCTTCGGCATCTCCACATCACTCACGACGAGATCAAAGGGTTCAGCCTGCAGCATCCTCATCGCCGCAGCGCCATCAGGCACCTCGGCAACGTCGTAGCCGGCCGCTCTGAGGA
This sequence comes from Candidatus Dormibacterales bacterium, assembly GCA_044450465.1. GTDB lineage: Bacteria > Chloroflexota > Dormibacteria > Dormibacterales > Dormibacteraceae > JBIOJB01. Next base: position 15,686 of record JBIOJB010000059.1, on the reverse strand, counting down.
TATTTCGCTCCAGCGTCCGGGTGGTGAGGGAATCATCTGCCACCAGGACCCGAGGCCTCAGCGGGGGACCAGCCAGAGCAACCACAGGCGCGAAACCGGATACGCTCTTGGCGAGGCTGAGGGCGCGCTGAACGACGTCCGCAGGATCAACCACTAGGACGATCTCGCCGGAGGTGAGCACAGCCGCACCTGTCAGGCAGGGAATCGGGGTGGGCAGGATGGAAGGGAATCGCTTCACGACGAGCTCGCGCTCGCCGCGGAGCATGTCCCCGGCGATTGCGACCCGGCCCATGGCCGACTCCATGATTACCGCGGGCAGCCGTGGAGGCGTCGCGGCCGCCTTGCCGTGTAGGAGAGTCGCCAGATGGACGAATGGCGCCACTCGGTCCTCGAACCGGATGGCGGGCCTGCCCTGAACTACAACGATATCCTCTGCGCTGATGACGGCCGTTCGTTGGATCGCCTCCAGGGGAACCGCGTAGGTGTCGCTTCCGGCAACCAGCAACAGACAGCGGGTGGTCGCGAGCGTCAACGGCACAGCCGCTTCGAAAGTGGTACCGACGCCCACCGCGTGACTTTCGACCACCACTCTGCCATGAAGCGCCTCGAGCGCCTGCCGGACGATCGCCAGCCCAAGCCCGCGGCCGGAAATTTCGTCTGCCTGGCTTCGGGTCGAAAAGCCGCTCCTGAAGATCAGGTCCAGGATTTGCGAGTCTTTGGACGCTTCGGCTTCAGCCGGCGTCAGCAGCAGAGATCGAACCGCCTGGACCCGCAGCACCTTCGGGTCAATTCCGCGGCCGTCATCCTTCAGCGTAATGAGCACTTCACTGCCCCGGCGGCTTGCTGCCAGCCGGAGAGTGCCTGTCTCCGGCTTGCCCGCCGCCTGCCGCTCGGCAATCGTTTCGACCCCATGGTCGACCGCATTGCGAAGCAGGTGCACCATCGGGTCCCGCAGCGCATCCAGGACAGCCTTGTCGAGCTCGACCTCCTCTCCTACGATCTCGAACTCCACCCGCTTCCCGGCATCAAGCGCCAGGTCGCGGACCATGCGCTCGAACGAGCGGAACAGGGTCTTGACCGGCGTCATTCGCAGCGTACGGAGGTCGTCACTGAGCGTCTGCAGTTGGCGACGCCCCTCAACCCGCTGGCGGCGGAGCGTCTGAAGGAGGCTCTGGAGTTGTTGCCGCACGGTGCGCAACCCGGCGATGTGGCCTTCCGGCTCGCGACCCCGCCCAGGACGGCGAAAACCGGCCTCCAGTGCCACCACCTCACGACATATGTCTGACAGCTGGGTCACCACCTCCAGCTCGGCTTGCTCCGAGACAAGCAGGCTGCCCGCGTCGGCCAGCAGACGATCGAGCCGCGGGATGGCGACCCTGATGCTTTCGTCGAGTGGTAGTGCGATCGGCGCGGCGGCGACGATGTCCGATTCAGTCGGGGTTGCTCCAGGCGTCGCTTCGAAAGGGACATTGGCTGACTCGATCAGAGCGCCAAGGTGGTCGAGGTGGCCGTACCAGCCTTGAATCGCAACCTCATCGATGAATTCCTGTCCTCTGGCGAGCGCCAGCAGGTTCTCGAAGGCATGCGCCGACTCCTCCACCGCCGGTTCCGAGACCGAACGCGCGGCACCCTTGAGGCTGTGCACTTCGCGGAAGATCTGCTCGACGCAGGCGGCTACTGCACGACCGGTCTCGGCCTTCTCAAGGTCAAGCAGGAGTCGCGTCACCGCTTCAAGTCGTTCCCGCGCCTCGGCGCGGTACGTGCTCATCAGCTCGCGAGCAAGAGCCGCCTCATCCATGCTCAGCCCTCAGCACGGGACCCATATCTGGCAGAAGCGCTCGCCATCACAGCACGTACGAGTCCGCGAGCTTCGTCATCCGAACACTCATCGCGTTGATGTGCTCGGCCGCCAGTTGAGTCTGGCGGGACCCCGCCAGGCCCTGGGCCGTCGCCTGGTTGATTTCGGCCATCGCCTGGGCGATCTGTTCCATCCCGACCGTCTGCTGCTTGACGGAGATCGCGATCTGCTCAGCCGCCTGGGCGGAACTCCGAATGATCTCCGAGAGGGCTTGGATCGCGACGCCTGCTCGGTCGACCATCAGGGTTCCGGCATCGACGCCCTTCATGCCTTCCTCGGTCACCATCACGGCGGCGTTGGTCCCTCTTTGGATTTCCCCGAGCAGGAGTCGAACCCCACCGGTGGCTGCCCTCGACTGCTCCGCCAGGCTGCGGACCTCCGAAGCGACGACACTGAAGCCCTTACCGTGCTCCCCGGCGCGCGCCGCCTCAATTGCCGCGTTCAGCGCAAGCAGGTTGGACTGCTCGGCCAACGCGTTCACCGTCACGATGATTTCGCCGATCTGCTGGCCCTGCTCGCTCAGCGCGAGGATGTTTTGGGCGATGGTCTCGACCCGGCTCCGTATCGCAGCCATGCTCTCGATGCTTGAGGTGACCCCCAGCTGTCCCTCATCGCTCTTCTGAACCGACTCGCGCGCCAGGCCGGCCACCTTTTCTGACCGTTGCGCCATTTGCTCAACCGTCGCGCGAATCTCGTTGATGGTGGCCGTCGTCTGGTGAATCGCAGCCGCCTGCTCCGCCGCTCCCGAGGCCTGCTGGCTCGCTGCAGCCATGATCTCCGCGACGCCTGCGCTCAGGCTGTTGGTGGCCTCGCGTGTCTGTCCCGCCAGCTCCCGCAGGTTCCCGGCCATCTTGTTGAGGTTCTTTCCGAGGTCGCCGAGGTCGCCGAGGTCGCCGTTGCTCGAGACTTCCAGCGAGCCGCTCAGATCTCGGTTCGCAACCCGTTCGACAAAAGCGATGTACTGGATGATGGTCTGCTGCAGCTTCTCCTTGGCTTCGCGCTCGCGGTCGCCAAAGTCACGCAGCTGCTGCACCATCCGCGAGAGGGCACCGGAAAGCGCGCCGATCTCGTCACGGCGATTGAGTCGCGGAGTGTCGACGACCTCTCCCGCAGCGATGCGCTCGGCTGCCCTTGTGATCGTCGCCAGCGGCCCCGAGATGCTTCGCGCGATCCAGATGCCCCCGGCCAAGGTGAGGACGACGGCGAGAGCGAACATGGCGGAGATGACAAGCCGTGCCGTGTTCGCTGCATTGTGGGAGTCTGCCACCGCGACGTCGATGTTCCGAGTGAGTTCGGCACGTATATCGGCCACTGTCGCGCGGATGGCATCGGTCAGCTGCTTGCCATCTGCCAGCTTCGCCACCGCCGCCAGCTGCCCGTCGGAGCCTGTGCGCACGAGGGCGATCTCGGACGCCTGATAGGTTTCCCGGTCCTGGAGCTGTTGGGTCAGGGTTGCAAGGAGGGGCTGCAGGCGTGGGTCTGCGGCCGCGACATTGGTAAGGCTGGCGATGTCGGCGGGGATGGCCGCCTTACCGCTCAGATACGGATCGAGGAAGCTGTCGACTCCACCTCGAGTCGTCTGGCCGGAGAGGATGAAGCCGCGCACACCGGTCTCCTCGTTGAGCGCCTGGATCAGGATGTCGTTGCTCGCCGTCCGAGCGGCGGTCTGGGTGACTACGAGGTTGGCCGCCTGCTCCATCTGTCCTATCTGGACGAAGGTCACCCCCGCAATGGCCAGCATGATCAAGAGGATCAAGCCGTAGCCGGCAAGGATGCGCGCAAAAATTTTCGGGGACATGACTCTAAGCCTCCTCGGCCGGTGGATTTGTGGATTCCGCTCGTCGCGCCGCCGTCACCAGCCCGCTCAGGTCGATGACAGTGGAGAGATCCGCCGTCCGGCCGCCGAAGGCGGGGCTGCTCAAGCCGTGGTCCACGGTCAGAAGCGCAGCGTCGACGGCGTTCAGTCCGTGCATCCGGTCGACCCAGACTCCGGCGAGCGCTCCGTCTGACTCGACGATGATGATCCTCTCCGGGCGCCCCGCGCGGTGTTCGGGCAGGCCCAAGAAACCTCGGACGTCGAGAACGGGGACGATGTCGCCCCGGACGGTGGTCAAGCCGGCGAACAAGAAGGGCAGGCCTGGGATGTGCGTGATCGACTCCAGCGAGACCACCTCGCGCACGGAGTGGAGCGGCGCCAGGAATCGCTCCTCCCCCAGTGTGAAGCCGAGCATCGGCTCCGTCCCGGAGTCCGCGGTCGCCGCAACGGGCATCGCCAGCCTCCGGGCTCGCTCGGCGAGGATGGCGTCGGAATCTGCGGTCATGCAGGTAGGCCCTCCACATCAGGTTCGAGCAGGTCCTGCATCTCCCGGGCCGTCATCCCGTGGCTGCCCCGAAGCGGGCCGTGCGCGGGAAGCAAGCACAGGAGGCGGCGTGCCGTCTCCACGGACCGCTCCGCGCCCGTCTCGTCACCGAGAATCCGGAGCTCGTTGCTCAGCCCGTAATGGGCGAGTGCGAAGTCCCGATCCAGGTAGATCGCCTTCCTGAACGCCTTGACGGCGAACTCCGTTTGGTGCTGTGCGGCACAGATCGTCCCCAACAGATGATGCGCATCGGCGTCGGTCGGGTCGAGGTCGAGCGCCCGGCAACACCAGTCCCGCCCCTCCTCGTAGCGGCCAGCGTCTCCGGCGGTACGCGCGGCCCGAAGGCACTCTTCCGGCGTGGTCGGACTGAGGCTGCGGCTGGCCCCGGAGACGGGAACTCCGAAGCTTTCCTCGGCAGATAAGACAACCGGTCGTGTGCCGGCGGACGCTGGCTCAGTCGCCTCGATCTTGGCCGATTCGACGCGGTGTTGAGGACGCCGGTAGGCGGTGGTCTCATAGGCGTTGACCACATCGAAACCGGCAAAGACCTGGGCATCGGGCTCCGACGGGCCGACAAGAAGCCAGCCGCCGGGGGTGAGTGCGGACAGCAGTCGCTTGGCCACCACCTCGGCGGTCGGCTGTCCGAAGTACATCGTCACGTTGCGACACAGGATCAGGTCCATCGCCGAAGCGCCCGGGCCATAAGTGTCAGCGTCGACCAGGTTGAGCATCGAGAACGTCACCATCGTCCTGATCTCGTCGGTGACGACCATGCGATCGCCGTGCGGCGTGGTGTAGCGCGACATCAAGACCAGGTCTGTGTCGCGAAACGACCAGAGCCCGTAACTTCCACTCCGGGCTCGCCGCAGCGACTCGGAGTTGAGATCGGTTCCGAGGATGAGGATCGCCCATCGCTCCGGGTCCGGAATCAGCTCACGCACCAGGATCGCCAATGAATAGGCCTCCTCCCCGGTTGCGCATCCTGCGCTCCAGATCCTCAACCAGGGGTGCTCCTCGCGGTGTCGCTGCTCGATCAGAGCCGGCAGCACCCGCTCGCGGAGGAGGTCGAAATGCGGCTTGTTGCGGAAGAAATATGTCTCGCCAACTGTCATTGACCGGATCAATGCGGTCCAGGCATGGCCGGCCAGACTCTCCCCTCGGAGGCGCTCTGCAAAAGCCGGCCAATCGAGGCACCCAGCAGCGCCCCGGGCGCCCTCGAGGCGGATAAGGTTGGCCGCCCGGCCCGGCCCGGTGATCCGCAAGCCGGTGCGCGCCTGCGTGAGGCGACACACGTCAGACAGACCGGGTGAAAGGAGAGCGCTCATCAGCTTCCGTTCCTGACGGCCTCGACTCGTCCGACGCGGGTGAGCCACCGGAGCTTGCTCTCCCCCACTGGAGAGGCCTTCGTCAAATGCGCCGGGTCAAGGACCAGGATGACCCCGTCCTCCCCCTGGATCAGGCCCTGGATCAACGGGCCGCTCGCCCGTCCGGCGGCGACCGGCCGCACCCGTCCCCACAGCACGGTCTCGGCCCGGTCGCAGGGAATCGCCAGCAACTCGTCGCCGAGCCGCAGGACGACGAGGTGCTGCTCTGGCTGGATCGGGGCGCCGGGAAGGTTGAGAAGGTGCCGGACGTCGAGGACGCCGCAGGGCGTCCCGTGATAGTCGATCACGCCAAGCAGGTGCGGCCGGGCGCCTGGCAAAGGAGTGACCCGTACCATGGCCGTGATTTCCTGGACGTCTGCAAGGGGCAATGCGCAGTTGAGGCCACCGACCGTGAACTTCAACATCGCGCTGTCTGGCGCCAGGTCGGGTCGTGCGGTCGGGTTCACGCGGAGTCCAGCCCGAGCTTCGAGAGGTACTGCCCGCGCGCGCGTCCACGCCTGATCCCACTCATGAGATACGGGTCTACGCGCATGCGCCCTCAATGTCGCCATGCGAGACGACGGCTGTTCAGCCCCTCAGGAGTAATGGGTTAACTCCAGCGGCGTCATGTTCGGCAGCATTGGGGGATGCTTCGGCGGGCACAAACCAGGTTCAGAGCGACGGCCTGCCTGACGGGCCTCGCTCCGCGGGAGGGTATGCCGGCACCGTGAACCAGAACGTACTCCCCAGCCCAAGGGTGGAATCGACGCCGATCTCGCCTCCATGCATGGTCACTAACCCTTTGGCGATGGACAGGCCGAGGCCGGTACCGCCGAATCGCCTCGTGGTGCTCGAATCCAGCTGCCGGAAGCGCTCGAAGACAAGTTCCCCGCTACCGGCCGGCAACCCGATGCCGGTGTCTACCACGTTCACGCGCCAGAAACCCGACCAGGGCAGGCAGTTGATGCTGACGCCACCCGCATCGGTGAATTTGATCGCGTTGCCGACCAGGTTGGTCAAGATCTGCTTCAACCTCACCTCGTCGCCGAGCGCGTCGGCGCCGTCCGGGATCTCGGCGCGCAGGTACAGCGCCTTCCGGCCCGCAAGCGTCCGAACCGTTGCCAAGGCCGATTCGATCAAGGCCTTGAGATGGACGCAACCTGTGTTCAAGGCCATCTTTCCAGCCACGATCTGGGATTCGTCGAGGAGGTCGTTGACCAAGGTCAGCAGCACCTGACCACCCTTCTGGACCTCCAGCAAGTCCGGGCGCTGCTCGTTGTCGAGGTCGCCATCCATCCCTTGCAGCAGGAGCTCGGCATAGCCGAGGATGCCGGCCAACGGAGTCCGCAGCTCATGGCTGACATTGGCGATGAAATCCGACTGCTGCCGGCTCAGCGCCTTGAGCTGCACGTTCTTGTCCGAGATTTCAGCCATCGCCGCTGACTGCTGGTCGTTCTTCCTCGATATGTCCACCACCGCGGTCTGCAGCTGTGTCTCGCGGTCGTGGAGTGCAACTATGACGGCGTCCTCACGGCGCCTGACGATGTGCATCTGATAGTCGAAGGCCCGAGCCATGCGCACGATGCCCGTGTCGGCACTCAACCTGATGACGGCCCGTGCCTCGTCAGCGATCGCGGGCGCGGTGCCTAGACGGCCGACCTCTTCATTCAGCACCAGCAGGTTGGTGTCGCGCCACAGGAGATAGGACCGGGTCAGAGTGGCGACCGAGAGGCCATACAGGGCCCCCAAGACCCCAAGCCGACCGATGAAGCTGCGTTCCTTCTCGGTGCTGGGTTGCCCCGTCATGAGGAACCTCGCGATGCCGCGGGTCGCCAGGTTGTGAATGTGGCGAATCGGTTTCGCATATCGGCGCGCGGCGAGCTCGGATAGACCGGCGTCCACCGCGGCCTCGGCGGTCATCCGCGTGGCCTCGGTCACCCGTGCGGCCAGCGCTTGACCCAATACGACCTTCTCATCCGGATCTGCGGACAAGGATGCTGGCGCGCGAGGCGCCCTGGCTATGCGGCTCGATGCGAAGGCCCCGGCCGGCGGGCCTCTTCGGATCTCCATCATCGTCGACCTTTGGGTGCGCCTACCAGGAGGGCACTCGATGCCCGATCGCCTCCGACACGCGAGCGACGAGATCGGCGGGCAAGAAGGGCTTCGTTAGGTAGAAATCGGCGCCCGCGAGGATGCCCGCATCGATGTCGGCCTGGTCGTCGCTCGAGGTGAGCATCATCACCTGCGTGCCTCTGAGCTCCGGGTCGGCGCGGATGGCTTTGAGGACCTCGATGCCCGAGCGGCGTGGCATCTTGATGTCGAGCAGCACGAGCGCGGGCTTTCGCTCCTTGATCAAGGTCCAAGCCTCTTCGCCGTCGCACGCCTCGATCACCTGGCATTCGGGCGATTCGATTGTGGTGTGGACGAGAACGCGAAGCTTGGGCTCGTCGTCGACTATCAAAACCGTCTGCCGCTTGCCCGTAACCGGCGTAGTGAGGCTCAACCCGCCACCCTCAATATGCGCTCCTGTTCTTCTCGGGAGGACCATCCGCAACTCATACGCCGGCCGGCTTGGAAAGTCTCCCTGCGAAATCAGGTCACCTGTCCCATGCAAATCGATGGGCGGTCGATCTTCCTCTCGTGAATTCGCGGAGATGGCTACGCCCGGCGCATCTTCTGTTGACGCGAGTCGATCGTCCGCGTGCGGAGAAGCCCATGCCTCACTCCGCCGGGGCCCTTCGAAATTCCGTGAGCAGCCAGCCGCGATTGAGACAGAGATCAGAGAGGCCAAGGAATCCTTGAGCGCGGCTCCCTGGCTTTCGAGGCCGGCACCATGCCAAAAAAGCAGTGCGCTCAGCGGCTCGAGGCTCTAGGCCAGGAACGTACAGAACTCCGCTACCGCCGGGGCGAGCTCCAGCAGCAGGTGAGCCATGACGCAGCCCTCGAGCTTGACCCGGTCGACCTGGTCGCCGTGCTCGGACAGATTCGCGAAGCGATTGCCGATTGCATTCCTCAGCAGCAGCTCAATCGCGCTCTCGGCCTTACTCGACCGAGAGATACGTCAGCCTGCTAGGACTTCCTGCTGCTGAGCTTAAGGGCATGCAGACCCTACGAATAGATGGCAAACCGCCAGTGTCCGCGCATGGCGACTCTGGGACCTTTTGTGCGTAGACCTAAGCAATGGGGATGGTGGGCCTTGTCTTAGCCATTTTCACCGTTGGGTACATCCTCGGCGTCTGGACCGCCTGCCTGGTCTTCAGACAGCCGCAGCGCGTATATGAGGACGGGGTCCCCGCTGCGCTTTCGATCACGCGCGTGATCGTTCTGGGCGGCGTGTCACGCCTGGTTGAGATGCGGCCGTGACCCGTACCAGGTCCTCGGTCGGCATTACGTTCAAGACGAAGACCTGGGCATCCCCAGCGACGCCATGTCTCAAACGCGAACATGATCGCCAAGTCCCTCGTGTCCGAGCTGGTGGTGAGTTGATCGCGCGCGAACCGAGAGTACGGCCATCGCGGGCCTACGCCGACGATTTCGCCAGGCTGATGCACCTGCGCCAGTCTTACGAAGACCGCGGCCCTGGCCTGCTGGCCCCGCCTGACGTCCCCGTGCCCGTGGTGTGGACGGCTTCCATCTTGTTCACGGACCTCCGCGGGTTCACCGGATTGACCGAGCGGTTCGCGCACGACCCGGCCGGCCTGCTCGAAATCCTCAATGCGCATCTCAAGAGGGTCCTCCGGTCGATCTCCATATGCGGAGGTGTGGTCGAAAAGTTCGTCGGTGATGGGGTGATGGCGACCTTCGGCGCCGGCGGCCACCAACCGGACCATGTCGACAGAGCCATGGCGGCCGCGATCGGCTTGGTCGGAGCCAACGAAGCCTTGAACCGCCGATGCGCGGCCGATTGGGGATTTCGACTCGAGGTCGGCGTCGGCATCGCGTCGGGAGCGGTCGTGATCGGCGCCGTCGGCTCGGCCGACCGCTCCGAGCTCGGAGTCCTGGGCGATGCGGTCAATATCGCCGCCAGGCTGGTGACGCATGCCGGCCCCGGTGAGGTGCTCATGACAGGCACCGTCTACCGCGCGGTGGCCGACAAATTGCAGAGCGAGCTGACCAATCAGTCCGCCGTTCGCGGGCGCTCAGGCAGTCTCGAGATCTACCGGATGTCCTTGCTCGGCGGTCGCGGGGACCTGGCCTGATGCTCCGTGGAATTGATCGGTCAGATATGAGTCCTTCGATGATGAACGGCGGCGCCATGTACGAAAGCTTCTTTTCGCTCTCCGTTGACATGCTTTGCGTGGCTGGGTTTGACGGCTTTTTCAAGCATCTCAATCCTGCTTGGGCCCAAACGCTCGGCTTCACGGATGCCGAGCTGATGGCGCGACCCTTCCTCGACTTCGTCCATCCCGACGACCGACCCGCGACAGTCGACGTGGTCGAGAACCTCGCCAAAGGGGCCAAGATTGTCAACTTCAGGAATCGCTACGAATGCCGCGATGGCACGTACCGCTGGCTGGCCTGGACGGCGATTCCGGCGCAACCGGCGGGACTGATCTACGCGGTGGGGCGCGACGTCACACAAGAAGTGCGAGCCCAAGCCGAACTCAAAGATGCGAACGACTCCGCTGCGACTCGCCTGGCCTTGCTCACGGCCCTGATCGACGCGATCGGCGTGGGAGTGATCCTCGTCGATCGTGAGCAGGTAGTGGCGCATTGGAACCAAGAGGCCAGCCGTTTGACCGGGATTCCGATTGAACAAGCCCTAGGGCAGCCAACGAGACTGCTGGGTGAGTTGTTCGCTCCCCGGGTGGAAGATAATTCGGGTCTTCAGTCCCACTTCGAGCGAGTCTCTCGCTTGCCAGCCGAGTCCTTCCGTTTCGCGATGACAGTCCTCGAACCCCGTCGCGAAGTCGAGGTCACCGTTTCCCCCGCGGCTTTGACATCTGGGCGCGGGCAGGTCGGCTTTGTGATGGTGCTCCAGGACATCACTGCGGCGAAAGAGCTTGACCGAGCGAAGGATGACCTGATTGCGACGGTAAGCCACGAGCTGCGCACCCCACTCGCGAGCCTGGTCGGCTTCACCGAGCTGCTCCTTACCCGCGAGTTCTCAGACGCGCAACGCAAGCAGTACCTCGAAACGATGCTCCACGAAGGCCGGCGCCTCACAGAGCTGATCAATGACTTCCTTGACCTCCAGCGGATGGAAGGGGGGTACAAGAGGCTGGATCTCGGCCCGGCTGACTTGCGGACGCTCATCGCGCGCGCAGTGACCACCGCGGGTGATGACCCTCGAACGCCAATCGAAGTCGATTTGCCCAAAGATCTTCCGCTTGTGATTGCCGACACCAATGCAATCCTTCAGGTCCTCATCAGCCTGCTGTCTAACGCACGCAAGTACTCGCCAGGCGGGGGCGCAATCCGCGTGAACGCTCAAGTCACCGGCGAGGCTGTTGAGGTTTCCATCCAAGACCACGGAATCGGCATCCCCCCCGAGGCGCTAACCAAGCTTTTCACCAAGTTCTACCGTGTCGCCAACGGCGACCGCCGGCTGGTCTCGGGTACAGGCGTGGGCCTGGCCATCAGCCGAAGAATCATCGACGCGCATGGCGGCCGTATCGGGGTCGAATCGGGAGGGCTGGGTCAAGGCTCTCGCTTTTACTTCACGTTGCGCACAGCCAGCCACGGTGCCAGGTCGGGAGACGTTCTCATCGTCGAGGACGACGCCGGCTTCGCCCGACTCCTGGAAGCCGAGCTCGCGATCAAGGGCCTGAGCTCAGTGTGGGCTCCTGATGCTGAGACGGCCGATCAACTCATCGGACAGATGGCAGCGCGCGCCGTAATACTTGATCTGCTTTTGCCGGGAGCCAGCGGCGAGGACTTCCTGGCCCGATTGCGCGCCTCTGTCGGGGGCGAGTTGCCAGTGGCGGTGGTGACGATCAAGGAACTCGATGCCACAGAAACTCTTACCTTGCGTCGCACAGCTGGTGTGGTAGCGGTGCTGAAGAAGCACTCAGGCGCAGCGAAGGAGGCGGTGGCTTTCATCGCGGAAGCCCTCACGCCTCGGGAAGCGCACCAGTGAGGAACAACTCGACAGGCCCGGCACGCATCCGCCGCACCGTGATCATCGCCGATGACGAACCCAGCCTTCGCATCTTGGTGCATGCAACTATCGGGACCGACGACTACAACGTCGTCGAAGCTTGCAATGGTGACGAGGCCTGGTCATTGATCCAGGAGCACCGCCCGCCATTGGTCATCCTTGACGTAGGCATGCCCGGGCGGACGGGTCTTGAGATTTTGCGTGCGATCAAATCAGACGCCAATCTCACGGGCACCCGAGTGATACTGCTGACGGCGTCTGCTCAGGAATCTGACATCAGAGCGGCGTTGGTCGCCGGCGCCGATGCCTACTTGACCAAGCCTTTTTCGCCGCGCGATCTCCTGTCGCGGCTGGACGAGGCGCTCGAGCTCTGATGCAGATCTCCCGGGAAGGACGCATCGTGCTCAACTCCTTTCTCAAGTCCATGACCGAGGTAGAGGCCCTGCGCCAGAGGTACGCGGACTGATCGTGGGAGTCAGCACCGCCGTCACGATCGCAACCGGCTCTCCAGGATCCCTTTCGGGCCGGTGGCGGATGTTCGCCTTCGCGGCCGCCGCATCCGTCGTCGCGGTCGCGGCATTCCTGGCCTGGAGCGGCTCCCACGTCGGCGGGAAAACGCTCACGAACACCGTCGAAGATGTCGGCCAGGCGGCGGCCGCGATGGTCGCGGCGCTCAGTTGCGCCTTCGCGGCACGCCGGTCCTCGGGACGGCTGCGCCTGGCCTGGTGGCTGCTGGCGGCCTCGGCCGCCACCTGGGGCCTGGGACAGGTCATCTTATCGTTCGACGAGGTCGGCCTGGGAACCGCGGTCCCGTTTCCGTCGGCCGCGGATGCCGGGTTCCTCGCGGCCATGCCGCTGGCCCTCGTCGGCGTCCTCGCTTTCCCAGTGACCCCGGTCCGCGACGCCTCCCGGACGCGCCAGGCCCTGGATGGAGCGATACTCGCCCTCTCGTTGCTCTTCGTCGGCGCGGCGCTCGGGCTCGGCGACATCGGCTCGACCTCTCCGGTCACGCCCCTGACTCAGCTCGTCGGCCTCTCCCATCCACTGGGCGGTCTGCTGATGATCGTGATCATCCTCGGGCGCGTCCGCCGGCTGGGGTTCCGGCTGGGAGGCCCGATGGGGCTCCTGCTAGTCGGCCTGGCGGCGAACTCCGTCGCCGACACTGCGTTTGCCCACTGGATCGCCAGCGGCCCCCATGGAGCGCTCGGCAGCCTGCTGGGAGCGGGTCGGGGGCTCGGCTACCTGCTGATCGCGCTCGCCGCCCTCTGGCCGCCGAGCAGCAGGCAAGCTCCCCCCGCGCGCCCGGTTGCGCTCTGGCAGGTGATGATCCCCTGGCTGGGGCTGCTGGGTGTCGCGATCACCGCCGGGGTTTTGGCGGTGACCGGGCACCCCTTCGCTCCCACGTTGGCCGCCCTAGGCGGACCGCTGGCCCTGCTGCTGGTGCTCAGCGAGCTGCAGAGCCGGCGCGCCGAGGCTCGGTTCAGGGACCGCACGGCCTTGCTGGACCAGATCATCGCCCGGGCTCCCCTGGGCGTCGCGCGCGTCCGCGTCGACATGACGCTCATCGATGCCCACCGGCGCATGGCCTCGTTTGTTGACGGGGAGACGCGGGCCGCTCCCGCCGCTGCGATGTCCGATTTCCTCCCACCGGAGGAGATACCTCGCGTCGTCGAGAAGTTCCAGCAGTTGCGGGAGGGTTCAGTCGAGAGCATCGAAGCGGAGAACGCAGGCCTGCGCGCGGATGGAACCAGGGGATGGTTGCACTGGACCGCGACCACGGTGAAGAAGGAGGACGGTTCGATCGACTACTTCCTGGTCATGTTCGCGGACACCACCGCCGAGCACGAAGCCAAGGAGGACGCGATGGCCAACCTGGCAGGCCTCGAGCGGCTCAGCGAGCTCAAGAGCGAGTTCGTCTCGATGGTCAGCCATGAGTTCCGGACGGCCTTGACCGGGATCCAAGGGTTCAGCGAGGTGATGCGCGACGAGGCAACCACCCCGGACGAAGTCAAGGAGTTCGCCGGCGACATCAACAGCGACGCGATGCGCCTGAACCGCATGATCACCGAGCTGCTGGACCTGGACCGCATGGAGTCCGGCCGGATGACGCTCCATCGCGGGCCGGTCGACCTCAACAGTGCCGTGCGCGAGGCGGTCGAACGGGCTCAGGTCTCCGGATCCAGGCACGTCATCAAGACCGACCTCGACCCGGCCCTGCCGGTGGTGATGGGCGACGCCGACCGGCTGTCCCAGGTCATCGCAAACCTGCTGAGCAACGCGGTCAAATACTCGCCCGAGGGGGCCGAAGTCCTCGTCACCAGCGGCGTCCAGGATGGCCACGTCCAGATCAGCGTGAGAGACCACGGGCAGGGCATCCCGCCCGAGTTCCTGGACCGCCTCTTCGGGCGCTACGAGAGGTTGGAGAGCAACCCCAAGAGTAAGGTGGTCGGGACCGGCCTGGGACTGGCGATCACTCGCCAGATCGTCGAGATGCACAAGGGCCGAATCTGGGTCGAGAGCACGGTCGGAGTCGGCTCTGTTTTCCACTTCATGGTTCCCGTCGACGCTCGGCAGGAGGCAAAGCACCTCGAGACCGGCGAGGTGCGCCAGGAAGTCGGCTTGGCCGACCAGGAACGCGTACCGGCCTAAATCCCTTGCGCGTGTCTCCGCCGAGCGCGGCTCGAGAGCTGTGAGGGTCGGTTGTTTGAAGAGTGGACCGGGGGTTTCGTAGCGGCAACCGAGATATGTTTCTCGAAAGACCTGTCCCGTTAACTCTTCTCCGTCAAGTCGAACGGATGCATCTGACCGATGGTCGGTCCCGCAGGTGATAGGAGCGGATCTGGCAATGGCGGCTCGTTGCCGGAGTCGCTAATCGGACGTCTCCCTGTGTGGCGCCCGGACGGCCTCATACGAGCCGATTGAGTGGAGCTAACGGCACCGGGGTTGCCATTGGGCGATTCCTCCTAGTGGCGGTCCGGGCCGTTGATCACAAGCGTCGCGTTGTGCCCGCCAAAGCCGAACGAGTTCGAGATCGCCACCTTGACCTCAACCTTGCGCGCCTTGTTGGGGACGTAGTCGAGGTCGCACTGCGGGTCGGGTTGATCCAGGTTGATCGTGGGCGGGAGCATGCCACGGTTCAGGGCCAGCACGCAGGCCGCGGCCTCGATCGCGCCGGCCGCGCCGAGCAGGCGGCCGTGCACGGACTTGGTGGAGCTGACGGCGAGCTTCTGCGCGTGCTCACCGAACACTGACTTGATCGCCTTGGTCTCGGCGACATCGCCGAGCTGGGTCGACGTTCCGTGCGCGTTGATATAGCCCACGTCGGTCAGTTCGACCCCGCTCTTCTCGAGCGCCCGGCGCATGGCGCGGATCGCGCCCTTGCCCTCCGGGTGGGGCGCGGTGAAGTGGTACATGTCGGCGCTGGCGCCATATCCTGCGATCTCGGCCAGGATCTTCGCGCCGCGCTTCTTGGCGTGCTCCATGTCCTCAAGGACGAGCATCACCGAGCCTTCGCCCACCACGAAGCCGTCGCGGCCGAGGTCGAACGGGCGGCAGGCCATCTCCGGTTCGTCGTTGCGCTCGCTCTGTGCCTTGATCTGGCTGAAGGCGCCTATGGCCAACGGTGTGATGGCCGCCTCCGACCCGCCCGTGAGCATGGCGACGGCATCGCCGCGCTTGATGATCTCCGACGCCTCGCCAATGGCGTGCGCGCCCGAGGCGCATGCGCTGAAGATCGCGTAGTTGGGGCCACCGGCGCCGGTTTGGATGGCGACGGTGCCAGCCGCCATTTCCGGCATCATCCTCGACACCGTGGAGGGACTGATCCGCTTCGGACCCCGCTCCATCAGCGCGGTGTGGCTTTTCTCGATCTCCTCCATACCGCCCATGGCGGAGCTCACGATCACGCCGACGTCGTCAGGGTCCATCTCGGCGGGGTTGAGATTCGCTTGCGCCAGCGCCTGCTGGGACGCGACGAGCGCGAACTGACAGTAGCGCCCGATGTG
>JBIOJB010000058.1:0-19415 GCA_044450465.1 Candidatus Dormibacterales bacterium | reverse complement strand
TTAAAAGACCGTTGCTCTGCCAAGCTGAGCTACGCCGGCTCCGTCAGGAGGTTAGCGGAAGCGTTTCTGGCAGACGCGTTCGAGCCAAACCTGAACTCGAAACTGGCCTCCATAAAAGCCGGTTTCGGCGTTTCCGGGAGACCTGAGCGAGGGGCACGGCGGTCGCCAAGGCGTTGCCAAACGGACGCCAACAAACGCGGAGTCCTCTGCTCTTTCAGAAATCCGCCGATCCTGCCGTCGGGCGCCCGAGGATGGGTCACTTCGTGCTTGGGCGTCGTCAGGCCATCGCGAAAGAGGGAGTGGCGCGGACGGATCATCGATGGCCAAATAGACGCGGAAAAAGAACTTGTGCGTCCGATACCGAGCAGCGCAAGGCAATACCGCTTGGTCAGAAGATGAACGGGATGAAGCGCTTGGTGTGGCGCACATAGCCCGAGTAGGGCTCACCCAACGCTTCAATAAGTGCGTGCTCTTCCACTCTGACACGATAGAGCAGCCCCATCAGGCCGCCGGCTAGCAGGACAGCGAGGCTGGCCCAATTCGCCAGCTCCAGTCCCACGCCGAGCAGCATGATCAGGATGGCCGTGTAAGAGGGATGGCGCACGAAGCGATACGGCCCGGAATGCACCACTGACTGCGTGGAGCGCACCGCCACATCGAAGGTGAAGTACCGCCCGAGAGTGAAGATCGACCACCACCGCAGCGCAGCGCAGCGCCGAGCAGGATAACGACGAGGCCGGCAAGCGTCACCTGTGGCCTGAGCCAGGGAATCGCTGCGGCCGTCCAGATGGCCGCCAGGACGCAGGCCACAATCACGCCTCCGCCGGCCAGGATGCTCATCACCACAAATGACCCGCGATCTACTTGGCGCGCGGTGGGGTCGCGTCGGGACCGCCATCTGGAGGCGCCGATGACCTCGGGGACGCGCGAGATGACGATGACAGCGACGAACGTGATGGTGTATCCGGGCGACGTGTAGATGAGCGGGAGTGGCGCCGGTGCAATCATCGCTTCGTTGCGCCAGGTTAGCGGTTCGGTCATTCCCGATTGTCGGTCTGGATTGCGGAGGCGTCCGAGAGTAGCTTGAACTGGAAACCTGGTCTGCTGTCGCACGGTGCGCCGCGGTCTGGGGAAGCCGAGCTTTGGTGACCTGACCCGTCTCTTGTACCACCGGAGACGTAATCGACTCTTTCCGCCATTACCAACGTACACCATGGTGGGGGCCTTGATGCAAGCACTCCGGGTGTGCTGACATTGCACGCCACGAGGCGAACCACGGGCGGTTGGCCCGAGCGACAGTCGGAATGAATGCCGCCCGAAGTGGATCACGGGAAGGTGGACGGATGGGCAGCTACGTGCTGGGTTTCGAGGAGATCGACCAGACGCAGGTCGGCATCGTTGGCGGCAAGGGCGCGCACCTAGGGGAGCTTTCGCGGATCGGAGGCATTCGCGTGCCGGCCGGCTTCTGTGTGACGACGGACGCCTTCCGGCGGATCATGGCGGACGCGTCGCCGATCGGCGACCAGCTCGATCGGCTGTCGCGTCTGAGCCCCGATGACCGAGAGGCGATCCGCACGCTCAGCGCGGAGATCCGCCGGATCCTCGAAGGAATCGCCATCCCCGACGATCTTGCGGCGGCAATCACCCGCTCGGTCGCCGGGCTCGGCCAACAGGCCGCCTACGCCGTCCGATCGAGCGCGACAGCCGAGGACCTGCCGACGGCCTCCTTCGCCGGCCAGCAGGACAGCTATCTGAACGTCGTGGGGACAGCGGCGATCCTCGAGCGCATCAGCCGGTGCTGGGCCTCGGTCTTCACGGAGCGGGCCGTGACCTACCGCCTCCGGAATGGATTCGACCAGCGGAAAGTCCAGATTGCCGTGATCGTGCAGCAGATGGTCTTCCCGCAGGCGGCCGGCGTTCTCTTCACGGCCGACCCCGTCACGTCCAACCGGAAGGTCGTCACCGTGGAGGCCGTTTTCGGCCTCGGCGATGCCCTGGTCTCAGGCCGTGTGAACGCGGACGTCTACCAGGTGCGCGAAGGCGAGATCGTCGGCAAAGCAATCGCCACCAAGCAGCGGGCCTTACACGCCTCGCCGGCAGGCGGAACGCAGGAACTGCCGATCGAGCCGGAGCGTCAGGAGCAGCCAGCCCTAACGGATGCGCAGGTCGTGGAGCTCGCGCAGCTGGGACGCCGGATCGAAGAGCACTTCGGCCTCCCCCAGGACATCGAATGGTGCCTGGTCGATGACAGCTTCCAGATCGTCCAGAGCCGGCCGATCACCACGCTGTTCCCCATCCCCGCGGCCGGCGACCAAGAGAGCCACGTCTATGTCTCTGTCGGTCACGCGCAGATGATGACCGACGCCATGAAGCCGCTAGGGATCTCCATGTGGCAGCTGACGGCCGCCCGGCCTATGTACGAGGCCGGCGGGCGGCTGTTCGTTGACGTCGCCCGTGCCCTTGCCTCGCCTGCGAGCCGGGCCGGACTCCTGGAGGTGATGGGGAAATCCGAACCGCTGGTCAGGGACGCGCTGCAGACCGTCCTCGATCGCGGCGATTTCATCCCTTCACTCCCGGACGAAGGTCCCGGCGCTCCCCCGGCCGGCAGCACGCCGACCCCGATCGAGACCGATCCGGCCATCGTCTCCGAGCTGGTCGGACACAATGAGGAATCGGTCGCCTCCCTGAAACGCAACATCCAGACGAAGTCCGGATCGGCGCTGTTCGACTTCATCCTGGCGGACATCCAGGAGCTGAGGCGGATGCTGTTCGATCCGCGCAGCCACCAGGTGTTCATGTCGGCTATGGAAGCCACGTGGTGGCTCAACGACCATCTGCAGGCGTGGCTGGGTGAGAAGAGCGCGGCCGACACGCTTACGCAATCCGTCCCCCACAACATCACGTCGGAGATGGGTCTGGCGCTCCTGGATGTCGCGGACGTGATCCGCCCGCATCCGGAGGTGGTGGCTTTTCTGCAGCACGTCGAGGACGAGGACTTCTTGGACGGGCTGGCCAACCTTACCGGCGGGCGGGAAACCCGAGACGCCATACTGGCCTACCTCGACAAGTACGGCATGCGCTGCGTCGGTGAGATCGACATCACGAAGCCACGTTGGAGCGAACGCCCCACCACGCTCGTGCCCCTGATCCTCGGCAACATCAAGAACTTCGAGCCCGGCGCCGGTGAGCGGCGCTTCGAGCACGGCCGGCAGGAGGCGTGGACGAAGGAACAGGAGCTGCTGGGGCGCTTGCGGGCCTTGCCGGACGGAGAGCAGAAAGCCGAAGAGACCAAGCGGAAGATCGACCGCGTCCGGACCTTCATCGGGTACAGGGAGTATCCGAAGTACGGCATGATCAGCCGCTACTTCGTTTACAAGCAGGCCTTGTTGGAAGAGGCCGGGCGCCTAATGCAGGCCCGTGTGCTTCGTGAGAAGGAGGACATCTTCTACCTGACGTTCCAGGAACTCCACGACGCCGTGCGCACGAACCGCGCGGATGATCAGCTCATCTCCGAACGCAAGGACGCGTTCAGGTCGTATCAAGCGCTGACGCCGCCCCGGGTGTTCACGTCGGATGGCGAGGTCGTCGCGGGGGCGTACCGACGCGACGACGTGCCGACCGGCGCGCTGGTTGGTTTACCGGTTTCTGCCGGGACCATCGAGGGGCGGGCCCGCGTCATCCTGGACATGGCGGAGGCGGATCTCGAACCGGGCGATGTCCTGGTCACGGCCTACACGGACCCCAGCTGGTCGCCCCTCTTCGTCGCGATCACGGGCCTGGTGACGGAGGTCGGTGGCTTGATGACCCATGGCGCGGTCATCGCGCGGGAGTACGGCTTGCCAGCCGTCGTGGGCGTCGAGCAAGCCACTCGGTTGATCCGCGATCGGCAGCGGATCCGCGTCAATGGAACGGACGGGTACGTCGAGATCCTGCCCTAGCTTCACGAAGGATCCACGCAAACGAAGCTGCCCGGTTGGAACGGTGGAGCTAGGTGGGCTCGCGCACTTCAAGTCTGGCGTGCTGCTCGATACATTTCCCGCAGACGGGTTCATCCAAGTCCTCGAAAGTTGCCAGGTATGAAAATGGAACGCCGCACAGGGTTGACCCGGCCCCGTCTTGCAGTATGTGAGCGACGGCGCCCGCCTGAAATCCCACCCGTGAGGTAACGGTGCGATAGTCGTCACCGAGGACAGACCTGTAGTCGTTCCACCGCGTTCTATAGGGCATCGCCTCGGCACACTTGCGCCGAGGCCCATCTTCGCACAACCCCAAAAGGCACTACAAATACCAGCTTCACGGTGGTCGAGAGTTGCTACGCCGCGGGTGACCAGGAGCGAGCTTCGGGTCAGCCGGCGATCTGGGGCCTTCGCAGGATCTTGACCCCCACCACCAGTGACCATACGGTGACTGCGAGAAAGCCCAACCCACCCAGCGAATCAGCCACGATGCCGGCAAGAGCACCAAGGCCTCCGATCATCGAAATGATCGCGAGCCACTTTGGAACTTGAGGGCCACCCCAAGCAACCCAGCCCAACAGCAGCAACCCAAACCCCAAAAAGGCGTCACCGAACACGTTCGTGAGTGACTGAAGGTTCGCCCAGAATGCGGCTTCGAAAGCGGAGTTGGCCGAGTAAGCCGGGTCGGATGGCAACCCGTTCAAAGCGGCGAGGGCGCCGATCGAGAGCACGACCCCTAAGGCGGTGACGAAAATTCCAAGAGCGACTGCTGTCGTGGCTCCAGCCGCCAGCAATGAGGATCGCAGCGCGAGCAGCCTGCCTAGGCCAACCAGGAACGTGAAGGCCAGGATGCAAAACACGACGATCGAGATAAACAAGAGCGCATAGACGGTCTGGTGATCCCTGTAGGCGGCCAGCTCTTGGTAGGAATCGGGCGACGGCAGGGCGAACACCACGCCCAAGTGGGCCAAGAATGAAACTCCAGTGAGGATGGCGATTACGCCAAAGAAAACGCTGCCACGAGTTTCGGCCACAGATGCTTCCAATGTGCTGCTCCCCTTTAGAACTCCGCGTCTGAGCGCGAAAGATCGGCAAAGACTATGGCGATGGGTCGACCCTCGCCTCGCAGAGCCAGACGAAATGGGTAGTTCGATCACCTCGATGGTTTCTCTTGAGAAGTGACCTGGAAGCGCTGACTCGTTCGCGAGCCTGCTGAAGCAGGAACCGACGGCACCCGGATGCTGCAAGAGCGTCCAGGGCCTACGGGCGCCGATAACGGTCGCAAATCTCCCTAGGGGGCCAGAAGAATGACTTTTCTCGCGAGGATCACCGGTCTGGTGACGGCCAAGGCCGCGATTGGACTTGTCACAGGGGTACTGGCCGTGAGCGCCGCCGGCATGGCGGGTGAAGCAACGATCACAGGAAGTATCAACCCAGTCAACTGGGGACAGCAGGTCCAGCAGCAGGTCGAGCAATGCAAGGCTGCACTCGCGCCTGGAATGCACGGCATCGGTTCTTGCGTCAGCTCATTCGCCAGGCAGCATGGCGCGCTGGTCAGCGCTGAGCACCGCGCCAGCTCCGCCCGTGAGAACGGCCCCACCAACAAGGCCAATGGCAACGGGAACGGCAAAGGAAATGGGAAAGGCAACGGCGGCGCGAACGGGCAGGGACTCGAGAACGGCAACGGCAACGGCAGCAAGGGCAACGGAAACGGGAACGGACACGGCCACTCTGGCAGCTAGTTAGAAGAGCCCAGCTTCACAACGTTTCGACCGAAACCAAAAGGGACCGGAAGCCGCCCGGTCCCTTCTCCAACCTACTGCGGCACGGTTGCCGCTCGGCGACTAGTCGCCCCCGCCCCCGCTGCTCTCGCCTTCATCGTTCTCGCCGGAGCTGGACGTTGCAGCTGGCATCTCATCCTCGTCAGGCGCCTCGGTCGGCTCTGCTGTCGGCGAGGCTTTCGGTGTCGGTTCTGGTTTCTCGGTCGGCTCCGCGGTCGGAGAGGCTTCAGGCGACTCGGAGGGCTCCGTTCGTGCGCCGCTGGCGTGGTCGTCCGAGTGACTTTGGGTCACGCCGGTGAGATTGGTGAAGAACTGGAGACCGCTGGTGTGTGCCGAAACCCCGATCATGGCGATCAGGAACGCTCCAAGCGCCCCGCCGACGATCAGGCTGAGTTGTCGTCTCATCACAGTCCCAACGCCTGGCGAAGCTCGAGTCGGAAGTCGGCCCGAGCCGGCCGGCGAACGGGTGTTCCCGCCTAGCTCCAGAGCTCGTCGTATGGCTGGAGCGCCAGGTGCACGTAGAGGCTCACCTCGGTCAACTTCGGGTTGTCGGCGGCGAGAGCCTTGAGCTTGTCGATCTCGTCCGCCTCACCCGCCCGATAAAGCCAGTAGTGCAGCTGCGCCTGACGTTCCTTCTGGTTGTTCGGGCTCGTCGCCTGCCGGACCCACGAGCGCAGCGCCCGCCGGACACCGGCCGGATCGTCCTGTGTAGAGGCAACCATCGCGTATTGGGCGGCATCCCCTGCACTTCGGGGTGCGTCGTCAGCTGGCGTCTCCGCCTCGGGCTTGCTGTCAGGCGCCGCAACTCCGACCGTGGCGTTCGGGCGGCCGCCACCCCCTCAGCCACGATCAGAGCCGAAGACGATCTCCTGTCAAGGGTCGCAGTGGGCTTTCAAGCAGGACACCCGCTCTCATCCGGGGAGGTGACTCTTGCACCACTGCCGCCGATCATCTCGCCAAAGAAACCAACGAGGGGCGGGAAGTACCCAAAAAGACCGCCTCCTCAGCCGTTACCCACCTTGGTGATGAGAGCGTTGAACTTGTCCACCAGCGGCGCGTAGTAGCCGCTGACGGCGATGCCCATCTTCTTGAAGTCGTATGACTGGGTCTTAGCCGCATCGGCCTGGGCCGCTTTGAGGTCCGCCTGCGCGGTTGGGATGTCGCCCAGACTCCCGTCGTAGAGAAACTTGCCAAAGTCAATCCCGAACTGCTTGATCGCGTGAAGCATCGGGTCCACGTCCGCCGGCAACCCTGGCGCTCCATCCTGCTGGATCGCCTTGTCGACGTCGGCCTTCAGCATTTCGTCGGCAACGTTCGTGCTGTTCACATCTCTCGAGTTCGATGCATTTTGAATTGCCTGCATGTCGACCACGATGGTCAGAAGCGCCTGGTAGAAGTCGCCCAGCAAGATGTAGTCCGACGTGATCGTGATGCCCTGCCCAAGGACCTGACGCTCGAGCTCGACCTTCGCCGATTCGGCGTCGAGGCTCGATTTGCTGCGCCAGGTGAGCCATTGAAGCCCCAGCAGATCCGAGTCCGCCGAGGCCAGAGCCGCATCGTCGCTTTCGATGCCGCTCAGCACCGTTGAAGCCTGATCGAGCACCTGCTTCAACTGGTCCTTTTCCTGCGATATGTCCGCCGGAGTTGCGCTCGACGCGGTGGAGCCCAGGAATCCCACGCTCAGCGCCGTGACATCGCCTTTCATCTTGACCTGGTGCGAAAGGGCGGCTGCGAGCGCATCCTGTGCGGCGCTCAATCGACTGCTTGCCAACACGCTGCCGCCCACGAAATAACCAACGGCTCCGAGCACCAGCAAGGCGACAACCGCAATGGCGACCAGGGCGATGGAGAGCGATTGAGGCTGTGGAGCAGCCGCGTATTCAGAGCCCGGTGGCTGGCTGTAAGCGTTCCCCCTGGGGTCCCAGTAGCCCATCGTTTTCGGAACTCACTCTACTTTCACCGCTCCGAATTGAGTCCCACTTATCGCCATTAACTCAGCCTGTGGCGGGCCGAGTCGAGAGCGGAGTTGGGGCTCGCCGCGGCCATCGCCCCCTGCGCTAGCCTTGCCAGGTGAAAGCCTGGGTGGTCCGCGAGCTCGGAGGAATCGACCGCTTGCGCCTGGAAGAGATCGACCCAGGCGAACCGGCAGACGGGATGATCCGGATCCAGATTCGCGCCGCCTCGATCAACTTCTTCGACGCCTTGATTGTGGCCGGCCAATACCAGACCAAGCCCGATCTACCGTTCGTGCCCGGCTCAGAGGTGAGCGGCGTGGTGGTGTCCGCCCCCTCAGGATCGGACCTCAATCCCGGTGACCGCGTCATCGCAATGCTGGACAACATGGGCCTGACATGCGGCGGGTACGCCGAGATTGCCGACGCTCACCGCGCCTCGGTGATCCGGATGCCCGACGCCATGCCCTTCGAGGATGCGGCCGCGTTCACCGTCATCTATCAGACCGGCTGGTTCGGGCTGCACCGGCGAGCCGCTCTGCGGCAAGGTGAGACGCTTCTTGTCCATGCAGGCGCCGGCGGCGTCGGAAGCGCCGCGATCCAGCTCGGCAAGGCGGTGGGCGCCATGGTGATAGCGACCGCCGGCAGTGACGAGAAAGCCGAAGTCTGTCGCAGCCTCGGGGCGGACCACGCCATCAACTACCAGACGGCCGATTTCGTTGAAGAGGTCAAGCGGATCACGGGCGGCCGCGGGGCCGACGTCATCTTCGACCCGGTCGGTGGCGATGTGTACGACCGCTCCACCAAATGCATCGCGTTCGAGGGCCGGATCGTCGTGGTGGGCTTCACCTCGGGACGTATTCCCCAGGCCTCCCTGAGCCACGTCCTGGTCAAGAACTACTCGGTCGTCGGGCTGCACTGGGGTCTTTACCTGCGGCGTGCGCCGGAGCTCGTTCCGATCGCCATGCGAGAGCTGCTCGAGCTCTACGAGCAGGGCCGGATCAAGCCGCACATCTCCGCGCGATTCCCTCTCCCGGCCGCCCCGCAGGCGCTGGAGCTCGTCGCCCAGCGCAAGAGCACCGGGAAGGTGATCCTGAACACGACGCCTTGACCCGAACCGCCCCCGCTGCCCTTGGCGTGCTCGTCCTCGTGCTGGCGGCCTGCACGCCGTCAGGCGGCACGCCTCCCGGTCAGCAGTTCGCGGCGGACCAGACGCTCTCCTTCCCCATCTCGCAGGACCTGTCGAATCTCGACCCGGCTCTGCTCGCGAACCCCGGCGACATCGACATCCTGCGCAACGTTTTCTCGGGCCTGTACCGGTTCGACGACGCCCTGCGCGAGGTCCCGGACCTCGCGGTTGGCCAGCCGGCCGTCTCGCCCGACGGTCTCACGTACACCTTTCACATCAGGCACGACGCAAAGTTCTCAAACGGCGACCCGATCACAGCCGGCGACGTCACCTACAGCTGGGATCGCGCCGCAACACGTCAGGGCGACTACGCCTGGCTCTTCGGCTCGGTGGCCGGTTACGCCGACGTGGCCGCGGGTCGCGCGGTCCACCTGAGCGGACTGTCAAAACCCGACGACTACACCGTGGTCGTGACCCTGAGCAAGGCTGCCGGTGATTTCATCGCCCAGGTTGGGTTGTGGCCGTACTGGGTGGTCGACCAGAAGGTGATCGCGAGCGCCGGACAGGATGCGTGGTTCACGACGCCACAGACATTCGTCGGAAGCGGCCCGTTCAAGCTGCTCTCCTGGGTGCACGGACAGTCCATGGAGTTCGCGCCGGTGCCCGGCTGGTACGGAGGCAAGACGGGCTCGATCACCAAGGTCCACGTGGACGTCCAGCCGGACCCCGCCGCCCAGCTGGCCCTGTACGAGTCAGGTGTCTTCAGTCTCCTCGGCTACGCGCGGCAGGGACTTTCGTCCGACGCGGCAAAGAAGTACACCGCGGATCTGGTCCTGAAGAAGCAGCTCACCCTCGACCCCCTCGGGGTGACCTACTGGGTGGGCTTCAACCTGAAGACGGGGCCCTTCTCCGGGGACGCCGGAAGGGACGGCCGGCGGGCGTTCAGCCTGGCCATCGATCGGGCGGCGCTTGCTGACGCGGTCTGCAACCAGAAGACCGGCTGTGCGGTGGCAAGTGGCGGGCTGATCAGCAAGGGTTTACAGGGTTACCTCGGGGATGGCGTCGACCTCAACGCCAAGTTCGATGCGGCGGGCGCGAAGGCCCTCTACGCCGCCTGGGACCCGAATGGATCGAACGTGAAGGGGTTGACCTACACATACGACACCAGCGTCGTCAACAAGCTTGTCTGCGACAACCTCGCGGCTCAGTGGAAGCAGAACCTCGGAGTGACGGTCGCGTGTGCCGAGCTTGATCGCAAAACGTACCTCGCCGACCGCGATGGAAGCTGCGCCTACACCCTGTTCCGCCAGAGCTGGAGCGCCGACTACGACCATCCCCGAGACTGGTTCGACCACCTCTTCGCCGGCGGGGCCAACTCGTCTGGGTCGTGCTACGCCAATGCGAGCTTCGACCAGCTCATCGCCGCGGCCGACTCCGGCAGCCTGGCGGCCGGGATACCCGGCTACAGGACGGCGGGCCAGATGCCGTCGACGACGCGGCCTTCGCTCCCCTGCTGTACGACGTTCAGCCGTACCTCGTCCAGCCTTATATAACAGGGGCCGGCGGCAACGCCCTCTACGACTTCAGCTGGACGTCAGCCTTGATCCTGAAGCACTAGACGTCCTGAGAGTAATGGCAGGCGGCGAGGTGCCCGCTGAGCTTCTCCTCCAGCGGAGGTTCCGTCTCAGCGCACGGGACCGGAACGTGCGCCATGGGGCAGCGGGTGTGAAACCTGCAGCCGGACGGTGGGTTCAGCGGCGACGGGATCTCGCCTGACAGGTCCACCAACCGGCGGCCTCTCTGGATCTTCGGGTCGGGCACTGGTATCGCGGAAAGCAGCGCTTTGGTGTAGGGATGCTTGGGGTTGGTGTAGGTCTCGGCGCTGTCGGCGATCTCCACGATCTTGCCCAGGTACATCACCATCACCCGGTCGCTGATGTGGCGCACGACGGACAGGTCGTGGGCGATGAACAGGTAGGTCAGCCGGAACTCCCGCTGCAGGTCCTCGAGCAGGTTGACGATCTGCGCCTGGATCGACACGTCGAGCGCTGAGATGGCCTCGTCGCACACGATGAGGCGAGGGTTGAGGGCGAGGGCCCGCGCGATGCCGATGCGTTGACGCTGCCCGCCGGAGAATTCGTGCGGATAGCGGTTGTTGAAGTTGGGGTTGAGGCCGACCACGCGGAGAAGCTCCTGGACGCGCGCCTGCCGCTGACTGCCACGCACGACTCCGAAGTTGTCCAGCGGCTCCGCGATGATGTCGCCGACCGTCATCCGCGGGTCCAGCGAAGCGAACGGGTCCTGGAAGATCATCTGCATCTCGCGGCGATGCTGGCGCAGCTTCTCGCCTCGCAGGCTCGTCACCTCAACGTCATCGATGTAGATCTTGCCCGAGGTCACCGGGAGCAGTTGGGTGACCAGGCGGGCCACTGTGGACTTGCCGCAGCCCGACTCGCCGACAAGTCCAAGCGTCTCGCCCTCGCGGATGTCGAAGCTGACACCGTCGACCGCTTTCACCGTCTGCCCCAGCCCGACCGGAAAGTGCTTTACGACGTTCTCGACCCGCAATATGACCCTGGAACGGCCGGCCGACACCGCGGGCGTCTCGACGCTGGCGGACATAGCCATCAACCGAGCTCTCCGGGGTGTACGCCTGACCCGATCCCCGGCCGGATGTCCGTCAGATCGTCGGCCCCCATCTCCTTCCGGGCGCGATCCATGGTCACCCAGCAGGACGCAACCTGGTTTGGCGCGACATCTTTGAGCCTGGGTTCGTCGGTGAAGCACTTCTCGATTCGAAATGGGCAGCGCGGGTGGAACCTACAACCGGTAGGCAGCACCTGCATGTCTGGCGCGATCCCCTCGATCGAGCGCAGACGCTCGTGGCGCAGCGCGTCCACGCGCGGGATTGACTTCAGCAGCGACCATGTGTACGGATGCTGCGGGTGCTCGAAGATCTGGTCGACCGGGCCCTGTTCGACGATCTGGCCCGCGTACATCACGATCACGCGAGAGCACAGACCGGCGACCACGCCCATGTTGTGGGTGATCATGATGATCGCCGTCCCAAGCTCGTGGTTGAGGTCGCCCAGCAGCTCCAGGATCTGAGCTTGCACGGTGACATCGAGAGCAGTCGTGGGCTCGTCCGCGATGAGAATGGACGGCGTGTTGGCCAGACCCATCGCGATCATCGCTCGCTGCCTCATACCACCGCTCAGCTGGTGGGGGAAGTCCTTGACTCTGCGTTCGGGCGCCGGGATCCGCACCTTCCGCAGGAGCTCTATCGTCCGCTGGCGTGCCTCCCGCGGGGTCGCATTGTGATGGGCGAGCATCGCTTCCTCTATCTGAAACCCGGTGCGCAGGACGGGATTGAGGGAGCTCTGGGGATCCTGAAAGATCATTGCGATGTCGCGGCCGCGGATCTCTCGGATTTCCTCGTCGGTGATCTGCAGCAGATCGTCGTTGCGGAATAGAACCTGGCCGGACACCACCTTGCCCGGGTCCGGCACCAAGCGCAGCAGCGAGAGAGCCGTCATCGACTTCCCGCTTCCGGACTCGCCCACGATGCCGAGGCTCTCGCCCTGTTGGAGGTCGAAGCTCACGCCATCCACGACGGTGACGACGCGCCCCTCAGTCCGAAACTGGGTTCGCAGGTCTCTCACCTGCAGAAGGGGAGCTGTCACGCCGCTCTAGCGCCGTGAGCGCGGGTCTAGCGCGTCGCGCAGTCCATCGCCCAGGAAGTTGAACGCCATGAGCGTGAGCGATAGCGCGACCGCCGGAGCGATGACCATGTGTGGCACGTACTGGATGGCGGCAACCCCCTCGCTTGCCATCGACCCCCACGAAGGGGTCGGAGGCTGAACGCCGACGCCGAGGTAGCTCAAGAATGCCTCGAACAGGATCGCCGACGGAATGCCCAGAGTGGCCTGGACGATGATCGGACCGAGCGCGTTGGGCAGAATATGGCCGAAAAGCATCCGGGGTGGGCGTGCGCCGGCAGCGCGGCCGGCTTCGACGAACTCTCGCTCCCGCAGACTCAACGCCTGGCCGCGCACCAGACGCGCCATGTCCATCCACCGGGTGGCGACGATGGCGATGATGATGTTGGCCAGGCTCGGGCCGAGCAGGAACACCATGATCATCGCCACAAGCAGATCGGGAATGCCGTAAAACACGTTGATCACAAAGCTGACGACCGAGTCGAGCGGACCCCGGTAGTAGCCGGCCAGGAGGCCGATCGGCACGCCGACGGCGAGCACCAGCAGCTGGGTGCCGACCCCGACGATCAGCGAGACCTGGGCCCCAACCATTAGGCGGCTCAGGATGTCGCGCCCCAGCTCGTCGGAGCCCAGCAGGTGCGCAGCACTCGGTGGCGCGTAAGTCTCGGTCACTCCGACGGCGGACATCCGGAAGGGCGTCCACACGGTGGCGAGCAACGCCACTCCCACCAGCAGCAGCAGGTAGACGGACGCGACCAGGGCGAGCCGGTTGCGGCGCAGCCTTCGCCAAGCATCTCCCCAAAGGCTTGATTGAGCTGGAAGTTCACGCGCCACGCCGCGAGTCGCGACCGCGGTCGCCATCAGTACCGAATCCTTGGATCGATTACGACGTAGGCAAGATCGACCAGGAGGTTGGCCGCCCCTACCATGCCCGCATACATCGTGAAGACCCCGATCACGATCGCGTAGTCACGATTCAGGATGCTCTGCGCAAATTCCTTTCCGAGGCCGGGGATGCCGAAGACATTCTCGATCACCACGCTGCCCGTGACGATGCCGATCACCAGGGGCCCCAGGATGGTGATCACCGGGATGAGCGCGTTGCGCAGCGCGTGACGGATCAGGATCACGAGCTCGGACAGTCCCTTGGCGCGAGCAGTGCGGATGTAGTCCTGGCGGATGACCTCGAGCATGCTCGCGCGCGTGAGGCGCGCGACGATGCTCGCATAGGGGAACCCGAGCGCGAACGCCGGAAGCCACAGCTGGCCGATGTCTCCCTTCCAGCCGCCAAGTACGTAAAAGAACGTCCCCCCCGTCACGTTCTGGAGCCAAACGCCGAACACCAAGATAAGAAATGCGGCAATCACAAAATTGGGCATGCTGTAGCCGACCACAGCGGTTGTCGTCAGCACATAGTCGACCCATGTGTTCTGCCGCACCGCGGCGAAGATTCCTAAAACGAGGCCGAGGCCAATGGTGAAGACAAGCGCCAATCCGCCGACCTCGGCGCTCACACCCAGCTCGCGAACGACGAGCGGCGTGATCTTGAGACCGCGATTGACGAGGCTTTCGCCGAGATCTCCCCGGGTCACGACTCCGACCACGAAGTCCTTGTATTGGACGTAAAGAGGCTGGTCCAGACCATAGTGGTGCAGGAGCGCGATGTACGCGCTGCCCCTGAGCTTCTCGCTGAACAGTGCATCACCGGGCAAACGGTGAATGCCAAGGAAGACGATTGAGGAAACGGCGAGCACGGTGAATCCAATCAGAACGATCCGCTGGGCGATGTAGATCAGCATCCCGCGGGTGAACACTTCAGCTCATTCTCGACCAAAAGGCGAAAGGGCGCCCGTAGCGAACGAGCGCCCTTTCATTGGCTGTCAGATCAGTGGGACTGGATCTGGATCTGGTTCCAGTAGTAGTCGAAGAAGTTGTTGGTGCCGGCGCCCTGCACGTAGGGCTTGATGAGGAAGGCGCCCTGTGAGTAGTAGAGCGGGATGTAGGTGGCGTCGTCCTCCAGCATCTTCATTATCGCCTGGTACTGCGGGATCGCCTGGGCCAGAGGCAGTGCGTCTGCCGCAGCGACCGCCGTGTCGTACGCGGGTGTGTCGTAGCCGCTGCCGCAGTTGGCGTCCGGGCAGCCGGGGATCTTGCCCCACAGGTTGTCGACCCAGTCCTGCGGGTGGTTGTAGTCGGCCTGCCAGCCGTTGCGGGCCATCACGTACTTGCCCGAGAGATATCCGTGGATGAACGCCGAGTGGTCAACAGTAGCCAGGTCGACGTGGATTCCGAGGTTGGTCTGCCACTGGTCCTGCAGGAACTGCGCGACCGTGGCGTTCAGGGGGTTGTTCGGGTCGTACGTGTAAGACAGGCCCTTGGTCTTGCTTCCATCAGGGTCGCCCTGCTGGAGCAGCGTCTTGGCCTGGGCCGGGTCGAACTTGGCCAGTGGGTCGGTGTTGTCGCCCGCGTAGCCGATCAGACCCTTGGTGATGAGGCCCCCGGTGGCCGGCGTGCAGAGGATGTCGTGGCACACGACGGTCGCCAGCTTGGTCTTGTCCACCGACAGCGCAAATGCCTGGCGGAGGGCCTTGGCGGATGCTCCGCCGGAGAGGAGGAATGGACCACCGGCAACGCGGCTGTTGTCCTGGACCAGGTTGAACTGCACCCACGTGGTGCGCACCTTGGGGTGGAGAAGAAGTTGCGCCTTCTCGCTCGCGGTGGCCTGGATGCGGAGGATTGCGTCGACGGGAGCGTTGCTGTACCCGCCGTAACCGTAGATGTCGTAGCTGCCCTGCTCATACGCGGTGATCGCCGACTCGGCGTTGCCGAGGATGTCGATGTGGATCTTCTGAAGCGTCGGCCTGGGCGATCCCCACCAGTTGGGTACAGCCGCAAAGTCAACCGACGTCTTGGGGGTGTAAGCGGTCATCTTGAAGGCGCCGGTGCCGATCATGGTGGCCGGGTTGGTCCACCAGGTGGCGGACGCCGTTTCGCCTTGAGGGTCGCCCTTGATGGCGTTCATGTCGACCACCATGCCGGTGGTGGCCTCAAGAGCGATGGCGGAGAGAAACCAGCCCGCAGGGCCGGAGAGCGTTGCTTTTACGGTGTAGCCCGCCATTCCGTCAGGCGCGCTCAGGCCGCTCATCGAAACTGAGGGATCGGCGGACTCGAGAAGCGACTCCAGCTTGGAACCTGTCGGCGCGTTGGCCGCGGTCGACTCGGTGGCCACGGTGCCGTATCCGGCGATGGCGGCGAGGTTGCCTGCGTAGGCGCCCTGCTGCCAGGCCGCGCGGTTCCACGAGTACAGGACGTCTTTCGCCGTGACTGCGTCGCCGTTGGAGAATTTGACGTCCTTGCGCAGAGTGAACGTGTAGGTCAGACCGTCGGACGAGACGGTTGGCATGCTCGCGGCGATGTCCGGAACGATGTTGAGGTTGTTGTCGAACTTAACCAGACCGTTGAAAACGTTCTGGGCGATCTCCGAGTCAGTCTCGGCATTGAGCTGGCTCGGGTCGAGGGTGCCGAAGTCACCAAGTATCGGGAACTTGAGCGTCTGGTCGGCTGCGAGCGTGATGCCTGGCGCGCTCGAGCTCCCTCCACACGCGCCCAAGACGAGGCCTGAGATGGCGCCTACGCCCAGGACTTTGACTAACCGTAACGACGTTGGAGTCATAGCGTCCCCCCTAGGACAAAGGTTGAGGCGAGAGCCTCTCCCCCTCGCCTTCTTCCCGATCGGTCCTGATGTCCGACCGGGGCGAGAGCGCGCCGACGAGGGGTCGCGGACCACGTGGCCGCCTCCTACTCCACCCAACATTGTGGCCGGAAGGGGCTCGAATGTCCAATACCCGCTCATGGCATGATCGAAAGGTGGCTGTGGAGAGGGCCGGGAGGCGCCGGCAGGAAGGGGCCGAGAAGGTGGGAGGAACGATCCGGTTCACCGCCGACCTCGAGCTGGCCCGGCTCGTTCACGCCCATCTCGTGCTCAGCCACCTGCCGAGCGCGCTGATCCGAGGGATCGACGTCACTGCCGCCCGATCTGCTCCCGGTGTCGTGGACGTTGTGACCGGCGGCGACCTGCCCGACGTCGAGCTCTCCGGTCCCGACAAGCCGCTCGCCATGGGTCGTGTGTATTACGCCGGTCAGCCCGTGGTGGCGGTGTTGGCCGAAACTGAAGCAGCAGCAGCCGACGCGGCGGCTCTGGTCGAGGTGGACTTCGAGGAGCTGCCACCGGTGGTCGAGCCGGAGGCGGCGATGCTCGACAGCGCGCCCGAGGTCCTGCCCGTCGGCGAGGACGACGGAGAGGAAGAGGATGCGGAGGCGGACGAGGACGCCGGCATTCACGGTGCTGCGGCGGGTGGGGATTCGGCGTCCGACGAACGGCCGCGCAACGTGAGCGGGATCGCCCACCTCAGGCGCGGCGACGCCGCCGCGGCCCTCGCCAAGTCCGACGTGGTCATCAAGCAGACCTATCGGATCGCCAGCGCGCACCACTCCTTCATGGAGCCGCACGTCACCGCGGTGAGACCCGAGCCCGACGGAGGATTGACGATCTGGTCGCCGACCCAGGGTCCCTTCATCGTGCGCGACGACGTGGCGGGGATCGTCGGCCTGCCCGCGCATCGGGTTCGGGTGGTGCCGATGCCGGTCGGCGGGGGATTCGGAGGCAAGATCGAGCTGCTCGAACCGTTGACGGCTCTTCTTGCGATGCGAATCGGCCGCCCGGTGAGATTGGCTCTGAGCCGGTCACAGGAGTTCCTCGTCGGGCACCCCGCCCCGGGAGCCACATTCGACATCGAGCTCGGCGCGAGTCGTGACGGCTCTCTCACGGCGCTCAGGGTTCGTTACCGCTACGACAACGGTGCGAGCGCCGGCTGGCATGCCGGTCTGACCGCGCAGTTTCTGAGCGGGACCTACCGCCTCCCAAGCTACGACATTCAAGGGATGGAGGTGTCGACCAACAAGACCCCGGTCGACGCGTATCGCGCCCCCGGCGCGACGCAGGCCTTCTTCGCTTTGGAGTCGGCGCTGGACGAGCTGGCCGTAGAGCTGAACCTCGACCCGATCGAGCTCCGCCTGCGCAACGTCTCGCGAGAGGGTGACCCGACGCCCGATGGCCAGCATTGGCCGCGAGTGGCATCGATCGAATGCCTGGAGGCGGCAAGACGACACCCCCTGTACACCTCACCGCTCCGGCCGCGCGAATCGGTCGGCGTGGCGCTCGGCTCATGGGGAGGAGCGCGGACACCGTCGTCGGCAGGCTGCCGGATCGAGCCCGACGGCACCGTGTCGGTGCTGATCGGGTCCCCGGACATCAGCGGATCGTCAACCGGGCTCGCGATGATCGCCGCGCAGGCGTTCGGCGTTTCCCCGGACAGGGTGAGGGTCGAGGTCGGCGACACCGCCAGCGCTCCTCGCGGACCTTCGTCGAGCGGCAGCCAGGTCACGTACAGCCTCGGTGGCGCGGTGTACGAGGCGGCGCTCGAGGCCAGGCGGCAGCTGCTCGAGATCGCGACCGAGGAGCTGGAGGCTGCACCCGAGGACCTCGAGATCGTCGACGGCACCGTCGCCGTCAAGGGCTCGCCCAGGCGGTCGATCGAGATCACCAAGCTGGTCGCGCTGAGCTCCGAGTTCATGGGCAGGCATCGGCCGATCGAGGCCACCGGCCGGTCCGCCGTCCAGGCCGCCTCGCCCATGTTCACGGTGCACGTGGCCCGCGTGCGGTTGGATCGCGAAACCGGCGCGTACCAGCTCGTCGGTTATGTCGCGATCCAGGACGTCGGGCACGCGATCAACCCGCCGGAGATCGAGGGGCAGGTTCACGGCGGGGTCGCGCAATCGCTTGGCCGCGCCCTCGGCGAGCAGATGGCGTACGACTCTGGCGGTCAGCTTCGCAGTGGCAGCTTTCTCGACTACGAGCTGCCGACGGCGGATCAGCTCCCGGCCATCGAAGTGCAGCTGATCGAGGTCCCCTCGCCGGTCGGTCCCCTGGGCGCCAAAGGAGTCGGTGAGCCGCCGGCCATCCCCGGCCCCGCAGCGCTCGCCAACGCCGTTTCCAGGGCCTCCGGCGTGCGGGTGAGGTCCGTGCCGATCGATCGTTCAGCCCTGATCGACGCGATCCGCAGCTGAGCCCTCGTCTCGGCGGAGTCAGGCCGCCGGTCGATGTCGCTCGATCACGCCGGCGAACTCGGAGCTCGCTGGCAACGTCCCGAACGAGTGACCCCACGGGCCTTCCAGCCTGGCTGCGCAGAACAGCGCGGCAACGGAGGGGTCGCCGTGACGCACCAGGAGCGAGCCTTCGAGGACGACGGCCATCCTCTCCACGAGCGACCGAGCGCCGGCTTCGAGCTCTGGGGTTGCATCGTTGCGCGCCAGCTCACGTGTGAGGTCGGAGATCGCGCGGTCAAGCCGCTTGTCGGCGCCTCGAGCGCTTTCGACCTCGGCCACGAACGCGCGTGTGGATTCCGGTTCCTTGCGCATGGCGCGCAGGACGTCGAGGGCGTTGACGTTGCCCGAGCCTTCCCACAGGGAGTTGACGGGGGCCTCGCGGTACAGGCGAGGCAGGATCGACTCTTCGACATAGCCGTTTCCGCCGTGACATTCGAGTGCTTCGGCCGCCACGCCGATCGCGCGCTTGCACGTCCAGAACTTGCCTACCGCGAGTCCGAGCCGCCTGAAAGCAGCCTCGCCCGCATCGCGCCCGCGGTCGAATGCACTGGCGAGCCGCATCATCAGGACGGTCGTCGCCTCTGACTCGATCGCCAGGTCGGCCAGAACGTTGGCCATCAACGGCTGGTGGCTGAGGAGTTTTCCGAACGCGCTCCGATGGCTGGTGTGGTGGATGGCCTGGGCGACGGCCTGGCGCATGAGCGAGGCCGACC
>JBIOJB010000057.1:0-19545 GCA_044450465.1 Candidatus Dormibacterales bacterium | reverse complement strand
GGGGGAGGCGCCGGCTGTGAGCATGAGCAGGGCGATCACAGCCCCGCCCATGAGGTGAACCGGGCGCTTCACGCGCCCAATCCTAGTGGCTGCGCCCCAAATTTCCCCCCATTCCGATCCAATACCAGTGCAAATACCGGGGCAGCCACCGCCAGAGCTGGAACCGGCTCTGACCCGCAGTGCGATCGCGCCACGTGGTGGGCACTTCGGCAACCCTCAGTCCAAGCCGGTGAGCTTTGACGGTCAGCTCGAGCCCGAGCTCGAACCCACCCTGGGACTCGATCACGACCTGGTTGATGAGACGCTTGGAGTAGAGACGGTAGTTGCTCGTCGCATCGTGGACTGGCAGGCCGCCCAACCAGTGAAGCGAAAGGCCGGCCGTGCGCGAGAGCGTCCGTTTTAGTAGGGGACCACCGATCTGGCGACCTCCGCGCATGTAGCGCGAGCCGGCGACGACGTCGGCGCCGTCCCTGGCCAGGGCATACATAGCGTCGATGTCACCTGGATCATCCGACCCGTCGCCCATCGTGACCAGGACGTAGGGCGCTCGGGCCGCGCGCAGGCCGGACGTCATGGCGTTCAGCACACCCTTGCCAAGTGTGTTCTTGTGCAGGCGAAGCTGAGGCAGCTCTGTCTGCAGTGCCTTGACGACGGGCACCGTGGTGTCCTCGTCGAAGTCATGCACGACCAGGACCTCGATGGGCCGCGTGTGCGTTCCCTCGATCACGCCGCGCAGGGTCGGCACGACATGCTCGCCTTCGTTGTAGACCGGGATCACAATGCTGAGCTCGGGTGTTTCGTCCGTCAAATTCGTCCGAAGCTGATCTCGCCGCGGATCCAGGGAATCACGTCGTCGAGCATCTCGTCGAGTGTCGTGGTCGCCTCGAACCCGAGCACTTCGCGCGCCTTGCGCACTTCCGGGACCCTCATCTGGACATCGTGTTCATAGGGCGGGTCCGACACCAGGCTCAGCGGCCGGTCTGGACCGTGAACCTTGCGCCAGATGACCTCCGCCAACGCGCGCACTGAGGTGGATTGCGCCGTGGAGAGGTTGAAGTCCTCGTTCATCGCCTTCTCCGACTCCATGGCGAGGCGTATGCCGCGGGCGAGGTCGGCGCCGTACGTGTAGTGCCGGACCTGGTTCCCGTCCCCGAGGATGTGCAGGGGGTCCTGGCCCTTCAACACCTTCTGGCACAGGTCAGGAACGACGTGGCTCATGGCCAGCTTGACGTTGCCGCTCATGACGTCCTTATTGCTCACCGCTCGTCGCTCTCCCACGCCCACGCAGTTGAAGGGCCGAACGATGGTAAACGGGAGCCCGTGCTGCTCATGAGCCCCGCGGGCGAAGAACTCCGTGGCGAGCTTCTGGAAGCCGTAGGTCGATCTCGGCGGCGGACTGTCCAGCTGGGCGCCTTCGGGGGTTGGGAACCGGGTCGCGGACTCGAACACCATGCTGCTGGACATGACCAGGATCTTCTGCAGGCGACCGAGCTTGAACGCGCTGACGGCAGCGTCGAACGTGGATGCGCAGATGCGCTCGTTCTCGGCGAGCAGGTCGTACGCGAACTCGTGGAAGTAGGTGATGCCGCCGATCATGGCCGCGGCCGCGACGACCTGATCGCAGTCCATGGCGAGCCCGGTCAGGAGCTCGCTGTCCTTCGCGTCGCCCTCGACAAAGGTGTACCGCGGATCCTCATCGAAGCTGCGTTTGAGCGGGCCGTACTTGCTGAAATTGTCGACCCCGACCACCTCGTGCCCGGCCTGAAGCAGCTCCGCAACGAGGTAGCCGCAGATGAACCCAGCCGCACCGGTGACGAGAACCTTCATGCGACCGCCTCGCGATCGGTCAGCCGCGGCCCGCGATCAACCATTTGGTACCCCCTCTTTTTCCACGCCCGCGCCTCAGAGGCGGATCGGTCCCGTGACGCCCCAGATGTCAACGACCTCGTGCCCGGATAGATCCAGGGTTCGATAGGCACGATGCGGAGCGCCGACGATCAGCACGTCGGACTGGGCGATCACAGTTTCCAGAAGTTCGAACGAAGGGTCGTCGATGTAGGGGTCGGTGCACATCACACTTGCACCTTTGAAAGCTGCCAGCTTGCGCAGCTTATAGCTCAGCGACGCGCGCGAGTCGTCTGACTCACCTTTGAACGCCATGCCCAGAATGCCGACTGTTCGCCCAGACAAGCTCTGACGCGAATGGAGAGTGTCGACGATGTATGAGGGCAGCCCTTCGTTGATCTGCATCGCGGCCTGGCCCATTGGGAAATGGTCCGGAGTGAAGGCGGCCAGCTGCATGGTGTCCTTCAGCAGGCAGGGTCCGGCCGCGAACCCAGGCCCTGGCAGGTCCTGAGCCCTGGGGTAATCGTGTCGGACCGCATCGAGCACTCGGTTGTAGTCCAAGCCAGAGCGATGCGCAATCTGAAAGAACTGGTTCGCGATGGCGAACTTCATGTATCGCCACGTGTTGGTCAGGAGCTTGGCAAGCTCTGCTTCGAGCGGCGTCGTCCGAGCGACTGGCACCCCGAGGCGCTTGAACAGCGCCTCTGCGCGTCGGAATGCC
Organism: Candidatus Dormibacterales bacterium; assembly: GCA_044450465.1. GTDB lineage: Bacteria > Chloroflexota > Dormibacteria > Dormibacterales > Dormibacteraceae > JBIOJB01. The sequence goes on along the minus strand of JBIOJB010000057.1, from coordinate 16,979 downwards.
ACATCCGAGCTCGCCCCGATTAGCTGTGGCAGCGTTCTCAGCTCCTCCAATGCGTGACCCTCTGCGATCCGCTCGGGACAGAACGCCACCTCGGCATCGAGGCCCGCAGAACGGAGGCGACGCTGCACAGTCTCGGTCGTGCCCGGAAACACTGTGGATCGAAGCACGACAAGGCATCCGTCGACGAGATGGGGAATGATCTCATCCAGGACCTTGTCAAAAATGCGCACCGAGGGGTTCATGAATTCGTCGATCGGTGTGCCGATCACAAGGATGATGGTGTTAGTGCGGGTAAGCAGTTGTGGGTCCGAAACGAACTCGAGGCGCCCGGTTGGCAGGAGCTTGTTTAGTAACGCGTCTGCACCGGTTTCCAGGAAAGGGACACGTCCGCTCTTGACCTGCTCGACCTTCACGGCGTCGCTGTCAACGACCCCAACGCTCAATCCGCTCTCCGCGAGTGCCAGGGCGAGGGGCAGACCGACATGTCCGCAGCCGCCGACAACTACAACGTCAAGAAGGTCAGAAGATCTTCGCGAAGGTTCGCGGGAACTGACGTCGCTGATCAGATCGTTCATGGCGGCCAAATTATGATGGCTCGACTTGGTTTCTCGACGATTGTCAAGTAAGGGCCGACGGCGGCCTTCGGTGCTCCTCGACATGCGGCCGCTTCAGGGTCCAAGTGCTGCACGGGGAGTCGGCTCATACGCCAGAGGTCTGCTTGGTGGCCTCGTAGAGGTGGGTTTCGACGCCAATCTGACCCTTCTCCTCGACGTTGCATTCGAAGAACCGGAGCTGCCCAGGGGCGGCTATCGGCTGGCCGGCTCGCGCCGACGTTATCGCGGCCAGCTCTCGGCGTTCGAGGAAGCCGTCGCGCTCGGCTCAGACATCCAACGGATCGCCCCCGACCTCTACCATGCCGTCGACCTGCGGCTGCCGGGCCGCGCCCACCGCCCGCTGGTGGTGACCCTTCACGACCTGATCCCATGGGCCTGGGGAGGCCCTCGCATGCGAGGAGAGCGGCTTCGCTACTGGCTGGGACGGCGTCTGCTAAAGCGCGCAGACCGCGTGATTGCGGTCTCTCAGGCGACGGCGCTAGACGCTACGAGGTTCGGGCAGGTCGTTCCCGACCGGATTCGAGTCGTGCCCGAAGCGGCGGACCTGGCATTTGCGCCCAAACCAGGAGCCGGCGAGCGGGTGCGCCAGCGCTTCAACCTCGAACCCGGTTACCTCCTTTTCGTTGGGGCGCTCGACGCGCGCAAGGATCCCAACGGGCTCCTGGAAGCATGGGCGGTAGCGCGAGAGATGCAGCCTGGCTTGGAGCTGGCACTCGCTGGCGAGCCGGGGGCCCAGGCGCCGAAAGACATGCCTGGCGCTCGGATCCTGGGCAGGGTCGAGATCACCGAGCTGGCGGACCTGTACACCGCGGCCGGATGCCTCGTGTTCCCGAGCCGGTATGAGGGTTTTGGACTGCCATGTCTCGAGGCCATGGCCTGCGGCTGTCCTGTGGCCGCCTATCGCAACTCGAGTCTGCCGGAGGTGGTGGGTGACGCCGGCCGGCTGGTCGACGATGGTGACCCGTCTGCGCTGGGGCAGGCGGCCGCGGAGATGATCAGAGATCGAGAGCGTTGGCGGCGCGCGGGACTCGAGCGCGCGGTCTCGTTCTCCTGGCTGAAAGCTGCGCGCGCGACGATCGATCTGTACGAATCGGTCCTGACATAATCCGAAAGAGATGAGCAAGGTCTCGGTGATCGGCGCCGGATACGTCGGACTCACCACGGCGGCATGCCTTGCCGACCTGGGCAACCAGGTCTGCGTGGTCGACATCAACAGCGAAAAGATCGCTCAGCTCAAACAGCATCGCGTTCCCTTCTTCGAGCCCGGCTTGAACGAGCTGGTCGAGCGAAACATGGATGCCGGCCGTCTCGTTTTCACCACGGCTTATGAGGAAGCGGTTCCTGGCGCCGAGTACGCCGTCATCGCGGTGAGCACCCCTGAAGGCGAGCGAGGGGAGGCGGATCTCTCCTATGTCGAGGCCGCCGCGAAGTCGATCGCCCAGCACATGGACGGGCCACTGGTGGTGGTCAACAAGTCCACGGTGCCTCCCCTGACGGGTGACATGGTGAGCGACGTCCTGCGTCAAAACACGAAGCACCCGGTGGCGGTGGTGTCGAATCCCGAATTTCTGCGGGAGGGGTCGGCCATCCAGGACTTCATGCATCCGGACCGAGTGGTCGTAGGAAGTCACGATCGCGAGGCGGCCGAGAAGGTGGCGACCCTCTATGCGCCGCTGGACGCGCCGATCCTCATCACGCCGAACATCTACACGGCGGAGATGGTCAAGTACGCGTCGAACGCGTTTCTCGCCACGCGCATCTCCTTCATCAACGAGATCGCCCGGATCTGCGAGAGGGTCGACGCCGACGCCAAGCTGGTCGCTGCCGGCATGGGGATGGACAAGCGCATAGGCCCCAGCTTCCTCGACGCGGGGATCGGTTACGGAGGCTCGTGCTTTCCAAAGGACGTTGCCGCCCTGGCCGCCCTCGCGGAGCGGTTCGACTACCATCCCGAGCTGCTGCACGCGGTGATGGACATCAATCGCGATCAGCGCATGCTCGTCATCGACAAGCTCCGCGATTGCATTGAGGAGCTCCCGGGAAGCTCCGTCGGGTTGCTTGGCCTGTCGTTCAAGCCGAACACCGACGACCTGAGGGAGGCGCCGAGCCTGGACATCGCCAGGGTCCTGCTCGCGGCGGGGGTGCAGGTGCGAGCCTACGACCCGGCGGCCATGGAGCGGGCGCGCGTCCTCTTACCGCAGATCGACTATCGAAAGGACGGCTATGACGTGGCGACCGGGGCGGACGCCGTGGTGCTCGTGACCGAGTGGAATGAGTTTCGCCAGCTCGATCTCGAACGTCTGCGTGACGTCATGCGTAAGCCCGTCCTCATCGACGGCCGCAACATCTACGAGCCGGCGACGATGCGCGGTCTCGGCTTCACGTATCGAGGTATCGGCCGCGACTAGTCCGACTGGCTCCAAGCAGCGGGCGGTCGTTTCGGGAGGCGCCGGCTTCATCGGGTCTCACCTGTGCGAAGCGCTTCTCGATCGCGGCTTTGGTGTCGTGGCGCTCGACAACTTCATCACGGGTTCGCGTGAAAACCTCAGGTCGTTGGAAGCCCGCGCCGACTTCGAGTTTCGCCAGGCGGACGTGAACCACGGGATCTTCATCGGCGGCGACATCAGGTACGTGCTCCACTTCGCCTCCCCAGCATCGCCGCCGCAGTACGACTCCAACCCGATTCACACGCTGAAGGTCGGCACCATCGGGACGATGAACATGCTCGGCCTGGCGCGAGCGAAGAATGCGACCTTCCTGCTGGCGTCGACGTCAGAGGTGTATGGCGACCCTCTTGTTCATCCCCAGCCTGAGGACTACTGGGGCAACGTCAACCCGATCGGGCCGCGAGGCTGTTACGACGAAGCGAAGCGCTGCGCCGAAGCCTATGCAATGGCCTATCACCGCATGCACGAGGTCGACACCCGCATCGTGCGGATCTTCAATACCCACGGTCCTCGAATGCAGGTCTCAGATGGCCGGGCGGTGCCGAACTTCATGGCCCAGGCCATCAGGGGCGAGCCGCTGACCGTGTACGGCGATGGATCGCAGACCCGAAGCCTGTGCTACATCTCAGATCTGGTGCGAGGAGTGCTCGCCGATCTGGAGCTCGGCGATCATCTACCGGTCAATCTGGGCAACCCCCACGAGGTGACTGTGCTCGAGCTGGCGCAGACCATCATCAGGCTGACTGGCTCCAGCAGCGAGATAGTCCATCGGCCCCTGCCGGTCGACGACCCAAAGCACCGGCGGCCTGACATCACCCACGCTCGGACCAAGCTCGGCTGGCAGCCCGAGGTCGGCCTGGAAGATGGTCTCCGGCGCACCCTGGAATACTTCAGGTCTGTCCTGTGACGCTACCGGAGAACCTGAAGCAATACGTTCGCGACGTCCCCGGCTACCCTCAGCCCGGAATCATCTTCCGCGACATCACCCCACTACTCGCGAACAAGGTTGTGTTCAGTGAGGTGGTCGATCTCATGTCGAGCGGTTGGAAGGCTCGCGAGCCGGACCTGGTTGCTGCCATCGAGGCGCGCGGGTTCATCCCGGGCGCCGCGATCGCCATCAGGCTGGGGGCGGGCTTCATCCCGATCCGCAAGCTGGGCAAGCTGCCCTGGAAGACGATCGGAGAGTCCTATCAGCTCGAGTACGGCAACGACCAGCTCGAGATCCACTCCGACGCGGTGAAGCCCGGCCAGCGTGTGCTCATCGTTGACGACGTGCTGGCGACCGGCGGCACCGCCGCGGCCGCGGCCCGGCTGATTCGCAAGCTCGGCGGCGAGGTGATCGGTGTCCAGGTGTTGATCGAGCTGGCTGCTCTCGGCGGGCGCGACCGTCTGGGCGGCATCGAGGTGAAGAGTGAAATCGTTTACCGATAGCGGCCCCATGGGCCGGGAGATGAATTGAAGACGAGTTCGAAGACGGGCGATGTGAAAGACCTGGAGCTGGCGGCTCAGGGTCAGGACCTGATCGACTGGGCGGCTCGCGAGATGCCGGTGCTCAGCCTGATCCGGCAGAGATTTGCACGAGAGCAACCGTTGAAAGGACTCCGGCTCGCCGCGTGCTTGCACGTGACCAGCGAAACGGCCAACCTGATGCTCACGCTCACCGCAGGTGGGGCGGATATCGCGCTCTGCGCGTCCAACCCGCTTTCCACCAACGACGCGGTGGCAGCGGCCCTGGCCTCCAAGCACGGGGTCAAGACGTATGCCATCCGCGGCGAGGACAACGACACCTACTACTCACACATTGAGGCGGCCCTGGACCACCGACCCCAGCTGACGATGGACGACGGAGCGGACCTTGTTTCCGTGCTGCACAAGGCTCGGCAGAGCCAGCTTGCCGAGGTCATCGGCGGCACCGAGGAGACGACGACCGGTGTGATCCGGCTTAGGGCCATGGCTGATCACGGTGTCCTGCGCTATCCCATCGTCGCGGTCAACGAGGCGAACACGAAGCACATGTTCGACAACCGGTATGGAACCGGTCAGTCGACGCTCGACGGGATCATCCGCGCCACCAACGTCCTGTTGGCGGGAAAGACGTTCGTCATCGGCGGATACGGCTGGGTCGGTCGCGGCCTGGCATCGAGGGCAAAGGGCCACGGCGCCGACGTGGTGGTCACCGAGGTCGACTCGCTCAAGGCGCTTGAAGCGGCGATGGACGGCTTCAGGGTCATGAGGATGGAAGACGCCGCCAAGGAAGGCGACATATTCGTGACCGTCACGGGTGACGTCAACGTGCTCGACCGCGGGCATTTCGCCCTCATGAAGGACGGGGCGATCCTGGCCAACTCGGGCCACTTCAACTCCGAGATCAACTTGAAAGCCCTGGACGACATGGCCACCAGCGTCAAGCAGGTGAGGCCTTCAGTTCAGGAATACAAGATGGGCGACGGCCGGAGGCTGCATGTCCTGGCCGAGGGACGGCTCATCAACCTGGCGGCGGCGGAGGGTCACCCGGCCGCGGTGATGGACATGAGCTTTGCGAACCAGGCCCTGTGTGCCGAGTACATCGCAAAGCACGCCGAGACCCTTGAGCCCAAGGTTTACAACGTGCCTGCCGACATCGATGCAGAGGTGGCCAGGCTCAAGCTCAACGCCATGGGGATCGAAATCGACACGCTGACCGAGGAGCAGAAGCACTACCTCTCGTCCTGGGAGGAAGGCACATAGCGGTGGGGGCCTAGTCTTCCGACGTTCGGTTCACCACGCCGTACGTGGGTGCTGGGCGGCGGCGGCGCGCGCGGCGCCGCCCAGGTTGGCGTCCTTCAGGCTCTGTTCGAAGCGGGCGTCGACGCGCCGACCGCCATCGTCGGTACGAGCGTTGGCGCCCTGAACGGGAGCGCAATCGCGGCCTATCCGTCGCTCGCGGGATGCCTGATGCTCCGCGAGCTCTGGTTGTCGCGCGAGGCTGCGGCAGTGTTCAAAGCCCATCCTCTGAACATCCTTGTGTCGGGATTGCGCCGCGACCGGCGGAGCGCCCTTCCTCAGCAGAACGTGATGCGACTCATCCAGCGCGCGCAGACCCTCAGCGGAATCGGCAGCTTCGAGCAGCTGACGGTGCCGCTGACGGTCGTAGCGACCGATGTCAACGCCGGCAAGCCGGCCCTATTCAAGTCCGGCGCGCTGGTTCCTGCACTGCTTGCGTCGACGGCCATCCCAGGCTTGTTCCCGGCTGTGCGCATCACAGATCGAGAGCACCTTGACGGTGGGGTTGTCGACAACACGCCGCTCGACCCGGCAATCGCCGATGGCGCCGGGCAGGTGATCGCCATCAGCCTGATGGGCGGTGGCGAGTTCGAGCCCAGCCCTCAGACGCTGCCCGAGCTTATGGCCCGGACGCTGCAGCTCTCGCTTCACCACAAGATGCTCAGCGACTTCGAGCGGCTACGTGGGACGGCGCGCATTGTCGTGCTCTGCCCGGTGACCGCTCCCACCGAAACCTGGGAGATGAAGCGCTCGCATGTCGAACAGTTGATCGAGTCGTCGCGGCACGCGACGGCGATGCTTCTGAGGCAGCGCGGCTCGAAGGTGTTCCGGCACTCGGCGATTCACTACCTCAACCTGGCGTGAATCCGCCGCCTTGCAACTCGGTTAGGATTCGGGCCGTCCCGGAGGTATGAACCTGGCGCTTGGGGACCGCTTACCGGAGGCGGGTCCTTGCCGGCGTGGGAGAGTCGAGGAGCAATGACGCCGTCTCTGTTCACATCAGAGTCCGTAACCGAGGGCCATCCGGACAAGGTCGCGGATCAGATCTCGGACGCGATCCTGGACGCGATTCTGGCCAAGGACCCACTGGCTCGCGTCGCGTGCGAAGCGGTCATCACCACGGGCATGGTGATCGTGGTCGGAGAGATCACAACCGACTGCTATGTCGACATCCCGCGGATCATCCGTCAGACGGTGCGCGACGTCGGCTACACGCGTGCCAAATACGGCTTCGACGCCGAGACGTGCGGGGTTGTCACGAGCATCGACGAGCAATCACCCGACATCGCCCAGGGCGTCGATGGCGGTGGCGCGGGCGACTCCGGAATGATGTTCGGGTTCGCATGTGATGAGACGCCCGAGCTGATGCCTCTGCCGATCACTCTGGCGCACCGCCTGGCGCGACGCCTCGCTGAGGTGCGGCGCAGCAAAGCCCTCGGTTATCTCAGGCCGGACGGCAAGGTCCAGGTGGCGGTGCAGTACGACGAGAACGGAAGGCCCGTTGGGGTAGACAGCGTGGTGCTGTCAGCGCAACACCACGACGAGATCGAGATCGACAGGCTGCGGGCGGACGTCAAGGAGCACGTCATCGACGTGGTGATCCCGGCCGCCATAAGGAGCGCCACGATGCGGGCTTTCATCAATCCGACCGGTCGGTTTGTGGTGGGCGGGCCTGCCGCCGACGCCGGGCTGACAGGCCGAAAGATCATGGTCGACACCTATGGCGGCTACGCGCGCCACGGAGGCGGCTGCTTTTCCGGCAAGGACCCGACGAAGGTCGACCGAGCTGGGGCGTACGGCGCTCGGTATGTGGCTAAGAACATCGTTGCCGCGGGCCTCGCTAGCCGGTGTGAGGTGCAGATCGCATATGCGATCGGGGTCGTCAAGCCGGTGGCAATCCGGATCGACACCTTCGGCACCGGCAAAGCGCCGGAGATCGCCATCTCCTCCGCGGTGAACCGGCTCTTCGATTTGAGCCCGATGGGAATCATCAAGGAGCTGAATCTGCGCCGCCCCCTGTACCGCCAGATGGCCGTGTACGGCCACTTCGGCCGGACGGACATCGATGCACCGTGGGAGTCGACGGCGCGGGCTGCAGAACTCGCCGCCGAGCTAGCACCGAACGCCCGGGCTTGACTGGTTTGCCAACCACCATCGCGGTCATCCCGGCCGGCGGAGCCGGGACGCGCCTGTGGCCGAGGTCGAGGACCTCAACCCCTAAGCACGTCCTGCCGTTCGGCGATCGCGGCCAGCCTCTGTTGAGGACGACCTATGACCGCGCTTCAGCCGTGGCCGATGAGGTCTTCGTGCTGACCGAGGTGTCGCAGCGCGGCATCGTCCAGCGGGTGCTGCCGGAGCTTGCTACCGATCACCTCATCCTCGAGCCGGCAGCCCGCGGCACCACCAATGCATATGCCCTCGCGGCCGTGACCCTCGAAGAGAGATTTTCAACCGCATTGATGCTTACGATGCCCGCGGACCACGTGGTGCGCGGGGCGGCCAAGGTCAATCGCGCCGTGCGCACGGCCTGGCGCGCAGCGGCGACGGGAAGCTGCATCGTCACGGTGGGCTTGCGGCCCACGTTTCCCTCAACTGGCCTCGGCTACATCCACGCGCCGGGCCGCGTCCGGGACGGCGTGATCCAGGTCAAGCGCTTCGTTGAGAAACCCGCCCTGGCGCGCGCGAAAAGATTCGTGCAGAGCGGAAGCTACTACTGGAACCTGGCGTGGTTCTGTGCACGGATCGACGTCCTGATCGAGGAGCTCGGCCTGCACGCCCCACGCCACCTGGCCGGAGCCCGCCGCGTACTGGCCGCCAGAGATGGAGGGGACGAGGCGCTGGCCGCCAAGCTCTACCGCCGCCTGCCGGTGGAGGTCATCGACCGCAGCGTCATGGAGAAGACGAACCGCCTTGTGCTGGTGCCGGCGGATTTTGCCTGGGCCGACATCGGCAGCTGGGCCGAGCTCGGCGATCGCGTGCGGGCGGACGCCGGAGGAAATTCCGTGGAGGGCGAGGTCGTCATGGTGGACACCACGCGCAGCGTGATCCTCGGCGAACGCAGGCTGATCGCGGCCATTGGCCTCGAGGACATGATCATCATCGATACGGAGGACGCGCTTCTCGTCTGCCCGCGGTCGAGGGCGCAGGACGTGAGGAAGGTCGTCGAGGCGCTCAGGCGCTTGAGGAAGACCCGGTATCTATGAGAGACCTTATCAGCGGTAACCCGTTTGGTTCCCTCTCATCGGCCGGTCGCTTCGCGACGGGCCTGCTCTCCCTCCGGCATATGGAAGGATCCGATTAAGAGCCACTCCCAATCACGCCTGGGAGCCTTGAGGACAAAGCTGCGGCCGGAGTGAATCCGGCCGCCCTGGCCACGCCGGTTTGGTCCCCTCGTGTCCTGCCATCTCGTTACGCTTTCATGGGTCATGGCAGGGCAGCAGATCAAGTTCGGTACTGATGGTTGGCGCGGCATCATCGCCGACGACTTCACGTATGCGAACGTGCGCCGAGTCGCACAGGCCGCGGCCCAGTACATGCAGTCGCGTGCCAAGGAGCCCCTGGCCGTCGTCGGCTATGACTGCCGGTTCGCCTCCGACGATTTCGCCCGTGCCGTGGCCGACGTCTTCGCCAGCAACGGAATCCGCACGCTCATCTTCGACCGACCGTCGCCAACCCAGGTCACGTCCTGGACTGTGATCGATCGCCGAGCCACCGGTGGGGCGGTCATCACCGCCAGCCACAACCCCTACCAGTTCAACGGCTTCAAGTACAAGACCGAGACGGGCAGCGCGGTTCCGTCGGAGGTCATCGACGAGCTGGAGCGCAACATCGCGGCCCTCCCCGATGTTCCCCCGACCGATCGCACCGTGGGACACGGTCTGGTCACGACTTACGATCCACGACCCTCCTACTACGCCCAGGTGGCCCACATGGTCGACCTGGACGCAATCAAGGCTGCCGGTCTCCGAGTCGTCCATGAATGCATGTACGGCTCCGGCTACGGCTACATCACCGACCTGATCGGGGGCGGGCGCACAGCGGTCACCGAGCTGCACAACCAGCGCAATCCGCTGTTCGGGGGCATCAACCCCGAGCCGATCCCACCCAACATCGATTCGACGGTGGCCCTGATGAAGGTTGGCAGTCAGGACCTATGCATCTGCACTGACGGCGATGCCGACCGCGTCGGGATCATCGACGAAACCGGCCGCTTCATCAATCAGCTGCAGGTGTTCGCCCTGCTGATGCTCTACCTGTTCGAGGTCAGGGGCTTGAGAGGGCCGGTGGTCAAGACCGTGAACATGACCGCAATGGCCGACAAGCTCGGGGCCGAATTCGGCGAGAGGGTGTATGAGGTTCCGGTCGGTTTCAAGAACATCGCACCCAAGATGATCGAGACCAACGCGCTGCTCGGGGGCGAGGAGTCGGGTGGCTTTGCCGTTCGCGGCCACATCCCCGAGCGCGACGGGATCTTGATTGGACTGATGTTCGCGGACATGATGGTCAAGACCGGCAAGCCCGTCTCGCGCATCCTTGCCGATCTGGAGAGCCGCGTCGGCCCGCACGCGTACGCGCGCCACGACATCCACCTGCCGCGCGAGACCTACGACCAGGACCGCAGGCGGATTCTCGACACCCTCGAGAAGAACGAACCCAGTGAGGTCGCTGGCGTGGCCGTTCAGCGCGTCAGGTCGGACGATGGGTTCAAGTTCTACCTTGCCGACGGAAGCTGGGTGCTGCTTCGGGCGAGTGGGACGGAGCCGTTGATCCGCGTGTATTCGGAGGCTGCCACCCCGGAAGCCGTCGAAGCCAGGCTGGCCGCGTTGGAGGACATCGTGGGCATTCGAATGCATGCTGAAAACCGGGCTTAGGGTGAGGCGCTGAAGATGTTCGAGCCTGAGTTCGGGCGCGCGGAAGGCACCAGGGTTGAAAAACCCTGGGGTCATGAGCTCCGCTGGGCGATCACCGATCGCTACGTGGGCAAGGTCCTTCACATCAACAAGGGCGAGGCCCTCTCGCTCCAGTTTCATGAGGTCAAGGACGAGTGCCAGTACCTGGTCAGCGGCTGTGTCGATATGGAGCTGGGGGGCGCCGACGGCGTGCTCACGCGCCACCGGATGAACGCCGGCGACACGCTTCACATCTGGCCCGGCACGCGCCACCGGGTCACGGCAGTCGAGGACTCCGACATTTTCGAAGTGTCGACTCCCGAGATGGAGGACGTGGTTCGGATCGAGGACAGGTATGGGCGGAGCGGTACCTAGATCCCTGGGTCAATCGTCCTAATTCTGGAAACCGACGGCTGACGCTCCGTAAACTTCCACCGTTCGCATGAAGACGCCCCCTGCGCTAACAGAAAAAGTGGTACCGGTAGTCACAACCGATCAGTCCGAACGTGACCGAAGCTTCCTGATCTTCGCCGGGGCCGTTCTCGTCGCGATCGCTCTTGGGTTCAAGTCGGAGCTGCTTGGTCAAGGCCAGGTCTGGGTGATCGCGCTCGGGTTGGTGGTGCTCGCCGCGCCCGCGCTGCTCGGCTACCTGCGCCGGACCGACGAGGCCCCTCACCTCGAGCACTACATACCCGTCGCCCTGGGCGCCACGACGCTGGCCGGCCTGTCCGTGCTGGTCCCGGAAATGTGGAAGTACGTGCTGCTGACCACGATCTTCGGCGCCGGCTTCATTGTCGCTGCGCGACTCGACTATCTCAGGCTCGGCCACGCCGAGAAACCGGGTCACATGGTGGTCCAGGAGACCATCCTGGTTCTCGTCGTCTCCGGCGCGTATCTCGTCATCGTGTCCCTGCACTTCAACGCGATCGTGCAGCTTTTCTGGATCTTCACCGTCACCTTCCTGGCTTCGTATCGAAGCTTTCGGATCAACGGCACGGCGCTGCCTCCGCGGAGGGCGTTCATCTTCGCGTTCTTCGTCGGGCAGGTGGTCACCTTCCTGGCGTGGGCGATCACCGCGCTGTCCCTCTATCTGGTGGTCAACGAAGGCACCTTCGCGGTGATGCTGCTCTTCGCGTGGTACATCAATCGTGGCCTGGTCCGTCACACGGTCGAGGACAGTTTCAACCGAAACGTGATCGTCGAATTCGGGGCTTTTGGGGTGGTCCTGATCTACCTGTTCGTGACCTCGTATCAGCTCGGTCGGTAGTCAGATCGTCAGCTAGCGTCGCCGGGGCGGCCGGGTTCATCCCGGCCCCGACTTTGACCTTAGTTCTCCCGGCGTCGCTGGGAGTGACAAATCTGATGGTTCCATCCGTATACCGGAATGGGAGCAGCGCCTGCGCGAAGCGCACGCGCGATGAGGGAAAACCATCCGGGTTTTCCCTCATACCTTTACATTCCCAAATACGCTTTCTGCACGTCTTCGGACGCGAGCAATTCTTTGCCGGTGCCGCTCTGGACGATGACCCCGGTTTCCAGCACGTAGCCGCGGTGCGCCACCTCGAGGGCCTTGGTGGCATTCTGCTCGACCAGCAGCACCGGAGTGCCCTGGGCGTTGATCTCGCGCACGATGCTGAAGATCGTTTCCACGAGAATCGGCGACAGGCCCAGTGACGGCTCGTCGAGCATCAAGAGCTTTGGCTTGGCCATGAGCGCTCTCCCCATGGCGCACATCTGCTGCTCGCCGCCCGAGAGCGTGCCTGCGATCTGGTGCAGACGCTCCTTCAACCGTGGAAACAATTCGAACACGCGCTCCATGTCCTGTTTGATCTCGGCCGCGTTCCGGCGCGTGTAGGCGCCCATCTTGAGGTTGTCGAGGACGCTCATCCGGGTAAAGAGCCGGCGACCTTCAGGTGACTGGCAGACGCCCAGGTTGACGATCTTCTGCGGCTCCGTCCGCGTGATGTCCTTGCCATCGAACTTGACGGTCCCGGCGAGAGGATGGATGAGACCTGAGATGGTGCGTAGGGTCGTGGTCTTGCCGGCGCCGTTGGACCCTATGAGTGCCACAACCTCTCCTGCGTCCACCTCCAGGGTGGCGCTCCGGACGGCCTGGACGCGTCCGTAGAAGACGTCTATCCCCGAGACCTCGAGCAGCGCCATTTAACGGGCTGCCGGAGTAGGAGTCGGCGGAACTCTGCTCATGCGCTCTTGCCCAGGTAGGCCTCGATCACTCTCTGGTTGCTTCGCACCTCCGCGGGCGGGCCCTCGGCGATCTTCTCTCCGTGATCGAGGACGACGATCCGCTGAGACGCCTGCATAACCACTCGCATGTCGTGCTCGATCAGGAACACGGTGATCCCCCGGTTGAGGATCACCTGCACCAGGCCCATGAGCTCGACCTTCTCCTGTGGCGTGAACCCGGCCGCCGGCTCGTCGAGGAGCAGCAGCTTCGGATCGGTGGCAAGAGCACGTGCTATCTCCAGCCGGCGCTGCTGGCCGTACGCCAGGTTTCGCGCGTAGTTCTCGGCGTGTTTGGCCAGGCCGACCAGCTCGAGCAGCTCCATAGAGTGTTCGACGATCTCGCGTTCCTCGCGCCTTTCGAACGGTGTCTTGAAGAGCGAGTCCCACAGCTTGGCATGCATGCGGGAATGGTGGCCGAGCCGGACATTGTCGAGCGCCGACATGTACTCGAACAGGCGAATGTTCTGAAATGTTCGAGCGATGCCGGCCTTGGCGGTGCGGTGCGGGGGAGAGCCCGTGAGGTTCTTGCCTCGAAATGTGACGTTGCCCAGCGTCGGCTTGTAGATGCCGGTGATGCAGTTGAACAGCGTCGTCTTGCCGGCGCCGTTGGGTCCGATCAGCGCGAACACCTCGCCGGTCGGAACTTCGAAGCTCACGTTGTCGACGGCCACCAGGCCGCCGAAACGCTTCGTCAGGCCGGCGACGCGAAGAATCGGGTCGGTCATTTCGCCTCCGGAACGAGCTCGGCGGTTCGCTTCAGCTCCTGCTTGCGGATCTGGCTCGGCAGCAGGCCCTGCGGCCTGAGCAGCATGATCCCCACGAGGATCAGACCGAAAATGAGGTACTTCGACCGCGAGACCTCTTCCGCAATTCCGGGCCAGCCGTTGGGGTTGGCCTGGTTGAGGAAGCCGAGCCCGAGGTTGGAGGCGATGCCCTCGACCTGCAGGGGAGCGTTGGGGAGCAGCCAGAAGAGGACGAAGTAGAGGACGATTGCGCCCAACATCGCACCTGGGATGTTGCCCATTCCGCCGAGCACGACCATCGCCAGGACCGTCACCGAGACGATGAATCCGAAGTTCTCCGAGCTCACATAGGAGAGCTTCGCGCCGTAGAAGGCTCCCGCGAAACCGCTCGTTGCTGCGCCGATGGAGAAGGCCAGGAGCTTGATGGTCACGGTGTTGACGCCGCTGGCGGCCGCGGCGGTCTCGTCCTCGCGAACCGCCATCCAGGCACGGCCCAGGCGTGAGTTGTAGAGGTTGTGGACGAGGAAGACGACGACTGTGATGAGGCCCATCATCAGGACGTAGTAGGCGGTCAGGTTGGCCGACGTGAAGCGGAAAACCGGAACCCACTGGAAATCCTGATTGACCCAAGGGCCCACGAACCAGCCCGGCAGCGAGGGCACGTCGAGGGCGCTGATGCCGGGGACGCCGCCCGTCCAGACGCCGGCGTTGCGGAAGACCTTCGGGACGATCTCGCCGAAGCCCAGCGTCACGATCGCCAGGTAGTCGCCGCGCAGCCTCAGGGTCGGCGCGCCGAGCAGGACGCCGGCGGAGGCCGCGACGAACATTCCGATGAAAAGGGCGATCCAGAACGGAATGTGGAGCGAGTGACCGATGGGCGTCACGCCCAGGTGGTTCGAGGCCACGATGGCGTACGTGTAGGAGCCGATGGCAAAGAACGCCGCATATCCGAGGTCGAGGAGGCCGGCGAAGCCCACCACGACGTTCAGGCCAATCGCCATCAGCATGTAGATGCCCCCGTCAGCCGCCAGACCGACGAGATAGTCTCCGCTGCCGTTGGTCATGAACTGGACTATTGCGGGGAAGAAGAGCGCTCCCAGCCCCATGATCGTGTAGGCGATCGCGTTCGGGCTGCGCATGTTGCCGCGTAGGAAATGGCCCATGGCGCTCACTTCTCAGGTACTCGCATTCCCAAAAGGCCGGTGGGCCTGAAGACAAGAACGAAGATGAGGATGGCGTAGATCACGACATTGGTCCACGAAACCGTGAAGTAGCCGTCAGAGATGGCGGCGATGATTCCGATGAGGAACCCGCCCAGCGCGGCTCCGGGTATGTTGCCGATGCCTCCGAAGACCGCGGCGGTGAATGCGACCAGGCCGTACTGAAATCCGTCGAAGGCGGCGACAGAGTTGTAGTAGAGGCCGTAGATGATGCCGCCCGCGCCGGCCAGTGCCGCACCGATGAAAAACGTCGCGGCGATGGTGCGATTGATGTCGATCCCCATGAGCTGAGCCGCGTCGCGATCCTGAGCGGTGGCACGCATCGCCTTGCCCAGGGTGGAGCGGTTGATGAACAACGTCAGCGACACCATCAAGATGAGGCCGAGCACGATCACGAAGACTGCCTTGGCGGCGATGGTGACCCCACCCCCGAGCGGGATCTGCGTCTCAGGCAGGAAGTCCGGATAGTGCAGGTTGAACGGCCCGCGCCAGATGAACATCACGCCCTCTAGAAAGGCTGACATTCCGATGGCGGTGATGAGCGGCGCAAGACGCGGGGCGTGGCGAAGGGGCCGGTAAGCGATTCTCTCGATGAGCACATTGACGACGGCGCAGAAGGCCATCGTCACGAGGAAGAGGCCCAGCATCGGCAGGATCAGGGCGGCGCCCGAGATCTTGCCTTCGGTGAGTCCGAACAGAGGCATGATCGCGAGCGAGAAGAACGCTCCCAGGGTGAAGACGTCGCCATGGGCGAAGTTGATGAGCTCGATGATCCCGTAGACCATGGTGTAGCCAAGCGCGACCAGGGCGAAGATGCCGCCTTCTGCGAGACCAAAACCCAGGGTCTGGAAGAAGTAAGTCGCCCCACCCTGGAAGATCCTCTGGATGGCGTTGACCGCCACGACGATCACCACGACGATGCCGACCAGGTTGACGACGGAGGCGGTCGGAGTGCTCAAAACCGACCCCCGCAGCCGCTGCACCATCGCCGCCATCCGGCTAATTGTTCACAAATCTTGCTGAATGGCAAAAGAAAAAGGGAGGGACGCGGTGTCCCTCCCTTTCGTGTTGTCTGTGACTAGCTGGTGACGGCGAGGTTCTTGACGGTCGTCCAGCCGGCCGCCTGGTTCTGCTGAATCTGGAGCGCAGGCGCCGACGGGTCACCCGTCGCGGTGAGGGAATAGGTCCCGGTCAGGCCTGGGAAGTTGGTGGTCTTGGCCATCTGGTCGATGACCTGCTGGCGGGTCGGCATTCCGCCGTTGGCCGCCTTGATCGCGCGGTCGATGGCGTCGATCAGGATCGCGGCGCAGTCGTAGCCGGCAAAGGTGTAAGCCGCCGTGTCGCTCGGGTTCGGATGCGCTGCCTTGTAGGCTGCGATCGTCGCCGCGGCGCTCGGGTTGGTGTTGGCGTCAGCAACGCCCTGGCTCGCGTACATGTGGTCGTTCGCCATGGTCGTGCCGGCGTCCTTCAGGCACTGGCCGTCGCCGATGCCGTCGGGGCCTAGGTAGTAGCTGCTCGGGTCGAAGATGCCCTGGCTCTCAGCGCGCGGGATGCATCCGTACGAAGCGGAGGTGGCGCCGGCGTAGATGCCCTGTGCACCGTCAGCCTTGGCCTTGTTCAGCCACGCGTGGAAGTCAGGCTTGCTTGAGGTGTCGAAGCCCTGGCGGTCGACGACCTTGCCGCCCTTCGCCGAGAATTCCTTGGCGAAGTTGTTGGCGACGCCCAGGCCGAAGGGCTCCTGGTCGTCCCAGACGGCGACGGTCTTGATGCCGAGGGTGTCGTACGCGTAGTCCGCCATCGCGGGGCCCTGGTGCGTGTCGTTGGCCGCGATGCGGAAGTAGTTGTTCATGCCGGTCGGCCGGAGGGCCGCCGCGGTGTAGCCGGCGTACTTCTGGCAGTAGTCGAACGCGAGGGTCAAGCACTCGTTGGTGTTGGACGGGCTGATCATCGCCAGGGGCGCCTGGTTGGCGACCGGGATCTCAGCCGCAGCCACGCCGGAGTTGAACGGACCAACCATGCCGAGGATCTTCGTGTTGGAGATCATCTGCTGGACGTTCTG